>DVJN01000071.1 GCA_018716755.1 Candidatus Alectryocaccomicrobium excrementavium
GGGGGCGGAAAGAACATGGACTATGAAAAAATCCCCGCTGAGCAGTTTGCCTTCGTGCACGAAAACGAAAAACTCCACGACGCGGAGCTGCAAACCAAGGCGCGCGGCTTTTTTGCCGACGCAATGCTGCGCTTCCGCAAGAACAAGTCCTCGGTCGTCGCGGCCTACATCCTGCTGTTCCTGGTGCTGTACGCCATCTTCGCGCCCATGATTTCCATCTACGATGTGAACGATACGGACGCGATGTACGTCAACTATCCGCCCTTTGTGCCATCGATGGCGCACCTGGGCATTCTCAATGGCGCGCGCGTGATGGACAGCCAGAACGACAAGGCCATGCAGATGTGGAGCGCCATTGCCGAGGAAACGGGATACAATCCGGTGATCCGCACGGTGAATACCTACACCACCGAGCAGCGCTCCCGCGGCCAGACCATCACCCGCTATACCTACGATATTGAAGTGAACATGTACTATGCCAAAGGCATTGTATACCGCAACTTCAACTATGATGAGTTCCAGCGCCTGCAAGATTGGCAGAACGAAACGGGTATCCAGGTGATCTTCCCCTACGTGGAGCCGGACGACATCGGCGGCATCACCGATAATCCCAATATCTGGTATCAGGTGGACAGTTCCGGCAACGCGGTGCTGGACGAGGACGGCAACTTCATCCCCGCCTATTCCACCAACGCGGATCGCGCCGGCGCGCCTTACAATTCCCTTCGCATCGATGGCGACGACGGTTCCTGGGTCTATTCCACGGCCAAATCCGGCTCGGTGCAGTGCCGCGTGCTGTACTACAATTATTATCAATATCTCAATGGCCACGAGCCCAGTTACATCATGGGCACCAACGTGATGGGCATGGATCTGTTCTGCGCCATCGGCCTGGGCGCGCGCTTTTCGCTGATTTTCGCCCTGCTGGTGTCTGCCATCAACCTGACGATCGGCGCCATCTATGGCGCCATCCAGGGCTACTACGGCGGCATGGTGGATATGGTGATGGACCGTATCGTGGACGTTCTTTCCGGCGTACCCTTCGTGGTGGTCACGGTACTGTTCCAGCTGCATTTGGCGCAGAAGGTCGGCGTGGTGGTATCCTTCCTGTTCGCCTTTGTGCTCACGGGCTGGATCAGCATGGCGGCGCTCACGCGCAAGCAGTTCTACCGCTTTAAGGGGCAGGAATTCGTGATGGCCGCGCGCACGCTGGGCGCTTCCGACTGGCGGTTGATGTTCAAGCACATCTTCCCCAACGCCATCGGCACCATCATCACCAGCTGCGCGCTGATCATCCCCAGCGTGATCAATTCTGAAACCTCGATGACCTACCTGGGCATTGTGAACCTGAGCGCGTTCGCAGGCACCACCATCGGCACGTTGCTCTCCCAGGGCAACGCCGCCGTAACCACCGCGCCGCACGCCATGCTCTGGCCCAGCGTGTTCCTGGGCCTGCTGATGATCTGCTTCAACCTGTTTGGCAATGGCCTGCGCGATGCCTTTAACCCGACGACGAGAGGAGTGGAAGATTGATGGAAAACAAGCTGACCGTCCGGAATCTCCGCGTTTCCTTTCGCACGTCCAACGGCAAGGTGCAGGCGGTGCGCGGCATCAACTTCGACCTGATAAAGGGCGAAACCCTGGCCATCGTGGGCGAGTCCGGGTCGGGCAAATCCGTCACGTCCAAGGCCATTCTGGGCATTCTGGCGGGCAACGCTATCGTGGAATCGGGTGAAATCCTCTACGATGGGCGCGATTTGCTCAAGATCAGCGAGGAGGAGTTCCACGAAATCCGCGGTGACAAGATCGCCATGATCTTCCAGGATCCCATGTCTTCGCTGAACCCCATCGTGCGCATCGGCCGCCAGCTGACCGAGGCCATGCTGCTCAAGGGCAAGGCGCGCCAGCGGGAAAGCCGCGCCAATTTCAACGGCTATTTGAAAAACCTGAACCGCGCCATGGTGGAGGCTGCCGGCAACGGCGAAGCTGCGCGGATGAACGAAAGCTGCAGAAAATTCGACAAATTCGAATTCAAGCACATCGAGCTGGAAGCCGCCTATAAATCCGCTCACGAAGCTGCGGCGGAAACGGTGGAGGATATTGCGAAAATCGCCTTCGAAATGGAAAAGAACGCCGTGGGCAAGGACGCGAACGACCGCATCGCCGACATTGCCCGCCAGGCGCGCAGCTCCATCAATGAATACGTGGTGCCCGCCCTCAACAAGGCGAAGATCCATGCTCTGGCGGGCGGCCTGCCGGGCGCGCTGCGAAAGGCCCGGCGCGCCGGGAATTACAGCGAGGTGCTACAAAGCCTCTATGAACTGCGGGACATCATCGCGCCCGCGCTGCAGCGGCCCGCGCCCAATTTCTTCCGCATGGGCTATTACCTCACCTTCAGCGGCAAGCCGCTGCCCGACATGCCCGTAGAAGCATTGAACGATTTTTTGCTGGACTACCTCAACCGGGAGTTCATGAACGATTTCAGCCACGATGCGCAGCGGGCTCTGGAGCATTCCGCCAGCAAAACTTACGCCAGCATGCGGGAAGCCATCTCTGCGCTGGAAGCTGCCCGGCCCGTCTTCCAGCGGGCGCACCTGGACCGCAAGGAGTGCATGGAGTGCCTGAAAGCGCTCAGCGCCGCGGTGAAGGCGTCCATTGACCCGCTGGCAATCACAAAGGACAGCATGAGCTGGACGTTCGCGCCCAGCCTGAAGGGCGAGCTGGACCGCTATTTTGCCGCCATCGGCGCCAACCGCAAGGCACTGGCGCGCTATCAGCGGGAAAAGCGCAAGTACGACCGCATTATGGCCAGGGGCAAGCAGGCCGGCTGGGAGTTGGCGGAAGCCAACGTGACTGACCTGGAGCTCATCAAGGCGAATATCGACCGCCTGATCCAGCGCCTGCAGCACCACTATGAAGCCGCGCTGAATGGCGCCAGTGGGCGCGATTACCGCAGGGAAACCGTGGATATGATCGATTACCTGATGCACAACGCTTCCGGCGTGGTGGATAAGGTAACGCGCAGCGTCGCCAAGCACCGCGCCATCCGCCTGATGGACGAGGTGGGCATCGCCGAACCGCACCGGCGCTACCGCCAGTATCCGTTTGAATTCTCCGGCGGCATGCGCCAGCGCATCGTCATCGCCATTGCGCTGGCGGCCAACCCGGATATTCTCATCTGCGATGAGCCGACCACCGCGCTGGATGTGACCATTCAGTCCCAGATCCTGGAACTGATCAACAAGCTCAAGGCAGAGCGCAAGCTCTCCATCATCTTCATCACGCACGATCTGGGCGTGGTGGCCAACATGGCGGATCGCATCGCCGTGATGTATGCGGGCCAGATCGTGGAATACGGCACGGCGGAAGAAGTGTTCTATTCGCCTGCGCATCCCTACACCTGGGCGCTGCTCTCCTCCATGCCCGACCTGGAAACCCGCGAACGGCTGGAGGCCATCCCCGGCACGCCGCCGAACATGATCTATCCGCCCAAGGGCGATGCGTTCGCCGAGCGCAACCGCTACGCAATGAAGATCGATTTCGAGCGCCAGCCGCCGGCCTTCCCCATTACGGAAACGCACTGGGCCGCGACCTGGCTGCTGCATCCCGACGCGCCCAAGGTGGAACCGCCCAAAATCGTCACCGACCGAATCGCCAAAATGCGCGCGAAAATGAGGGGGAACGCAAATGCCTGATCGCAAGGACGAAGTGTTGCTGCGGGTGGAGCACCTGTGCCAGTACTTCAAGGAAAACAAGGCCGTCGATGACGTGAGCTTCGACATCAAAAAGGGCGAAGTCTTCGGCCTGGTGGGCGAATCCGGCTGCGGCAAAACCACCACCGGCCGCTCGATCATCAAGTTGTATAACATTACCTCCGGCAGCATCTACTTTAAGGGCCACCGCATCGCCGCGGGCACGCGCTCTTATAAGCAGGCCATCGCGCAGGCGCGCGTGGAAATGAAATCCGCCGCGCCCGAGCGGCAGAAGGAACTGAAAGACTTCATCGCCGCGCAGCGCGCGGAAATCCGCAGCGCGCGGCACGATCACCAGAATTGCGACAAGCTCTATGCCGGCGAGCTGGTGCGGGAAGTGGAAGAGCGCTACCAGCCGCTGCTGGCCAGCGCGCAGGGCGAAGAACTGGCGCGCCTGAAAGAGCATTATGCGTACGACCGCCGCGCCGCCCGCAAGCAGCGCTATATCACGCAGATCCAGATGATCTTTCAGGATCCCATCGCCTCTCTGGATCCGCGCATGACCGTGTACGAAACCATCGCCGAGGGCCTGGTGATCCGCGGCGAAAAGGACAAGCGCGTGATTGACGAAAAGGTCTACAACATGCTGGAAATGGTCGGCCTGGTGCGCGAGCATGCCAACCGCTATCCGCACGAGTTCTCCGGCGGCCAGCGCCAGCGCATCGGCGTGGCGCGCGCCGTGATCATGAATCCCGAATTGATCATCGCGGACGAGCCGGTGAGCGCGCTGGATGTATCCATCCAGGCGCAGGTCATCAACCTGCTGAACGACCTGCGGCACAAGCTGGGGCTCACCATCCTGTTCATCGCGCACGATCTTTCCGTCGTGAAGTATTTTTCCGACCGCATCGGCGTGATGTACTATGGCAAGTTGGTGGAACTCGCCCCGTCGGACGAGCTGTTCGATCATCCGCTGCATCCCTACACCCGCTCGCTGCTTTCGGCCATCCCGCTGCCCGATCCGCTCTATGAGCGCCAGCGCAAGCGCATCCGCTATGAGCCGCTGGCCGAGCACGATTATTCGGTGGATAAGCCCTCGCTGCGCGAAATCGTGCCGGGGCATTTCGTGCAGTGCAACGATGCGGAATTCGCCGCCTATAAGGCGCGCATGGGCGTGGAAGGATGAAAAAAGACCGCGCCAAAAAACGGTGGCCGCAGTATCTCGCCAGCGCGCTAATTGGATTGGCTCTTTCCCTGGCTGTGGCCTTTGCCCGCGGGCTGTCCAGCGGCGCGGGCATCGCCCGCAACGCCGCCAGCCTCAGCGACGGTTTCTTCGTGGCCGGGCTGCTGATGGCCTGCTTCGGCGTGCTGATGCTGATTGCCACCACCGATTTTTTCGATATCTTCGCCTATGGGCTCAGAAATCTGGTGGCGATTTTCGCGCC
>DVJN01000072.1 GCA_018716755.1 Candidatus Alectryocaccomicrobium excrementavium
ATGATCAGCTTGTTTTGCTGCGCCATTCCATTTCCTCCGGTTTATATTGCGATTTCGCGCTCGCGCGCGGTATGCTATCGTATGGCCCGGTAGCCGCCGCCGGCTACCTTTATTATTATTCCGCGCAATTCCAGCGTTGTCAAGAGATAATTCAGTCTTTCCCAAGAAATTTTGGTGATTTCAGCGAGTTCTTCCGTGTTAAAAATTTCGTTGCGCAGGGGCTGCACCACGCGCAGCTCTTCTTCGCTCAGCGCAACGGGCGCTTCGGCCTGCGCTTTTGCGCCGGGCTTTGTTGCCCACCCCATGGGCTCCAGCACGCACCATTCATCCAGTGCCGGCGCCGCGCCATCCGCGATGAGGGAATTGGAACCCTTGCACGCATCCGAATAGATGCTGCCGGGCACGGCGAACACTTCGCGCGATTGCTCCAGCGCGAGGCTGGCGGTGATCATGGCGCCGGATTTGCGCCCAGCCTCCACGATCAGGGCCGCCGGGCACAATCCGCTGATGATGCGGTTGCGCGCGGGATAACTTGAGGCGTATACGCGCGCGCCGGGCGGACGCTCGCTCACCAGGCTGCCGCCGCTGTCCAGAATCTCCTGTGCCAGCGCGCAGTTTTCGCGCGGCAGGATATTGTCCGGCCCGCCGGGCAAAACCGCTACTGCGCGCCCGCCTGCATCGAGCGCGCCCCGGTGCGCCATGGCGTCGATGCCCATGGCCAGGCCGCTTACGATGGCGACGCCGTGCGCGGCAATGGCGGCGCTCAATTCCCGCGCGGCGCGCGCCCCATCGCGCGTAGGACGGCGAGTGCCCACAACCGCGAGAGCGCGCGAGAAATCCAGATCGGGATTTCCGCGCACGAACAGCGTGGCGGGCGGGTCGTAGATCTCTTTCAGGGACGAAGGATAGGCTTCGTCCAGCCGCGTGATGCAGGCTATGCCAAGGCGCTCCAGCGATTCGAACAGGCGGAACGCCCATTCTTTGGTGCGCGCTTCCAGCAGGCTTTGCCGCATGCGGGGCGCGAGCAGCTGGGAAAGCGACGATTCCCGGGCCTGCCACACACCCCTGGCGCTGCCGCACGCCTCAATGAGGCGGTCAAAGGCTTCCGGCGTGATTTCCGGCACGCTCGATAGCCATACCCAGTATTTGTCCATAGCCATCCCCTGATTCGTTTCGTGCGCGCGATGAAAGATTGCAGGGAGATGGTATCATAAATTGGGAAGGATTTCAATATGCAATGAAAAATTTACGAAAATGCGACAAAAAAGGGCATGCGCGCGGCGGCAAAAATGGCATTCTTTACAAACGCTTTCCCGCATGCTATAATGCGGGTGTCGGGAAAACGGGAGTCTATTAGGAAGGGAAGCGATGCAAAGATGCTTTCACGCGAACAAGTGCGCTCCGCCATCCGCTTTGCGTGTCCGCCCCGCCCGCCGCGGGCCTTTACCAAGTGGTGGGGAGAGGGGCTGGAGGAGCAATACGGCGAAGAGCTTTCGCGGTTTGACGCCTATGAGGAGGACGTGACCGTTGTGCCGTTCCCCTGCCCGGCGGTCACGCCGCGCGCAGATGGGTTTTATTGGCGCCTGCCGCAGCTGGGCGAGCGCCGCAAGGTGGGGCACGACGCGAATGCGCTCCTGCCCGATTGGGCGGATCTGCCCGCGCTGCTGGCGCATTTGCCGGATACGGAAGCGCCGGGCCTGTTCGATGAAGCCGCGCGCCGCGCGCGTGCCGCGCACGAAGCGGGGCAATACGTGCTGATCCACCATTGGTCCCTCATGTATGAAAGAATCTGGAGCTTTCGCGGCATGCAGAACCTCTTGCTGGATTACTATGATTTCCCCGAAGAAGTGCATGCGCTGCACCGGGCGGTGGCGGAGACGGAGAACCGGCTTCTGCTGCGCGCCATCCGGGAAGTGCAGCCCGATGGATATATGATCAGCGACGATTTGGGCGGGCAGAAATCGCTGATGATGAGCCCGGCCACTTTCCGCGCGTTCATCCAGCCATATTACCGGGAAACCTGGGGCATTGCCCGGGCGCATGATGTGGACGTATGGCTGCATACCTGCGGAAATGTCGCGGATATCATCGGGGATTTGATCGACTGCGGCCTGTCCGTGTTGCACCCCATCCAGAAACACACCATGGATTGGGAGGAAATTGCCCGCAAGTGGAAGGGAAAAGTGGCTTTCCTCGTGGGCATGGATGTGCAGGATACGCTCATCAACGCCTCGCCCGAGGCAGTGCGCCGGGAAGTACGGCTCATGCGCGATACGTTCGATTCCCCGCAAGGCGGCTTCCTGTATGCGGCAGGCAATGGCATCGTCGCAGGTACGCCGCTGGAAAACATCGAAGCCTTTTTGTCAGAATGCCTGTCCTATGGCAACGATCGCCAGCCATGAGGGCGAGCGGCCGGCTGCGACGGCGGCGGGCGTGCTGCAGATTTCCTTTTCCGCAACGCGCCCGCCGCATCCGGCGACCAGCCAGGCGGCTGGGATACTGGGAATTTGTCCCCTGGGTTGCCTTACCGCAATTCGCCCGCGGATTTGACCTTTACGCGGCAGGTATTGCCCGGATAGTAGGCGAGGGGGACGTCCTCCACCTCGATGATTTCTACAGTTTCACGCTTCGCACCTGCGTTGACGGCCATTTCCATGGCCGCTTTTTTTGCCTTTTCCAGAGCCTGCTCGCGGGGAAGCTCGTTATAATCGATCAGGGCCTCGTAAGTGCCGCTGACCTTGGAAATGGCGGAGCCGATCGCGTTTGCCGTGCCAAAGAATTCGGGCTTGGTGACGCTGCGCGCGCCCGCGAGCGTTTCGGGCAGGAGGATGGAGCCGCCGCCCACAAGGATCACATCGATGTCATCGCTGGAAACCTTCATCACGTCGATGCTTTCCTCGACCAATTCGCGGATGGCAGCCAAAGCTTTGTGGGCCAGTTCTTCGCTGATGTGCGAGACCCTGCTGGCGTCGCCGATGTTCGCCATGCCGAGGCGCACGGCGATGTCCGTCGCGGTTAGCGTATCGCCGCCAAAGACCAGCGCTTTTTCCGTGATTTTGTAGCCCACGCTGTCCGGGCCGACAGTGACGGAGCCGTCCTCTTTTTCACGGACAATGGAACCGCCGCCCAGGCCGATGGAATAGACGTCTGGCATGCGGAAATTGGTGCGCACGCCGCCGATGGTCACCGCCACGCCGGATTCGCGCGGGAAGCCCGCCTGGATCACGCCTAAGTCCGTGGTGGTTCCGCCCACGTCGATGACGATGGCGTTGTCCAAATGGCTCAGGTAGCTCGCGCCGCGAATGGAGTTGGTCGGACCGCAGGCAATGGTCAGGATGGGATAGCGGCGCGCGTGCTCCATGGTCATGAGCGTGCCGTCGTTCTGCGAAAGATAGACCTCCGCATTGGTGATGCCTTCCTGCGCCAGGCTGTAGGCAAAGCCCTCTGTGAACCGTTTGGCCACCTGATACAGCGCGGCGTTGAGAATGGTGGCGTTCTCGCGCTCGATCAGCCCCATGGAACCGATCTCGCTGGAGATGGAGATGTGGACGTCCTCGCCCATGACTTCCCGGCAGATTTCCGCCGCGCGCTGCTCGTGATCCGCCCGCACCGTGGAAAAGGCGCAGGAAATGGCGATGGAGCCCACTTTGCCTTTGAGACCGGCAAAGAAGGCCCGCGCGGCGTCCTCGTCCAGGGGTGCCAGCTCCTTGCCGTCGTACTCGAACCCGCCGCCGATGACGGCGCTCTTTTCGCAGATGAAGCGGATGTCCTCCGGCCAGTCCACCATGGGCGGCACGCCCACGGTCGCCGGGGCTCCGATGCGCAAAAGGCCGATTTTTGCCAGGTTTTTGCGCTCTACGATGGCGTTGGTGCATTGCGTAGTGCCCAGCATGGCCTGGCGGATCTGGCCGCGATCGACCTGCGCCTGTTTCAGCAGCATCTTAACCGCGCCCATGATGCCTTCAAAAACGTTTCCCGAAGTGGGATATTTGACTTCGGCGATGACATGCAGGCCCTCATCAATGAGAACGGCGTCGGTGTTGGTGCCGCCCACGTCGATGCCCAGCTTATACATTTACCGCACCTCCCTTGACGCGCTCTTCCACGGGGATATAGTCCGCATCGATGCCGAAATACCGCGGGCCCACCAGTTCTAGGCCTCTGGGCGTGCGCCACATGGGATAGCACTTCAGGCCCACCACCAGCACGCGTTTGCCATACTTCAATCCGTCCGTGGTGACGGGGATAAAAGTCTCCGTGTCTACCAGGCAGATTAGATCCGGCGCGGTGGCGAGGATTTTTCCATCCACACTGGCACATAGGTTCTCGTTCTGGAAGGTTACTTCGCCATGGTGCCCTTTGCAATCGCCAATGCCTTCCAGCTGCACCCGGCCAAGATTGAATTTGCCGTCGGTGGTGCGCAGCACGTCCGAGATCTTGCCCTTGAACAGGCGGACTCCTTCAGAGAAGGCCAGAAAGTTCTCTTCCGGCGTGCCGCTCGTGGCATTCTTCACATTGCGGATGGCCTTGCCAAGCTGTTCGCTGCGGGTGACGATATCGTGTACGGAGTAGGCCTTCATCGTTTTGCCATCCATGACGTATAGCGAACAGGTCACGCTGCCGCCGCAGGACATGGTGACGGCGCGCGCCAGTTCCTCTGTCCAATGGTTGGTGATGGTCTCAAAAATGACGCTGTTGCCCTTTTCGTCCGTCAGGGCCATGGGCGTGGCGGAGACGCCGCCGATGGTGAACGTAACCATTTGCAATTCTGGGAACGCGCGGCCCATGCCGTCGCAATCGATCATGGGCAGGCCGAGCCGCGCGGCCGCTGCGATGGGCAACATGGAATTGACGCCGCCCGCCTCCATCGGCATGGTCGCGTAGACCTTGCGCCCGAAATAGCGCTCCACCATTTCAAAGATGCGCTTGTATTCCGTGCCGCCGATGCCCTTTTCGCAAAGGACGGTCGGCGCGCCCATCATGGCGATGGGCATGATCAGCGCGCTGTCGGGCACTTCTTCCGGAGAAATGAGCGTCACTTCGCCACACTCGCGCACCGCGCCGATGGCCATCAGCTTTCCGATATAGGGGTCGCCGCCTCCGCCCGCGCCCAGCAGCGAGGCGCCCAGGGCGATGTCCTCAATTTGTTGAATGCCGATCTTCCTCATGGTTTTTTCCTCATTTCTTCATCGCTTTGGCGAGAATGACGTACAGAACCAGCGAGACGATGATGCCGTTCACCGGGCCGACGAAGAAGGGAACGTTCAGCCAGACCAGGAACGGGAAGGAGGCGAACGTTCCGCCCGTCAGGCAGGCGACGAACGCGCCCACCAGATAGGCAATCAACCCCGGCGCGAAGACGCCGCTGTGCACTTGGAACGCATCTTTGCGCCCTTTGCCGGTGATCCAGTAATTGGCGATGATCACGCCGGCCAGCGGCGGCAAGAGGGCGCTCATCAGGTTGAGAAACGCCTCGAATTTGCCCAGCACACCGAATGCCGCCAGCAAGGTGCCCACTGCGCCCGCGATGCCCGTGGTGATTTTAAACTTGCTCTCGTCAAAGCCCAGCAGGTTGGAGAGCGCCAGGCCGCCGGAATAGGCGTTGGTCACATTGGTCGTCCATGTGGCGAGCACGAGCGCCAGCAGGCCGAAAAAGGGCACGCCCAGGTTGGAAAGGATGATGGAGATGTCGTATTGGCCGGTGACGATGCTCATCACGCCGCCGGTGAGCAGCATGAACAACCCGGCGGGGATCACGCCCACGATGGAGGACTTCACTACATCCCCGCGATTTTTGGCAAAGCGGCAGTAGTCGGCGGAGATCAGCCCGCCCAGCGCAAAGGAGGCCACCACCATGCTCATGCCAAACACCAGCCCGCTGGAAACCTCTGGGGCATAGGTGGTAAGCGCCGCAGTGCCGTCATTTTTCACCATGCTGGCAATGATGCCATACAGGCATACGACCACCAGCGCGGGGACGGCAATGTAGTTCAGCCACTTCAACCCCTTGAAGCCCAGGCAGGCCGTCAAGAGCATAACTGCGCCCCAGATCAGCGAGCAAATGGTCACAGCCGTCTGGCTGGCGGATTCATAGCCCAGCATGTTTGCGCCCAGAGAGGCGAAAGCGCTGCCGCAGACGCCCGACTGGATGCCAAACCAGCCGATGCAGGCAATGGCGAGAATGGTCGAAATGATGTAGCGCGCGCCTTTTTCGCCCAGTGCGCCCGAAGCCATCACCGAGACGGGAAGGCCAGTATCGCAGGCCTGCATGCCGATGAAGATCATGTAAGCGCAGATCATGCCATACCCCAGCAGGACGGACGCGATGATCTGCCCAAAGCTGAGGCCGCCGCCGACCAACACGCCGCCGATCATCAGGCAGGGCACGCAGATCATGCCGCCCGCCCATACCATGGCAATGCTCAGCCAACTTTGCCGCTGCTCCGCTTTGATTTCAAAGCCGGAATTCTTTTGTGACATAGAAACCTTCCTCCTCGTAGACCCGCTCGCACGGAATCAAGAATAAAAAAATTATAACGCGGATCGCGAGGAAAGTATTTATTCGCGAAGCAGAAAAAACAAGGCGTTCATTTGGCCAAAGGGACAAAGAACGCCTCGCGGAGAAGAACGAAAGGAGCATCAATTTCTGCGCAGAAGGCGGTCGAGCGCGCAGGCGGTGAATAGCGGTATGCTCTCCGGGAGTTCGCCGGGCACGAATCCCAAGCGGTCAGCGATGCGCTGGAGGCGGTATTTGATGGTGTTTTTATGCAGAAACATTTTTTCCGCCGTCAATGTCACATGCGTTCGCGCGTCCAAAAGATAGCATTCCAGCGTTTCCAGCAGGCCATCGTCTCCATCTTGCAGCGCGGCGATGCAGCGCTGCGCTTCTTCCACCGCGCGCTCGCCGCGGCCGATCTGTTCCTGGCAGTGCCGCGCGAAATCGATCTGTTCCAGCGTGTAGGCCCATTGCCCCGGAAAGATCTGTTTTGCGGCGGGCAAACCCACTTGATGGCTCAAAAACGCCTCGCGCACGCGCGTTGTGGTGTTAAGCGCGTGGCAGCGCGTCAGGCTCGCGCGGATCTGGCGCTCGGACAAGGCGCTGCCAATGGCCTCCGTTAGCGCGCGGACATCCTGTATATTGCCAGGCCCAATCATAAACAGCACCATTTCTCCATCGTAGATATCGGCAATGGCGGAAGCGGAATACGCCTTCGTGTCGCGCAGAATCGTCTCGAGGACGTCCGCCAGCCGCTCTTTATCCTGCGGCGCATCGCCGCTGATGATCCACATCGAGTTGATGGAAGCGACGTCGACGTGAAAAATATCCGCCAGGCGGCGCATCTTCATCGGCTCGTCCTGCAAAATGGCGCGAACCAGTTCGCCGATCACGATTCGATCGTGCTTATCCGACCAGATGCTCACGGTCAGCTGCACGACCTCCACGGATTGGCGGGTGAGCACTACATCGAGGGCGTCGCCCTCCTTGAAAATCAGCAGATCCATGGCGTGGCGATCTCGCGTTTGGATGCTGTCGCGGTAAATATATACGTCCACCGCCTCGCAGTATCCCCAGGTGCCCGGAGCGGGAAATTCCGCCGCGGTCAACTGTTCCTTGATGGCGTTGTTGAAAGAGCGGGGCCAGGCGGCTTCATTCAGCACGCGGCGCGAGCTATCCATAAGCACGACGGAAGCATGCAATCTGTCCGCCAGCATGCGCAGCATGCTGTCCACCGTCCTCTGGTGCGGCGCGAGGCCTGCCGCCTGCTCAAGCAGCTCGCTCACCAGGTTCGCGCCGGCCATCTGGTCGCGGTAGATCAGCTCCATGACCTCGCAGATCACTTCGCTGTAGCGCTGGTTCATCTGCCCTATGGGCATGCAGATCAGGGGAAAATTGAGCGTGTTCGCCAGATCGATGAGCCGGCGATCCACTTTCTTCATCACGATGCCGACGTAGAACAGGATGACGCCCACCTCGCCGATGTCTGCCATGCGGCGGATGTTGGTGCATTGAAGTTCCACATCGTCCGGGTTGTTCATAAAGCCGGTGATGGCCAGCTCATTGCCGAGAAATTCAACGCGGTCGAACAGTTCGGATTGGATCGCGTTGGTCTGCGCATATTCCAATACCGAAATGGAGGACACGATCCTCGTCAGTCCGCCCGCTCCGCCGAGCACCCTGGCGCCGCGCATGGACGGCAGCTTCATAACATCCGCAACGGTTATACTCATCGTCTCACCTTGTCCTTTGGGCCAAACTTTCGTCCCATTTTACCATTTTTGCGTGTCCGGAACAAGGGGGAGAAGCAGGATTTTTGCCGGTGCGTGGGCAAAAAAACAAGGACATGATTTTTACATCGGAAATCATGCCCTTCAGAGCATTGACAAAGTATCGGAAGAACGAGGCTTTAATCAGAAATGACGGCGTGTACGTCATTTCTGGCATTTTTTGCGGGGCGCACGGAGGCCGCCGCCTGTGGCGGAAACAGGCCGAAGTGAGCCCAGTGAGCAACGAGAGCTGCAAGCGAGCTTGCGAGCGAT
>DVJN01000073.1 GCA_018716755.1 Candidatus Alectryocaccomicrobium excrementavium
TGGCTGATGCTTGGTGAACTGGTAAATCATACACAGAAGACAGAAAACCAAGATTCTACCATCGCAAACGCAAGCCCCATGCCTGGTATGATGATCCGGGCATGGGGCTTGCGCTATTTTGGATCTCTCATGAGGCTTTTCCCAAATACTGCTGAACAGTTATACGAAAATGGATGTCAAGCCGATAATCTGAATACACCACAATTCGATCAATCAACATGTACGTCAAGCACAACGTTGGTATCCAGCATGACCTTCATACGCGGTCCAAACGCTCCTTCCTGGGGTCTTCCAATGTAACCGTTTCCTCTCTGGCAATGCCTGCAAGACTGTCGGGCATGGCTACGCGATCCGGGGAAGGATGGGTTGGCCCGGCACTAGGCTGACCGTTTTGAGCAATGTTGATGTCGCGCCCTGGCGCAGGCGATCCATCTGCTGGCGCGATGCACGGATGATCTGTTGGCAGGCCGCCGGTCCGGTTTGTATTTGTTTCGCAAATCTCCACCCTTCCCCTGACTGTTCTCGCCCGGTTTTGTGTTACCTGTGCTTGACGCCCATACATTTGGGCGATTAGAATTTAACGCATTTGCCTTGCGAAAATTCCCGGTTCCTGCTATGATAAGAGGAGATTTTCGGATAATGGAGGCGGAAGTATGGCTTCGCTCACGATGGACAAACTCGTCGCCCTGTGCAAAAACCGGGGCTTCATCTTCGCAGGCTCCGAAATTTACGGTGGCCTGGCCAACACCTGGGATTATGGCCCGCTGGGCGTGGAATTCAAAAACAATGTCAAGCGCGCCTGGTGGCGCAAATTCGTGCAGGAAAACCCTTACAACACGGGCGTGGACTGCGCAATTTTGATGAACCGCGAAGTGTGGGTGGCTTCCGGGCATGTGGGCGGCTTCAACGATCCGCTGATGGATTGCAAGGCTTGCAAGGCCCGTTTCCGCGCGGACAAGCTGATTGAGGATTTCTGCGCCGCGCACGGCGAAGAAGTGCAGGCCGACGGCTGGAGCAACGAAAAGATGGAATCCTACATCGCCGGGCACGGCATTCCCTGCCCGGTATGCGGCAAAAAGGATTTCACCGGCATCCGCCAGTTCAACATGATGTTCAAAACCTTCCAGGGCGTGACGGAGGACAGCGCTTCCGAGTTGTACCTGCGCCCTGAAACCGCGCAGGGCATCTTCGTCAATTTCAAAAATGTGATGCGCACCACGCGCAAAAAGCTGCCCGCGGGCATCTGCCAGATCGGCAAGTCCTTCCGCAACGAGATCACGCCCGGCAACTTCACCTTCCGCACGCGCGAATTCGAGCAGATGGAGCTGGAATTCTTCACCCGCCCGGGCGAAGATCTGGAATGGTTTGCCTATTGGCGCGGCTTCTGCCGCGACTGGCTGCTCTCCCTGGGCATGAAGGAAGAGCACCTGCGCCTGCGCGACCACGACCCGGAGGAGCTGGCCTTCTATTCCAAGGCCACCACGGACTTCGAATATCTGTTCCCCTTCGGTTGGGGCGAGCTGTGGGGCGTGGCCGACCGCACGGATTACGACCTCAAGCAGCACCAGGAGCATTCCGGGGAAAACATGGAATATCTCGATCCCCTGACCAACGAGCGCTTCATCCCCTATTGCATCGAGCCTTCGCTGGGCGTGGACCGCGCCGCGCTGGCCTTCCTGTGCGACGCCTACGAAGAGGAAGAACTCGAGGGCGGCGATACGCGCGTGGTGCTGCACCTGCACCCGGCGCTCGCGCCGTTCAAGGCGGCCGTTCTGCCCCTGCAAAAGAACAAGCTGGGCGATAAGGCGCGCGAAGTGTACGCCATGCTCGCCAAGCGCTTTATGGTGGATTATGACGAAACCGGCTCCATCGGCAAGCGCTACCGCCGGCAGGACGAGGCGGGCACGCCCCTGTGCATCACCGTGGACTTTGATACGCTGGAAACCGGCAAAGTCACCGTGCGCGACCGCGATAGCATGCAGCAGGAACTCGTCGCCATCGAAGACCTCGCCGCTTATATCGACCAGAAGATCGATTTCTAACGCAGCTTGTCAAAAAAGTCTTTTTGACAAGCTGGTGGGCGGGGGAGCAAGCTTGCCACAGTTCGCAATCGTCGATCCACATCGCGCGCAAAACGCGCTTGTGGCTCTCGTTGCTCACTGGGCTTACTTCGGCCTGTTTCGTTCCTCAATTCGCAATAGTCGCCTTGCTACGCTGCCGCTTGCAAGTCTCCTTTGCTCATTGGACTTCCGCTTCGCCTGTTTCGCGCACTGCGCGCGGCGAAGCTCCGTCCCACAGGCGGCGGCCTCCGTGCGCTTCCTCAATTCGCAATGGTCGTCCTGCTGCGCCTGACGGCTTGCAGTTCTCCTTTGCTCATTGGGCTTACTTCGGCCTGTTTCCGCCACAGGCGGCGGCCTCCGTGCGCCCCGCAAAAAATGCCAGAAATGACGTACACGCCGTCATTTCTGATTTAAGCCTCGTTCTTCCGATACTTTGTCAATGCTCTGAGGAGCCGCCTCGCATGGAGGCGGCTCCTGTTTATGCTATGGGCAAGACTCAGTTATACATATTGTACCATTCGTTGAGCACATCGGTCAATTCTGCCAGGCCGCGCTGCTCCAGTTCCGCGATGTAATCGTCGAATTCATCGAGCGAGCGCTCGCCGATGATGAACTTATCCGCCATTTCATCGGCATAGGCCTTCAGGCCCAAGGTCTGCGAAAGCTCGAGATACTCATCATACGCGGGCAGGAACGTGGTGTAGTCCACAACGACCGTGGTGTTGCTGGCTTCGCGCGCATCGAGCAGGCCATAGAACGCCCAGTCGAAGCCCTTCAGGTACAGGCGGATCTGGAAGGATTCCGGCGTGGGGATGAATTCGTAAGCGATCTTCCAGCCGACCTCGTTCTGCTCATCCAGCGTCTGGTTCACGGTGCCATCCTCATTGAGCGTGTAGTCGATGCCCTCAATGCCGTAGTCCTGGATCATCTTCGCCTCGGGCGTGGCCATATAATCGATGAATTCAATGGCCAGGTCGATGTTCTCCGCGCCGACCGGGATGGCCAGGATGCGCTGCGTGGGGAAGATTTCCGTGAGCTCGGTGGGCGTTTCAGCGTCCTTGGTGAGTTGCGGCAGGTATTTGAGCTCGGAACCGGGCACGCTGTCAAACACGCCGTTGATGGTCACGCACGGATCGGCCCAGCCGCGGCAGCCCGAGAACGCGGCGCCGGAAACCCAGCGTTCCTGCATGGTGGCGGTGTTGTAATTGAGGTATTCCGGATCCATCAGGCCTTCCGCGTACAGCTTGTGCATGTAGGTGAGGTATTCGCGGAAATCCTCCGTGGCCCAGGTGAAGACGAGCTTGCCTTCTTCGTCAAACGCCGTGTTGGAGAGCACGCCAAACGCGGCCTTGAAGGCGTCGAAGTTGTTATCCGCAAACGGGTACATATCCGGATACTTTTCCTTCACAAGCTTCCACATCTCGTAGTACTCATCCGCGGTCTGCGGCTCTTTTTCCAGCCCCAGTTCCTTGTACAGGTCATAGCGCACGATGATGCCGCCGCCGCCCTTCATCTCCACTTCCTCGTGCGAGCCGGGGATGGCGAACAGTTCCCCATCGATGCGCAGCGCGTCGCGGGCCGCTTCCGGCACCAGCGCCATGTAATTGGGCATGCTGTCCAGATAGCCGGAGACCTCCGTCAGCAATCCCTGCGTGGCAAACTGCATGTATTCTTCCACGCTCAGCACCATGATGTCCGGCACATCGCCCGAGGCCAGGATCATCGCGCGGCGGGCCGTTTCCTCTTCGCCGCTCACCAGGGCGGGCGTGATGACGAAGTCGATGCCAGAATTCTGGCGGTGCGCGTCGGTAATGCGGTTGTGCTGGTAGTCTTCTCCTTTGCTCTCCATGGTGTCGATCAGCGAGTGGTAAATGAAGCGGATCTCGATGGGGCCGCGCAGTTCCTCTTCGGCGAGCGCAGCCGTGCAGCACCCGGCGATCATTGCGACCGCCAACAGCAGGACGAACAGTTTCTTCATGGACAACATACCTCCCATTTTTATTTCAACGCACTTGTGCATTGGGCTCATTCTTTGATCGCGCCGATCATCATGCCGGAAACGAAATACTTCTGCGCAAAGGGATACACCAGCAGAATCGGCACAATGGCGGTGATGATCGTAGCTGTGCGCACGCCTTCCGTGGCGATGTATTCCAGCTGCTGCGGATCGCTTTCCAGCAGCATGTCCAGCGCGAGCAGCAGATTGCGCAGGTACAGCTGCACGGGCATCATTTCGCGGCTGGTGGTATACATCACGGCGTTAAAGTAGGCGTTCCAGCGGCCCACCGCAAAGAACATGCTGATGGTGGCGATCGCCGCCTTGGACAGGGGCACGTAGATCTGGAACAACACGCGCGCGTTGCTCGCGCCGTCGATCTTGGCGGATTCTTCCAGCGAGGGGGAAATGCTCTCCATAAAATTGCGCATGAGCACAATGTTGAAAACCCCCACCGCGCCCGGCAGAATCAATACGGCATACGTATCGAGCATGTGCAGGTTCGAATACAGCAGATACGTGGGAATCATGCCGCCGGAGAAGAACATGGTGAAGATGAACAGGCGCACGATCAGCTTTTGAAAGGGCAGCTCATTGCGCGTGAACACAAACGCCGTGAGCACCGTAACCAGCATGGAAAGCACCGTGCCCGCCACCGTGATGAAGACCGAATTGAGCAGCGAGCGGAAAAACTGCGGATTGCTCAATACATATTGATACGAATTGAGCGTGAACCCCTTCGGCCAGAAAAAGACCTCTTTCTGGAGCAGATAGGTGTTTGCACTGAACGATTTCGCCAGAATGTGGATAAATGGCAACAGGCAAGTGGACGTTATCAGCGCAACCAATACGATGTTGATGACATTGAAGATGCGCTCTCCCCGCGTTCTGATCATACTGTGTATCCCTCCCCGCCATGCATCAGTACATACCGCGGCCGCCGAGCTTCTTCACCACGGCGTTGCTGGTGACCAGCAGCGTGCAGCCGATTACGGAGCTGAACAGGCCCGCCGCCGTCGTAAAGCTGAAATCCAGCGAATCAAACGACACGCGGTAGATATACGTATCGATGATGTCGATCTGCTCCAGCACCGGCGAAGAATTCATCATGAAGATCTGCTCGAAATTCGCGCCCGTCATGGTGTTGCCCAGGCGCATGATCAGCACCACGATAAACGTGTTGCGGATGGCCGGCAGGGTGACGTGCAGCGTCTGCCGCCAGCGGCCCGCACCATCGATCGAGGCGGCCTCGTACAGCTGCGGATCCACGCCGGTGATCGCCGCCAGATACACAATCGTGCCCCAGCCAAAATCTTTCCAGATGTCTGTGAAGTTCACGACCGTGCGGATCCAGCGCGCGCTGGCCATAAAATAAATCGGTTCCACGCCGAAAAGCCCCAGCAGCGTGTTCACCATGCCCGTCGAGGGCGAAAGCAGATCGATAAAAATGCCCGAGACCACAACCCAGGAAATGAAATGCGGAATGTACGAAATCGTCTGGCACACGCGCTTATAGGCAACCGCCCGGATTTCATTGAGCATCAGCGCGAAGATGATCGGCACCGGCAGGCCCATGAGCATTTTCATCCAGCTGATGAGCAGCGTGTTGCGGAACGCGCGCTTGAATTCAAAGGAATACGTCAGGCGCTCAAAGTTTTCCAGGCCGATCCATGCGCTGCCCCAGATTCCTTGCGCGATTCGGTATTTTTTAAAGGCGATGATGATTCCGTACATCGGCAGATAAGAAAAAAAGATCAGAAATGCCAATCCTGGAAGCGCCATCAAATAAACATCCCAGTTCGCGCGCAACTGTTTCCGAAAAACCCGGATGCGGCGGTCCCGCGTGAGATAAGCGGGGGAAGCCAAATTTCTCGCCATCTGCATCGCACTCCTTTTCCTGCTTACCGTATTACAGCATTTTTTGATATAATATTCTATAATGGCTAAAATTGTCAACTTATTTCTCTATATGAAATTTAATCCCCCGTCATTTTCGCCAAATCGGATCGCATTTTTTCGCGGTTATACAGGCGCTTTGTTATTAAAATCCCCGCCTCGTTGGTAAGATTTATGATTTGTATCCTGTGCGCGCCCTCAAACCGTTCCGGCGGCAGATACACGCCGACACCCGCCACCAGCACGCCGCCCTGAAAAATGGGGCAGCTTACCGCGGCCATATCCGCCGTCATCCGCGTGGCATAACCGCAGGCACGGATCTTTTTCAGCTCCGCCGCCAGAGCGGAACGGCTCTGCGCGTTTTCCCATTCCGTGGAATCCGGCAACCCCCACTCCTCCACAATCGCCTCCACCTCGCGCTCGTTCATATGCGCCAAAAAGAGCCGCCCGGCCGCGGAGCTGTACAGCATGCCGCCCTTCATGCCAATGCGCATCAGGCCGTCATCCTGGCAAACCACCGTGTACAGCACATACATCCTGCCATTGGTGAAACAATTGACCGAAACGCTTTCCCCCACGTTGCGGCACAATTGCGTCATGACCGGCGCGGCGGCGCGCACGAGCTCCTCCTTGTAAAAATGGCCCGAAGTATTCAAATACATTAGCGGCCCCAGGATATAGCCGTCCTTGCGGGAAACCTTTTCCAGATAGCGCCCCGCGCACAGCGTTTCGACAATATGCGCGCAGGTCGCGCTGTGCAGCTGCAAGGCCGCGGCAATTTTCCCCAGCGAAACCGGCTCCGCCTGCTCCGCCACGAAATTGACAATTGCCATTGCCTTTTCGATGGAACGAATCAACCCCATTCCCCCTCTTTTCGCCAAACATCCCATCGCAGTATAGCATATCTTCCATATATTGCAAATAAATCCGCCACTAATTTCATATTATGAAGCGGTCAATTCGTTTCGCATGGCGAAATTTGTTGACAGAACCGGGCAAAACGGCGATGATAAAAGCAATTCCAAGGCACGTTTGAAAGGAGATGTTACCATGCAAATTACCAAACAGGAACTGCGCGACTTCGCGGCGCAAATTGGCGTGGATCTCATCGGATTTGCGGCGCGCGACCGTTTTGAGGGCGTCCCCGCGGAGGTCAATCCCTTTTCCATCGCCCCGGAGGCAAAAACGGTCATCGTAATGGGCAAGCGCATCACGCGCGGCACCCTGCGCGGCCCGGAAGAGGGAACGAACTTTGGCGACTACAACCTTTTCGGCATCAACTGGCTGGATATGGACTATGTGGCGGAGGGCTGCTACAACCTGGTGCGTTATATTGAAGACCGCGGCTGGGAAGCGGTGCCGGTCTTCTCCAACCCGAGCGCCGTGGCGGGCTATGGCGTGCCCGTGCGCGATGGCGCGCCCGTGCCGGACGTGATCCCGGATTTCAACTATGCGGCGGTGGCCTGCGGGCTGGGCGTCGTGGGCGTGAACGGCCTGTTCCTTTCCAAGAAATACGGCCCGCGGCAAAAGCTGCAAATGATCATCACGGACGCGGAATTCGAAAGCGACCCGCTGGTTACGCAGACCATCTGCGACCAGTGCGGCAGCTGCCAGCGCGGATGCCCGCTGGGTGCGATTTCCCAGGAAACCACGATCATGGATGTGTGCGGCCTGAAAATGCCGGTGGCCAAGGTGGATTACAGCCTGTGCCGCATGTGCAAAAACGGCGCGATGGGCAACCGCGTGTCCGACCGCGGCGAACCCGACCGCTGCGCGGCGCTGTGCGGGCGCAACTGCATGATTCACCTGGAGGAAGCGGGCCTGATTGAAAACACCTTTGAAAACCATTTCCGCCGCCGCAAGACGTGGGCCATCGACGTCAAGGGGAAAAATGTGGAACCCCAGGAATAAGGAGGGCCGGCCATGAAACTGACAAGCGCCATGATTAAGCAGCGCGGCAAGGAACTGGGCCTGGACGCCGTAGGCATCGCCTCCATCGACCGGTTCGAAAAAGCGCCGCCGCTGATGAACCCCAAAACCTATTTCCCGGACGCGAAGAGCGTCATCGTGACCATGATGCGCATCCCCCGCGGCAGCTACCGCGGCATTGAGGAAGGCACGCACTGGAACAACTACACGTTCTATTCCTATTCCCGCCTGAATCAGTACATCCGGCCGCGCCTGACCTACGCGCTGTCGCAGTTCATCGAGGATCACGGCTGGGAAGCCACTCCCTGCTATCCGGCGGTGCCGGAGCGCAACCCCGTGCGCGAAAGCGTGGAGCCTGGCCGCGTTCCTTCGGACGTGGTGGCCAGCGTCCGCTTCCTCGCCGTGGGCGCGGGCCTGGGCGAGCTGGGCTGGTCGAAGGTGTTCCTCACCAAGCAGTTTGGCCCGCGCGTGCGCCTGGGCAGCATCATTACCGACGCCGAGCTGGAGCCGGATGAGATGATCGAGCCCGGCACCATCTGCACGCGCTGCGGCGCCTGCATCCGCGAATGCCCCGGCAACGCCGTGCCCGGCTTTAAGGATGGCAAGACCATCACCATCGAAATCGGCGGAAAGAAGATTACCTATGCGGATGTGGATATGGGCCGCTGCACATTCACGCACCATGGCTTCAACAACCGCATTTCGCCCTTTATGAAAAAGGACTTCCCCAACCTGGAATACGACGTTTGCACCTCCAACGCCACGGAAGAGGAAGCCTACAAAATCTGCTACGCGCTCATGGGCGCCAACTGGTCGAAAACGCCCTTCAACCCGGATGGCAAGGTTATCAACCAGTACCCGTTCCATTCGCGGGTTTCCGGCGGGTATTTCGCCGTCTGCGGCGCGCGCGGCTGCATCCGCGCCTGCATGAACACGCTGGAAAAGAGCGGCCGCATCGAAAACACCTTCGAAGAGCCGTTCTACAAAAAGCCCTCCTGGCTGCTCAATTGCGAGCGCGACGAGCCAGTGGGCAAGGTCAATCCCTGGTGGGAGGCCTATCTCAAGGAAAAGGGATTGGAATAACCCCTGCAGCACAACCGCCCGCGGGTCGCTTTTGCCCGCGGGCGCAATTTTTGCCAAAAAGAAAGGGCGGAGCGGCGAAAACCGGCCGCCCCGCCCCGCATTCAATCCATCTCGCTCACATCGGCATCGTGCCCGGCATGGAGCGATGCGCCCGCGCGCAGCTTGCGGGAAAAGCGCGTCATTACGATAATGGCCAAAATCCCGGCCAGCACGGCGGTGAGGGGAAAATTCAGCCAGATGCCCGTGAGCCCAAGCGGATACAGCACCGCCAGCAGCAAAAGCGGGAACACCAGCGCCGTGCTGACGGAAATGATGGAGGCGCTGCCAGGCTTTTCCACGGCCAGCATATAGCTCTGCACGGCGAACGAATACCAGCGCGTGATATAGGTGAGGCTAAAGATCTTCAGCGCGAAGACCGCCTCATCCAGGAAAGCGGTATCCATCCCGCCCATGAACAGCACGGTGATGGGTTCAGGCAAAAGGGCGATGACCGCCACCGACAACAGGGAAAGAATGGCGCTGGAAACGAAGCAGCAGCGCTCAATGGCCTTCACCCGGTCGAGCCTGCCCGCGCCCCAGTTGTAGCCCACGGCGGGTTGCAGAGAATCGCACATGCCATAGAGCAGGGGCTGGATGAAGCCTTCCACATACATCAAAATGCCATAGATCGAAACCGCCGATTCGCCGCCCAGGCGCACCAGCAGCATGTTCATCACAATGGAAGTCACGCGGCCCGCGATGTTGTTCAAAAAATTCGGCGTGCCGCAGGCCACGATCTCCCGCACCATGGAAAGGCGAAAGCGCGGGCGGCAAAAGCGCAGCTGCATTTTGCCGCGCGTGAAGGCAAAAAAAGCGATCAGCGCGCAAATGATCATGCCGGAACAGGTGCCCAGCGCCGCGCCAACGATGCCCAGATCCAGCACGAACAGGAACAAAAATTCCAGCCCAGCGCTCAGGATGGACATCAGGATGTTGAGCATCATGCTGCCGCGCACCTTGCCGCAGATGCGCAGGTAATTGTCCATGGCGAACACGATGGTCGTCACCGGCGAACACAGCGCGTACACGCGCAGATAGGCCACGGCCAGCCCGGCGAATTCGCCGCTGGCGCCCATCAGCGCGATGAGCAGCGGCGCGGCGGCATACAAAAGCGCGCCCACGGCCACGCCCGCGCCCACGATCATCGCGCAGGCACAGGAAAAAATGTTGTTGGCATCGGCGTCCCGCTTTTGGCCCAGGCTGATGGAAATGGGCACGGAAGAACCCACGCCAATCAAATCGGCCAGCGCGAAATTGATGATCACGAACGGCATGCTCAAATTCAGCGCCGCAAATGCGGTTTCGCCCAGGAGCCGCCCTACGAATACGCCGTCAATCAGCTGATACAGCGCCGAAGCCAGCATGCTGATGGCCCCGGGAATGGCGGCGGTGAAAAACAGGCGCACGGGTGGCGTCTTGGCGAACAGGCTGTGCGTGTTCATGTGGAGAACCCTCTCTTTTGCATGGATAAATGAAAGGCATGAGATATTTATCCGAATTCGTATGATTTTAGTATAATCCGAATCCGTCCTTTTTGCAAGAGGAATTGTGTAAAGCCCTCGTAGAAAAGAGGGGCCAATGGCCGTGGCGCACTGCTGCAAATGCGCCGGCCATTGGCCCGCATGGCGCTCATGGCAGGACAATCTCGCGGTCGCCCTCCTCCGGCGCGAGAAACGCCTGATGGGAAACGATCACCAGCCCCTTTTTTTCCCGCGCCCAATCCGCCAGCACTTCCCTTCCCTGGCGGTCCAGATGGTTCAGCGGCTCATCCAGGATGGAAAAGGCCGCGGGTTTGAGCATCATGCGCATCAGGAGGATCTTTTTGCGTTCCCCCGGCCCCTGGAACGCTTCCCAGGAAATCGCGCCCCGCTGCGCCATTTCCCGGGCGATTTCCTCGCCCGTCGCCTCCAGATCCGGCTCTTCCTGGAACACAAAGGCGGCCGTTTCCGGCGGAAACGCTTCTCCCGCCTCCGGCTGGCAAAAGCCCAGAAGAAGGCGGAGCAGCGTGCTCTTCCCCGCGCCGTTGACCCCGGAAAGCAGAATCCGCTCGCCCTGCCGTGCCTGCAGGGAAACGTCCTTAAGCACGGTTTTGCCCGCGTATGCCTTGCTCGCACCCTCCAGAGCGGCCACGCAGCCTTCCGGCGGGCGCTTTGTGGCCGGAGCGCTTTGCGTTCGCAGCCGTTCCTCCGCTTTTTGATACCCAAAGCATCGCACCACGTCCAGCACCACCGCGGCTATAAAAGAAAACAGCCGCTGCGCGGCAACCAGCAAAAAGGGCAGCTGCGTCACCGCCGCCATGCCCGTCATCGCCGCCATGCCCAGGATGAGATAGCTGCCGTATTCCAGCAGGGTGCGAACCAAATCCGTGACGATATCCTGCACGGCCGCGGTGCGGGTTTCCTGCCGGCCGGAGCGGATGATCGCCTCACTGCAGCGCATCAGCCGCTGAAGAAACCACGTTTCCTGCTGATACGCCTTCAACGTGCTGATTCCGCGCAGGCCCTCGCCCACCCAGTTGCAATAGCTTTCCTCGTCGCGGAGCACGCGCAGGTAAATGGTTTTGGCCCATTTTTCATACACCAACGTGGGCAGCAGCTGCGTCAGGCTCAGCAGGCCGAATATGAGCGCGAGCGTCCCATGGATCCGGGCCATCAGGGCTACGCAAACCAGGGCGAAACAGAGGGAAACGCCCATCTCCGGCAGCGTCTGCGTCCAATGGGCGCGCACCGTTTCCGCATCCCGCTGCAGGCGTACGTCCGCCTCTGCGGCCGTTTCCACCGGCAGCGCCTTTTCCATCATCTGCCGCAGCAGCGCTTTGCGGTGGCTGTGCAGGCCATCCTGCGCGCTCCTCTCCCAGCGCAGGCCAAGCGCATACCGCAAACCCGCGCAAACCGCGATCGTGCCCAGCCCAACCAGGGCCGTGCGGGTAAGGTCGTCCCCGCGCGCTTCCATGGCCAGCGCCAGAATGCGCGAGAGGAACCACGCGCCCATAAATTCCCCCAAAAGGCGCAATGCCTGATAGACCGCGCCCCGCAAAAAAGCGCGGCAATAGAACCGCCCCATGTCTTCCTTCATGTTTTTTCCTCCATGATTCTGCCATGTGCGTCTTAAGCGGCGCACAGCGCCATGTTCCCGCGCCTGCGCCGTTGTGATTCTCTATATTGTATGCCCTTATGCGCGTTTTGACCGGCGTTACATTTTACGCTTCACAACATTCAACTCTTTTCATTTCGCATCCATAAGATAATTTTACCAAGAAAACGGCGTTTTGTCAATCAAACCAAACCATGAAAAGGCGTAGAAAATCCCATGCGGCAATTTTCCCTGGAAGCTCCATATCATTTTTAACTTTGCTTAATGTTGCGCGTATATGATATATGGGGAAGAAAAAGGAGGGACGCGCATGCGCATTCTGCTGGCGGAGGACGAAAAATCGCTGGCCCGGGCGATCGTTACCATTTTAAAAAAACACAATTACGAGGCAGACGCCGTGTACAACGGGGAGGACGCGCTGGCGTATCTCCAATCGGGCAATTACGACGCGGCGATTCTGGACATCATGATGCCGGGCCTGAGCGGCATAGACGTGCTCATAAAGGCGCGCGAAAGCGGCATTGCGCTGCCCATTTTGCTGCTGACCGCGAAATCCGAGGTGCGGGACAAGGTCGCCGGATTGGATAGCGGCGCGAATGACTACATGACCAAGCCCTTCAATCCGCAGGAATTGCTGGCGCGCATCCGCGCGATGACCCGCAGCCCGCTCGCAAAGGAGCCCAACCGCCTGAGCATGGGCAACGTTTCGCTGGATCTGGCGAGCTATGAGCTTTCCTCGCCCGCGGGCAGCTTCCGGCTCACGAGCAAGGAATTCCAGATGATGGAAATGCTGCTCGCCAACCCGCGCAGGCTGATCCCCACGGAACGCTTTCTGGAAAAGATCTGGGGCTACGACACCGAGGCGGAAGTCCACGTGGTGTGGGTGTACATTTCCTACCTGCGCAAAAAACTGGCCTCCCTGCAGGCGAACGTGCAGATTCGCGTGGCGCGCAACGCGGGCTATTCGCTGGAGGAAATCCCATGATCCGCAAACTGCGGCGCAAATTCACGCTGGTGAGCATGCTATCGCTGCTGGTGGTGCTGACGGTGATCCTGGGCGTCGTCAACGTGCTCAATTACCGGGAAATCGTCAGCGACGCGGACGGCGTGCTGGCCATGCTTTCCTCCTTTGCCGGGGAATTGCCCGCCCCGCCGGAGGACTTTATCGATTGGCAGGACGCGGGCGGACGCTACCGTTCCCCCGAGCTGCCCTATGAAATCCGCTTCTTCTCCGCCCTGATGGACGCGGACGGCAATGTCGTTTCCACCAATATGGAGCGGATTTTCGCCGTGGACGAGACCGCCGTATCCGATTATGCGCAGCAGGCCTACCGCAGCGGCGCGGCCGCCGGCTTCGTGCGGGATTACCGCTTTGCCCGCCACGCAAGCGAGGAGGGCACGGTCATCACCTTTCTGGATTGCGGGCGCATGCTCACGGGCTTCCGCAGCGTGCTGGTGAGCAGCGTGGTGATTTCCGCGCTGGGCATGGCCGCCGTGTTCGCCCTGGTATGGGTATTTTCCGGCCGCGTGATCCGCCCCATCGCGGAGAGCTATCAAAAGCAAAAGCGCTTCATCACCGACGCGGGCCACGAGATCAAAACGCCCCTCACGGTGATCGACGCCGATCTGGAAATCCTGCGCATGGAGCAGGGCGAAAACGAATGGCTCCAGGACATCCAGGCACAGACGGCCCGGCTGGCTACCCTGACCAATAACCTGATCAGCCTCTCCAAAATGGAAGAGGAAGAGCGTAGCATGCCCATGATCGAGTTCCCGCTTTCGGATGCGATTCGCGAAACCGCGGAATCCTTCCAGGCGCTGGCCAGGGCGCGGGGCAAGGCGCTGCGCGTCCGCGTGGAGCCCATGCTTTCCTATGTGGGGAACGAAAAGAACCTGTGCCAGCTGGCGGGTATTTTGCTGGACAACGCCATCAAATATTCGCCCACGGGCGATTGCATCGAAATCGCGCTGGAAAAGCAGGGCAAGGCCGTGCGCCTGAGCGTGGAAAATGGCGTGGAGAACTTTTCCCGGGAAGTGCTGGACAACATGTTCGACCGCTTCTACCGCGCAGACCGCGCCCGCTCCTCGGATTCGGGCGGTTATGGCATCGGCCTTTCCATCGCCAAGGCGATCGTCGCCGCGCATCGGGGGCGGATTGCCGCCAGCGAAAGCGGCGGCCGGTTGACCGTATCCGCCATTTTGCCCACGGAATGAACGCCAAAAAATGCCATTTGGAAGGAGCATGCTCATGTCCCAGCGGATATTGATAATAGACGATGATCCCGAGCTTTGCGCGTTGATACAGAAATGCGCCGGGCAGGAAGGGTGGATCGCCGGCGTGGCGCATACGGGCGCCGATGGCCTGCGAAAGCTGCGGGAGGGCCAGGACCGATTTGCCCTGGTCATCCTCGATGTCATGTTGCCGGAGATGAGCGGGTTCCAGGTATTGGCTGAAATCCGCCGCATTTCCGAAGTCCCCGTGCTGATGCTTACGGCGAAGGATAGCGAGGCGGACAAGGTTTCCGGCCTGCGCATGGGCGCCGACGACTATTTGACAAAGCCCTTCAGCCTGCAGGAGCTCCTGGCCCGGATGCAATCGCTGATTCGCCGGTACACGGGGTTTTATCGGAATGCGGAAACGATCCAGGCGGGAAAACTGCGCCTGAATCCGGGCGAGCGTTCCGCAACGGTCGACGGAAGGCCTGTCGAACTCACAGGCCGGGAATTCGACCTCCTGTTTTTTCTGGCGCGGCACCCCGGGCGAGTCTTTACCAAAAGGCAGATTTACACGCAAGTCTGGCAGGATAGCTATGCCTTTGACGACAACAACATCATGGCCTTCATCAGCAAGCTGCGCAAGAAGATCGAGCCCGACGCGGAACATCCCTCGTATATCCAGACAGTGCGCGGCGTGGGATACCGGTTTGCAAAGGAGTGAATCAAATGAATGGGAACATCCTTTGGGGCGTTGTTTGCCTGCTGCTGGTCCTGGCGCTGGGGTATACCGTTGCGCGCCTTTTGCGCGTGCGCGAGCAACTGCAGCAAATTCAGGACGCGCTGGCGGACATCAAAAATGGAAATCTGAACCGCCGCGTGCTGGCCCGCGAGAGCGATATGACGCGGAGCATCTGCTACGATATCAACCAGATCGCCGCGAACGGCCAGGCAAAGCTGGTGGCGCAGCGGCAATCGGAACAGGCCTATAAGCGCCTGATGACCAGCCTTTCCCACGATGTGAAAACCCCGCTCACCTCGTTGATGGGATATTTGGAGGCCATTCAAACCGGAATGGTCCGCGAAAGCGAGCGCGACAGTTATCTGCAGATCGCCTATGACAAGGCCCGGCGCCTGAGCGATTTTGTGCAGTCGCTTTTTGCGTGGGTCAAGCTGGATTCCGGGGAGCAGGTCTTTCACTTCGAAGAACAGGATATTTGCGAATTGACGCGCGATATTCTGGCCGATTGGATACCGGCCCTCGAAAGCGCAGGGATCCTCTATGAAGTATCGGTGCCCGAAGAGGAATATCCTTTGCGGATAGACGCCGCCGCCTATACGCGCATCGTCAATAACCTGCTGCAAAACGTTCTGGCGCATAGCCAGGCGACGAGCGTAGCGGTCACCCTTGCGGCCCGCGGGGCAGGCGCCTGCCTGACGGTGCGCGACAACGGCAGGGGAATCGCTCCCGCGGAACAGGAAAAGATATTCGAGCGGATGTACCAATGCGACGCCTCCAGAAGCGCAAGGGGAAACGGCCTCGGGCTGTCCATTGTCCGGGAACTGGTGTTGGCGCATCGTGGGACGGTTTCCGTGGAGGCTTCTCCTGGCGGAGGCGCCACGTTTCACGTTCTCTTTCCCGGAATCCTGTCTTAGGGCAGGATTCAGAGCATTGACAAAGTATCGGAAGGACGAGGCTTAAATCAGAAATGACGGCGTGTACGTCATTTCTGGTATTTTTCGGGAGCAAATGCTTGCATTTGCGAAGAAAAATACATTCCCGCCCCGATTGCTGGCCGTCGAAGCCCGCGAAGCGGTGCGTAGACAAGCAATCGGGAAATCTCGTTGGCAAACCGAAGGTTTGTCAACGATCAGAAGCCGCCGTGCTGCGAATGCAGCACGGCGGCTCGGTTTTAGCTGTTTCCTTCGGTAAGCGGCGCATTGGTCGAGCCGGGATCCACGCCGGTATCGTTCACATCGCCGGCATTTTCGTCCAGCGGGGCCGT
>DVJN01000074.1 GCA_018716755.1 Candidatus Alectryocaccomicrobium excrementavium
GATCCCCTGATCCATAACGCCCTGACGCTTGACAAGCCCCGCCCCTTGGGCTACAATGAAAGTATCATACGAATTGAAGGAGGGTATTCTATGGCTAAGATTCTCGGCCCCGCTCTCAAAAATATTCCCTGGGAAGACCGTCCCGCCGGTTGCAGCGAAGTTGTCTGGCGTTCGAGCCTGAATCCCATTGTGCCGCGCAACGCGATCCCCTGCGCGAATTCCATCTTCAACAGCGCCGTCGTGCCCTTTGAGGGCAAATTCGCGGGCGTGTTCCGCGTGGACGACCGCCGCCGCGAAATGCGCATCCATTCCGCCTTCTCCGAAGACGGCATTCACTGGAACATCGATCCCGAGCCGTTCCACCTTGTGAAGGAAAACGAAGAAATCGGCGATTTCGAATACGGTTATGATCCGCGCTGCTGCAAAATTGGTGATGAATACATCGTCACCTGGTGCAACGGCTACCATGGCCCGACCATTGGCGTGGCCACCACGAAGGATTTCAAGACCTATCTGCAAAAGGAAAATGCCTTCCTGCCTTACAACCGCAACGGCGTAATGTTCCCGCGCAAAATCGGCGGCAACTATGCCATGCTCTCCCGTCCGAGCGACACCGGCCACACGGCCTTTGGCGACATCTTCTATTCCGAGAGCCCTGATCTGGTCTTCTGGGGCAAGCATCGCCATGTGATGGCCCCCAAGGGCGGCTGGCAAAGCACCAAAATCGGAGCGGGTCCCATCCCGATTGAAACGGATGAGGGTTGGCTGCTCTTCTATCACGGCGTGCTCACCAGCTGCAACGGCTATGTATACGCCTTCGGCGCGGCGCTTTTGGACATCGACAAGCCCTGGAAGGTCATCGCGCGCACCGCGCCCTACCTCATCCAGCCGACGATGCTCTACGAGTGCGTGGGCGACGTGCCCAACGTCTGTTTCCCCTGCGCAGCGCTGGCCGACGCGGAAACGGGCCGCATCTCCATCTACTATGGCGGCGCGGACACCGTGATCTGCATGGCGCACTGCAAAGTGGACGAAGTTGTGGACTTCATCAAGAACAATTCGCTGTAAGCCCCATACCCCCACACAAAAAACCGGCTCCCGCCCTTTTATCGGGCAGGAGCCGGTTTTTGGCAAAACTGGCGCGCTATGCCACGCCATTATAACGGTCGTAAGCCGCCTGATTGATCTCGATAAAGCGTTCCAGGCCGCGCGCATTGCAGCCCTCGACAAACGCATCAAATTCTTCCAGGGGCAATTCGCCCGTGATGAACTGCGCGATCATCTGCTCGCAGTAGGTATAAATGTCATTTTGCAGCAACGCAATTTCATCGGCTTCTTCCGCCGTATAGCGAATGTTGCTGCTCCAGCCGCAGAAATAGTAAGGCGCGTTGTGCGTAACGATTTCCTCCGCCAGGCTCAATTCCTTTTCCGTGCCATAGTGCGAATAGTGCGTGGGATCGCCTTCAAACACTTCGCACACGGGGAAAATATTGGGGGTCAGGACGGCGTTGCGGAAAGCGTTCATGGAATCGAACTCCTCTTCCGGATAGATGGATTCGATGGCGGAATATTCCTCGCCCGTGTCCGGATCCGTACGGGTGACGATGCTCCAGCCATATTCCGTATACTGATCCCACGCGCCCACCGGCTTGCCCAGCACGTTCACCGTGGCGCCGGCCATGTTGTCGCCATTCACCGGATCGTAAATCGCGTCGGGCGTGAGCGCCCAGTTGAGCACGGGCATAATGCCAGCCACATCCTTGCACGCGCTGGTGACAATAAAGTTGCGGCTGAGGTTTACATCGTTGGCAGGCCAAATCTGCTTGTCGTTGATGGCGGACGTCATGGGATCGTAGGCAGTATACGCCTTCCAGCTGTCATCCGCAATGCGGATCCAATGCGCGTAGTCCGTCATGGTCGCGCACAGGCCGGAAGCGACCTTGGCATAGAACTGATCAGAGGTCTGCGTGAAATACTCGCTGTCAATCAAGCCCTCGTTCCAGATCTTATTCATGAAGGCGAGGAATTCCTTATACGCATCCGTCGTCGGATTGAATCGCACGACGCCATCCACGGCTTCGATGGTCTTGGTGCTCATGCCCAGCGCAGTGAGGATGGGAATGGTGTTGTCGTAGTAGCTGTCAAAACCATCATAAATACCGGCGAAGGGGATTTCATCGCTTTCCCCATTGCCATTGAGATCGGTCTGCTTGACTGCCACGAGGAACGCGTAAAAATCGTCGAGCGTTTTGGGATAGTCCATGCCGAGCGTCTCCAGCCATTGCGCGTTGATCCAGCTGCGATGGGTAGCAAATTCGCGCTCCAGATCGATCAGGCCCTGAATGTTGTACACATGCCCATCGGGGTAATACAGCGCCTGCTCATATTGCGGATAGCGCTCGAACCAATACATCAGGTTCGGCAAATATTCTTCCGTCATATAGTCTTCCAGCGGCTGAATCAGCCCCTGCGCCGCGTAATAAGCGATGTTGGTGGCATCCATCGAGAAAATCAGATCCGGAAGATCGCCCGTCGCGAAAGCCAGGCTGAGCCGCTCATTGTAGCCCTCGGAACTCACCTCGATGAAATCAAAGGCCACATTGAAGCGGTTTTCAATCTCTTCAAACAGCCACATATCCGCAAAGGCGCCCTGATCCGCACTGACGGAAACCATGGTGGAATAGTGCTTTGGCTCTCCTTCTTCCGCGAGAGCCGGGCCGGCTGGTGCGAGCAGCAGCGCTGCCAGCAGCAAAAGGGCAATTCGTTGTTTCATGATCCATATCTCCTTTCTATCTTTGCCAGTGGTCTTCCACTGGGCAATTCATCATCCTTTGAGCGCGCCAATCATCACGCCCTGCATAAAATACCGCTGCACAAAGGGATACACCACAAGCATGGGCAACGAGGCCACTACAATCAGTCCATAGCGCATGATCTGCGCCATATAGGCGCGATACATGGCGCTTTCCAGCTGCGTTACATCGCTCATATCCAGTTCCTCATTCAAAATGA
>DVJN01000075.1 GCA_018716755.1 Candidatus Alectryocaccomicrobium excrementavium
CCCCGCTCCTCCAGCGCGCGGATGCGGCGGCGGGCGAGCGTTTGCAGCACGATGAGCGCGATCAGTGCGGCGGCGAACAGGCTCCAGGGCAGATAGGGGAAGGGCGCGGCTTCCTCCTCCTCGTCCGCGCTGGCGGCGGCGAGGGGAACTTTCTTTTCAATGGTGGTGGAAAGGGGCAGGATGGTTTCGTAATACTCGCCATAAGCGTCCTCGTAGGAGAGCGTGACCGTGCCGCTCACGGGGCCGGCGAGCGCGCCGTCGCTGGAAACGCGGAAATTGGCGGTGGCGTCCTTGCTTTCGCCGGGCGCGAGATCGCCCGCCAGCACGCTGCCGCCGCTGGCCAGCCCCGGCACATCGAAGGTGAGCAGCGCGTTGGAAAGCGGGGATTTGCCCATGTTCATGAGGGTGATGGTAAAGCTGGAAACATCGCCCTGGGTCACGCGCACGGGGAGCGCGGCCTCCGAATGGGCGAAGCGCACGCTCTGGCGCACGTCCACGGTGAATTTTTCCGCCACCGAAGTATCTTTGCCCGCGCCATACGCGCCCTGCGCGCGGATTTCCACGCTGTGCGCGCGCGGCTCGGCGTCCATGGCCGCGCGGATGGGGATCTCCACGAGGGCGCTTTCGCCCGCGGCCAGGCGGGAAACGCGCACGGTGTCCGAGCGCGCGGGCAGCAGCCCGCCCGTGCTTTCCGCAAACACGATGGCGATGTTCTCCACGGCGCGCGTGGCGCTCTGGTTGGCGAGGGTCAAAGAGAGGGTCGCCTCCTCCCCGGCCTCGATCCACGCGCCGTCCCCGGCGCGAAAATCCATCAGCAGCAGTTGGGGCACTTCGCCGTTTTCCTGCCCGCCGGTGATGACGGCTTCCAGGGGGAAGCGCGCCTCCAGCGCGTTCCCCGCCGCGTCCACGCCGCGCACCGCGATGGAAAAGGGGTATTCGCCGTTCAGCCGGTCGCGGTAGAGCGGCACGCGGAAGGAAAACACCCAGGCGTCCACCGCTTCCCCGGCGAAAGAATAGCGCTTGCGCTGGGCCTGCGCGGCATAGCCCGTGGCGAAGGGCGCACTGGCGGGTTCCTCGCACAAAAGTTCGGCGGTCAGCCCGCCCACGGCTTCGTCCGAAAGCACGGGCAGCACCACGCGCAGCGTGTTGCCCACCTCTTCGGGCGAATAGCCCATGTCGTAGGAGCGCTCCATGCCCTCGTAGGCGTGCGCGCCATCCAGCCAAAGCCCTTCGGCGCGCGCGCCCAGCGGCAACAGGCAGCAGAGCAGGAAAAGAAAAATGGTGCGCTTCATAACGGATCGTTGACAAACCAAAGGTTTGTCAACGAGATTACCCGGTCGCTTGCAAATCAAAGATTTGCGGGCAGCGACTCGGGACGGGAATGCATTTTTACCGCAAACGCAAGCGTTTGCTTTGCAAAAAATGCCAGAAATGACGTACACGCCGTCATTTCTGATTAAAGCCTCGTTCTCCCGATACTTTGTCAATGCTCTGTTCATAACCAATCGCCTCACAGTTCGCGGATGGATTCGACGATGCTCGCGCGCGGAAGATTGCGCAGCCTGGCGCGCAGCGTTAAGGCGCATGCGAAAAAGACGATGGCCGCGTAGGCGGCAAGCAGCGCGGGCAGGCCCCAGGCGGGCAGGGCAGCAAAGACGGTGCTGCGGAAATATTCGAACTGGCATAGCCCCAGAAGCAGCGCCGTGCTGAGCGCGGCTCCGGCCAGCGTGCCCGCGGCCAGCAAAATGCCCGCCTGCCGCCGGTACAGGCCCAGGATGGCGGAAAGCGGCGCGCCCACGGCCCGCAGGGTGCCGATGGTGCGCCGGTCCGCGCGGATGCGGCCGGAGAGGGCGTTGTCCATCATGCTCAGCGCGATGGCGGTGAATAGCAAAAGCACCGTGCTCGCGGCCAGCAGCAGGTTGCGAGTGGTATCCCGCTGTTCGCGGAGGAAGGCAAACTGGGAATCGTACCGCGCATCCTCCACGCGGGCGGCGATTTCGCGCAGCGCCTCATCGATCTGTGCCTCGGTTTCGGCAGGGGGCGTTTGCGCGAGCGCCACGCCGAATTCGCTGTAACCGTTCGCATACAGGCCGAGCGCCTGCAGGCCCGCGTGCGTGGTGATCACATCGCCATCTCCGCAGCCAGAGAGCAAGCCCATATTGCTGGCAGTTGCCCAGTCCACGGTCGCGCCGATGGTGGGTGACGCGTCGCGCCGTTCCAGATCCGCAGTGGTGACGGAAGGGTCTGCGCGGTTGGGCTGATATTCCCGCGCAAATAGCTGGCACAGGGGCAATTTCTGCCTCACTTGGAACGTGTCGTTGGCGAATTCGCGGTATTGCGCCCCCGGCTCGAGTTCGGCAAAGGGCTGCTCGGAAGTGATGCTTGCCGTTCCGCCTTCGGGCGTTTCCCAATGCTGCCGGTAGAGGGTATCCGGCGCGACTACGATCACCTCGCGGCCCGCGTTCAGCGCCTCGATGTCGATTTCGCCATGTAGCACCTCCCCCGCATAGGCGAGGATGCGCTCTTCCGGCAGGGCGATCACCTCCACGCCAAAGAGGTCGCCCTCGATGCCCAGCTCGTTTTTCAGCGCCAGGTACGCTTCGCGCTCTTCGATTTCCCAGCCATCCGAGGTGGGCGAAGGCGCGTCCAGGTATGCGTTGCGATGGGGGGTGGGCCGCAGGTAGCCCGTCACCTCGTCCAGCACCAGGTTGCACGCCGCCCTCTGTGCGCAATCCACGCGCGCCACATAGGGCAGCGACAGGATGTCCGCACGGTCGCTCTCGGTGAAGCGGGGCTGCAGGGCGGCTTCGTCGTAATATTCCTCGTGGCCGGAAGAATAAACTTGCAGCTCGTAATCGTATTCCCATTCGTTGCCCAGGGAGGTGATGGCTTCGTCCATCATCAGGTACGCGCCGCAGAGCACCAGGAGGCACAGGGCGAGCAGGATGGGCACGCCCGCATTCTGCCCGCGATAGAGGACGAGCGCGCGGCGGGCGGCGAGCGATTCCACGCGGAAGCGCTTTTGCGATTTGACCCGCGCGCGGCGCGCGGCGCGCAGAAACTGCGCATCACGAATGGCCTGCATGGGCGAAACCCGGCCCGCGCGCCGTAGAGGGATGGCGGCGGCGAGCATCACGCACAGCACGGAAAAGGCCAGCGCAGCGAGCAGCAGCGTGGGCGGCGCATAGAGCGCGCCCAGATCCAGCATGTGCAGCAGCAGGGCGACGGCCAGGCAGGAAAG
>DVJN01000076.1 GCA_018716755.1 Candidatus Alectryocaccomicrobium excrementavium
GGCGTGTACGTCATTTCTGGTATTTTTCGGGAGCAAATGCTTGCATTTGCGGAGAAAAATACATTCCCGCCCCGATTGCTGGCCGTCGAAGCCCGCGAAGCGGTGCGTAGACAAGCAATCGGGAAATTTCGTTGGCAAACCGCAGGTTTGTCAACGATCAGAGCATGAGCGGCTTGCCACATCAAGCCGCTCATGCTTTTGCTTACTTTGCGCCCGGCCTTACTCTTCGAGCGTTGCCGTGAAGCCGTCGGTCTCGTTCCCGGCGAACACAATGGTGTAAGTGTTGCCGTACTCGGCCGGGATATAGACCCGGTTTGTGGTGCCGATTTCGGATACGTCGTCCTTGCCATAGGGCGAAAAGTCCATGGAAAACTGGGAAATATCGGCGCTTTCCAGATAGCTCTCCGTGAAGGTGAGCGAAAGATCCGTTTCGCTGGTAATTGCATTGCCTTCCAGATCGGCCATGCCGCCCATCCCGCGCGACTCATCGCCAATATAGAAAGTGTAAAAAATCTGATATACATCCTCGCTTTCACAGATGACGCGCACCGTGAAGCAGGGTTCTTCCGCCTCCTCCGGCGCCGCTTCGCACGCGGAAAGCAGCAACGCCAGCGCGAGGAGCAGCGGCAGGATAAAGGAGCGCCGACAGATGGATATGCCGCGGGCCATGGTTAAAATCCCCTTTCGCAATTTTTGCGCGTCATTATAGCACGCGGCGCCGGCGCTGCGCCAGCGCGGGAGAGCAAAGAATTGCAAAAGATTCGCGCATAGCGGCGCACAAAATGCCCGGCGCGCTGCGCCGGGCGAAAGCGCTGGTTTTCTATCCGCGCGCGGCGGCGACGTAAGCGCGCGCCAGGGCGGTGCATTTGCCCCACTCTTCGCGCTCAATCCATTCGCGGTTCACCAGATTGCCGCCAACGCCAGCGCCAATCGCGCCTGCACGCAGGAAACCGGCAATGTTGGTATCGTCTATGCCGCCCACGGCCAGGAAGGGAATGTGCGAGAGCGGACTGGCAAGGGCCTTGAGATACGAGGGGCCGAGCGCGCCGGCGGGAAAGATTTTCACCGCGTCCGCGCCCGCAGCGTATGCGCGCTGGGCTTCGGTGGGGGTCATCGCGCCGGGGAAGGCCAACAGGCCCAGCGCCTTGATGGCGTGGATGATCGGCCGGTCGGTATTCGGGCTGACGATGAACTGCGCGCCCGCTTCGCGCGCGATGGCCAGCTGCAGCGTGGTGAGCACGGTGCCCGCGCCGATATACATTTCGGGCAGGCCATCGCGAATGGAGCGGATGGCGGCCGCCGTGCCCTGCCAGGATTGCGCGTCGCTTTGGTTGAAGGGGATCTCCATCATATCCACGCCGCCCTCCAGCAGCGCTTTTGCCAGGGACAGCATTTTTTCCGGCGCCTGGCCGCGCGCGATGGCGATGATCTTGCTTTCGCGCACATGTTGCATGGTAAGCTCGCTCATGGTAGTTCCTTTCTTTCTGCGTTGTCGGCTGTGCTGAAGAAATAAGCGGTGCCAAGCGTGCCATCGGGATACCGGGCCTGGGGATGGGCGCAAATCCGGCGGTAGCGCCCGTGCGTGTAGCGGGAAACGGCTTCCGCCCAAAAGCGCCCGCCCGCCGCGTTTTTGCCGTGGTGCATGAGTTGCCATTTTCCGGGAAAGTGGGAAAACAGCCAAAAAGCAGCTTCCCGTCCAACGCCGCAGCGGCGGTATTTGTGCATCACGAAAAATTCGGCCATGGCGTAATCCGTGTTTTCGTCCGGAATTTCCTGGTAATTGTTCACCATGGCAAATCCCGCCAGCTTGCCCTCTACCCGAAGGAAAAAGGCCCAGCGGCCGGGCTCCGTCCAGTAGCAATCGAGCCAGTCATAGCCATACAGGCCCAGGGCGTTCACATCGGCGCTTTCCCACTGGCTGCTTTCGTAAAGGTATTTTTCCAGCAGGTTGCGCAAAATTTCTTTTTCGTCTGCCGCGACGGGAACCAGCTGCACATTCATATGGCGTTCCTCCCATGGGTTCAGTATACCACGCCTGCGCCGCGCCGTCAAGACAGCGGATTTATCGCGCGGCTTTTTCTCGCGCCAGGGCGGCAAGGAACGGCAAAAAAAGAAAATTTCCCCCTATACGAACGGGATGTTTTCGCGTATAATAGGGATACCAATTGGAAGGAGGAGCGCATATGCTGGAACAACTGTGCATGCTTCGCGATTTTGAGACCCGATCGGTTTGCTCGGAAAACAAGACGGGCGAAAAGGGCATGGGAGGCCGGACGAGCGCCAGGGATGGCGTGGCCGCGCATGCCGCGCGGGATCTGGGCGATGGCTGGAAGACCAACCCTTATGAGCGCATCAAGGGCGGAGAAACGCGGGAGATCATGAACGTTTCCGGCGAAGGCATGATCCGCCACATCTGGATGACGCCCGCCGGTTCCTGGCGCGATGCAATTTTGCGCATCTATTGGGACGGGAGCGAAACGCCTTCCGTCGAGTGCCCCATTGGCGATTTCTTCGCCTGCGGATGGGGGAAATATGCCCCCATTCGCTCGTTGGCCGTGTGTGTAAATCCTGGCTCCGCATTTAACTGCTATTGGAGCATGCCGTTCCGCAAGGGGTGCCGCGTGACGCTGGAAAACCGCGCGGAAGAAGATTTTGTGCTGTTTTATCAGATTACCTACGAGGTGCGCCCCATTCCCGCGGAATGCGCCTATTTCCACGCCCAGTTCCGGCGCGTGAATCCGCTGCCCTATAAGCAGGTGTACACCATTCTGGATGGCGTGAAGGGCAAGGGGCACTATGTTGGCACGTATATGGCCTGGGGCGTGAACAATAGCGGCTGGTGGGGCGAAGGGGAAATCAAATTCTATCTGGATGGCGACGGCGCGTATCCCACCATTTGCGGAACGGGCACGGAGGACTATTTCTGCGGATCCTACAATTTTGAGGATCCCGTGCGGCACGACCGGTATGAAACGTTCACTTCGCCTTACTCGGGACTGGCGCAGGTGCTCACGCCCGATACCCTCTATCAGAGCCAGATGCGCTTTGGCCTGTATCGCTGGCACATCAACGACCCGATCTATTTCCACTCCGATCTGCGCGTGACCATCCAGGCGCTGGGCTGGCGCAGCGGCGGGCGCTATTTGCCCTTGCAGGATGACATTGCTTCCGTAGCTTACTGGTATCAGACGCTGCCCTGCCAGCCGTTCCCCGCGCTTGGTAGCCGGGACGAGCTGGAAATCGTGTAAAGGAACGCGCGTGGCTTCGGCCCTCGCGCACGCTGTTTTCAACGGGCTGAAGCCTTCTTTCTTACGAATTCAGGCTGAAGCCTGGGAAAATTCCAGCGTTTCCCCGTCTGACAGGCAAAAGACATCGCCCAGGCGGGTGAGGTAAACCGTCGTGCCCAGGGAAGAAAGAATGTGCAGGACGGTTTCGTCCTCGGGGTGCTCCTCGTCGCTGGTGATCACGGCGTAGGTAGGGGAGGCAGCCTGAAAAAATGCGCTGCTGAGCGATTCGTAGCTGCCGTGGTGCGGCACTTTCAGCACGTCGCAGGCCAGACCGCCTTCGCGGAGCAATTCGGCAAGGCGGTCGTTTTCCGCATCGCCCGCAAAGAGAAAGCGCGTTTGCCCATGCTGCACGCGGATCACGAGCGATGAATCGTTGGAGGCGTTCTTGCCCGTGCAGAGCAGATTCGTCACGCTGATGGCGTATTGCACGCCATCGATTTCCAGCGCCATGTTTTCCTGCAGCGCGATGGGTGTAAGCCCCTGATCTTCCAGCGCCTCGCGGTATTGCCGCGTTTGCTTGTTATCCTTCTCACAGGCGCTTTCGTACACCGCGCTCACAGGCAGTGCTGCGAGCAGCGCGTCCGCGCCGCCCACGTGGTCTTTATCAAAGTGCGTGATGAACAGGGCGTCGACGCGCGAAACGCCGCGCTCCAGCAGAAAATCCACCAGAGCGTCGCCCATGCTGTTTTCGCCGGTGTCGATTACTACGGCGCTGTTTTCGGTGAGAAGCACAAAGGCGTCCGCTTTGCCCGCGTTCAGGAAAGCCACTTCCAGCGTGCCGGGTTCCGCCAGCGCGCCCGAGGCGAACAGGAGCAGGGCCAGCATAAGCGCGCAGGCACGCGCCGGGAAGCCGCAAGAGCGTTTGAAAGGCATTTCGCTTTCCTCCTTTATCGCGATGAAAAAGTCTCCCCGCTGGCGCGGCCGGCGGGGAGATGGCATTTTGGGGCCGGGAGGCGGGATCAGCTGTCCTTGCCCTTTTTGCCCGTGGCGGAATTGAGCGCCATAATCAGCAGAAAGACGACGAAGATGACGACGAAGATGCCCAGCATTCCCATGCCCATGATGGGCAGAGAATCGAGAAACGCCTGAAAATCAATATGGAAATCCATGAATATATCCTCCTTACACAACCAAAGCCATGATCAGGCCGCCAGCGATGACCGAAGCGATCTGGCCGGCCACGTTCGCGCCCGCCGCGTGCATGAGCAGGAAGTTGTTGGGATCCTCCTTGAGGCCCATCTTATGCACAACGCGCGAAGCCATGGGGAAGGCGGAAATGCCCGCCGCGCCCACCATCGGGTTGATCTTTTCCTTGAGGAACAGGTTCAGCAGCTTGGCAAAGAGCACGCCGCCGAACGTGTCGAAGATGAAGGCGACCAGGCCCAGCGCCAGGATCATCAGCGTTTCCGGCTGCAGGAACTCGCTGGCCTGCATGCTGAAGGCCACCGTGATGCCCAAGAGGAGGGTAATCAGGTTGGCGAGCACTTTCTGCGCGGTGTCAGAAAGCGAATTGAGCACGCCGCACTCGCGCAGCAGGTTGCCGAACATCAAGAAACCGATCAGCGCCACGGAATCCGGCGCGGCCAGGCCCGCGATCATGGTGACCAGGATGGGGAACAGGATGCGCGTGGTTTTGCTGATCTGCTTGGGGTTGTAGGGCATGCGGATGAGGCGCTCTTTTTTCGTGGTGATCAGCCGGATGCAGGGAGGCTGCACAATGGGCACCAGCGCCATGTACGAATACGCGGCCACGACGATGGCTCCCATGTATTTCGTGCCATAGTGCTCGGCCACGACGATGGAGGTGGGGCCGTCCGCCGCGCCGATGATGGCGATGGAAGCGGCGTCCGTCAGGTCGAAGCCCAAAAGGGACGCCATGGAAAGCGTGAAGAAAATGCCGAACTGCGCCGCCGCGCCAAACAGGAGCATTTTGGGGTTGGAAAGCAGCGGCCCGAAATCGATCATCGCGCCAATGCCGATGAACAGGAGCAGCGGGAACAGCTCATTGCGAATGCCGGCGTTATACAGCGTTTCCAACACGGCGGCAACGCCCGTCGTTTCTGCGGCTTCCGCCACGGCGGGCAGCGGCAGGTTGATGAGAATCGCGCCGAAGCCCATGGGCAGGAGCAACGTGGGTTCCATGTCCTTCTTGATGGCGAGGTAAATCAGCAGCGCGCCGATAACCCACATCACCACCATTTGCCAGGTGATCGACTGAAAGTTCTCGAGAAAGACGTGCATGGGAAAACCATCCTCCTTGCGTAAATAAAGACCTTCACGGCCTTTTACCATGAAAATCTTGCCCCGCGTTTCCAAAAAGACAGCCTGTCCGCATGAACCGGCCCCTCGCGTATGCGGATGGGCTGCGAACCCTTCAGAACGCAAGCGCCTCCTTTCACTCCTACAAGTTTAACATGCGAATGTTTTTCTGTCAACGCATATGACAAAACGTTCATATATTTAACAGGAAGGAATTTTCCTTTCCCTGCCATGGGCGGCGAAAAAAGGGAAAAGCCTCCCGGCGGTTTTGGGCAATTTCGCGGGCGGCAGGGAGGCGGAGCGGAAATGGGGCGCGCAGCAAGGGCGAAAAGAGGCGCGGAGGCGCGCGGCCTCAGGGCAGCGGCGCGGTTTCTTCGCGGCGCAGGTGTTCGAGGCGATAGGGCCCCTGCGCGCCGCCAGTGGGTGAAACGCTATAGAGGACGGGCACCGCTTCCAGCAGGTTGTCGCCCGCCAGGCGCAACAGCGCCACAGCGCTTTCGCCGCTGGGCAGGGGGAATTTCATGCGTACACAGGCGTCGAATCCCTCGACGATTTCCGAAAGCGGCGCGCTGGCGCACGCATATCCGGCGGCCAGATAGCCGTCCGCCTCGCCGGAGAGCCCCAGGAGCTGCGCCTGCAGCGCGGCCAACGCGCAGGCTTCCGGCGTTTGCGGCCAGGCCGGCCCGCCCTGCGCCCAGAGCATATCGGAGGTGGCCAGGGAATAGCCTTCAGCGGTGGGCGTGTAAACGGCGGCGCGCGCGTGGCCCACTTCGTCGCCCAGATCCGAAAGCGCGTATACGCTGCCATCCGCGCGCAGGGTGGCTTCGCGTCCCTCCACGCGCAGCAGCACCTGTCCGGCCCGCGAAAGCGTGAGACGCTCGCCGGCATCCGTTTTTTCTTCCAGCACATCCATTTCGCCCACGCGCCGCGCATGCGCGCTGTCTTTGCACGTGCCCGCGGGTTCCAGTTCGAGCTCCAGCGCGCCGCAGGGCCAGACCACGGCGCGTATTCCCGCAAGGCCGTTCCAGGCGGAAACGACGGGCTTTCCCCGGGCAAAAACCAGCCTGCGCGCCATGGGCAGGGAATCATCATAGGGGAAAAATTGCAGAATCTGCGCGCCCTGCGCCGCGATGGGCAGAGCTGTTTCGCGCGCCTCCTCCACTTCCCCGGCGAACCGCCCGTTCAGATATATGGCGCCCGGCCGCGCGGCGCGCACGAGCAAAATTGGCTGCATATCGAGCCCCCCTTCCCACGCAATGCTATGCGCAGCGAAAGCAGGATATGCAAAAAAAGCCCAAAAATGCGGGGCCAGCGCTTTGGCGCCAGCCCCGCGCAGGGGAATCATTCTGCGGTTTCCGCTCCGGCCGGTTCTTCTTCGGCCGCGATTTTTTCAATGGGCAGCAGATAGATGGTTTCATCCGCGCCGCCCGTCTCGCTCGCGTCGGGCAGCGGGGCCTTGTCCGCGCTGGCATAGGCTTCGTAGCCGTCGGGGACGGTGTAGCGCAGCAACGCGTCCTGCGCGATGACGTATTCCGTGCTCACATCGTTATACACCAGCGTGACGGTGCGGGTGGATTCCGGATTGGCCAGGGACTCCACAAATTCCGGCGGGGTGAGCGCTTCGCCGGCATAGGTAAAGTACACGGTGCTGAGGAGAACCTGCGCGCCATCTGCCACTACGCTCGCGCTGCACTGGGAAATTTCCAGCGTTTCGGGGTCGAGCACGTATTCATAGGCCAGCGCGCTGGCGTTTTCCACGCCCAGCGCCGCTTCATAGCTTGCGGCGGCGGCTTCATCCAGCGCAAGCTGGGTGGTTACAATGCCCTCTTCCGTGTTGGCGGATGCGATGGTTTCCGCCTCGTTATAGGTGATCAGGCGCTGGTAGGAAGTTTTGTAGGACGCCAGTTCGGCCTCGTCCAGAAATACCCGCACGGAGAACTGGTTGGTGGCTGGGTCGAAGATATAGGCTCGATCCGCGCCGGCGTAGTATTCGCTGTAGCCATCCGAATTTTCAAAGAGGATTTCGCCACCCTGGCCGTAACCAAAGCATTGCGAATCCGTTTCCGCGCCACTGGCGTCATAATTGATGATGTTCACGCCCACGAGCGCGTATTTTGCGGTAAGGGCTGCAAAAGAATTCGCCTCGCAGATGGCCTGCATGGTTATGGCGCCATCCGAGGCTGCCGCCTCTTCCGCAAGGCCTGCGCCGCACAGCAGGAGCGACAGGCACAATAGCATGGTAATGGTTTTTTTCATCATTCATTTTCCCTCCCATCCCGGGTGAAAGATTTGCCGCTTGTGGCATGGCTATAGTATCGCACAAACGGCGCGGGAAAGCAAGGGCAAAAAAGGGGGGATTGTCGTGCCAATTTGCGGCAATCCCCGGGCAAAATCATTGTTCCGCCGCGTTTTCGCCATTGAGCGGGGGCTTTTTGAGGTAGTAGGGCGCAAAACCGATCAGGGCCAGGAGCGTGAGCGCCGCGCAGAACCAGAAAACGGCGCCTTCGCCCACGCGCATGGCTGCCAGCCCACCCAGGAAATTGCCCGCCACGCGCGCGATGCCAAAGCCGGTGACAGCCAGCAGCATCTGCCCGCTGGAGCGCAGCCCGGCGGGCACGGTGAGGGAGATGTACTTGGCTGTGCTCACCGTGATGACGATGAAGCCGCCCCCATGCAGCACCTGGCTCACCATGTTGATGGGCACGCTTTGGGTGGCAGCCAATAGCACCCAGCGCAGGGTGAGCAGCGCCGCCGAGGCCAACATCAGCCGGCCCGCGCCAAATTTGCGGAAGAGCTTGTCTGAAAACAGCAAAAAGGGCGTTTCGCTCAGGGCGGAAATCAGATAGCACCAGCCCAGCAGCGATTCCGAGCCGCCCGGCAGGGAGGTGAAGTGCGTGGAGAAAAAGCCGTAAAAATAGCCCATGGTGAGCTGCAGGGGCATGGTGAGCGCGATGAGCAGCATCAGTTCCCGGTTTTTGAGCAGGGTGAGCATGGACAGCTTGCTGCCCGCCTTCTGCGCGCCGCCCGTTTGCGGCAAAATCCAGGTGGAAAGGCAGGTGGCCGCCAGTAGCCCTGTGGTGGCCCACAGAATCCAGTGCTCGCGGCCGCCGCCATTCACCAGATAGCCAAACAGCATGGAAGCCACGGCAAAACTTACGCAGCCGCACCAGCGAATGGGGCCGAAGGGCTGGTTGTGCTGTTGCAGGGATTCCAGGATGACGGAATCGCCCATGGGCTGGATGGACGTGTAAAAGGCGGAAAAGGCGCAGGTAAAGGCCAGCAGGATCCAGAATTGGCTTCCCGCCAGCGGAAACAGCAGCACCGAAACGGCTGCGCCCAGGCACTGCAGCCGGATGGTGCGGGCGCGGGATTTGGAGCGGTCGCCCACCGCGCCCCAAAAGGGCTGGGCAAAAACGGACACCAGCGAGACGGCGGCGATCAGCGCGCCCCGCTGGGCCTCATTCATGCCCGCGCCCTTAAAATACAGGGTGATATAGCCCTGGTACACCGCGTTTGTAATATAGTACGCGGCCATAAACAGCCCGTACCGCAGGGGATACCCCATGGCTTTACGCCTCCGAAAGCAGCTTGTCGATTTCTTCCGCGGCCTCTTTGCCTGCGCCCATGGCGAGGATCACGGTGGCCGCTCCGGTCACTGCGTCGCCGCCCGCGTACACGCGCGGCACGCTGGTTTTCAGCGAGCCTTCTTCCACCACGATGCCGCCCCACTTCTGCGTGGCGAGCGCGGGCGTGGTCTGCGGGATGAGCGGGTTGGGCGAATTGCCGATGGCCACGATCACGGTATCCACCGGCAGCGTGAATTCGCTGCCCGGCCTGGCGATGGGCCGCCTGCGGCCGGACGCATCCGGCTCGCCCAGCTCCATTTCCACGCAGGTCATGGCGCGCACATAGCCGTCCTCGCCGCCGAGGATTTCCGTGGGATTGGTGAGGAAGCGGAAGCGGATGCCCTCTTCCTTCGCGTGGTGGATTTCCTCCGCGCGGGCGGGCAATTCCGCCTCGCCCCGGCGATACACGATGGTGACCTCTTCCGCGCCCATGCGCAGCGCGCAGCGCGCGGCGTCCATGGCCACGTTGCCCCCGCCGATCACGGCGGCGCGCTTGCCCACGCGCACGGGTGTGAGATGGTTGGGGAAATCGTAAGCCTTCATCAAATTGATGCGGGTCAAGAATTCGTTGGCCGAATACACGCCGCCCAGGTTTTCGCCCGGGATGCCCTGGAAGCGCGGCAGGCCTGCGCCGCTGCCGATGAAGGCCGCGTCGTAAGTGGCGAGCAATTCGTCCAGCGTGGCGAAGCGGCCCACCACGCGGTTCACGAGGATATTCACGCCCATGGCGCGCAGGGAATCGATCTCCTTTTCCACCAGCGCCTTGGGCAGGCGGAATTCCGGAATGCCGTACACCAGCACGCCGCCGGGCGTGTGCAGCGCCTCGAACACGTCCACCGCGTAGCCCTTTTGCCGCAGCGCGCCCGCGCAGGAAAGGCCGGCGGGGCCGGAACCGATCACGGCCACGCGCTTGCCATTCTCCTGAATGGCGGGGGGCGCGACCTGCGCGCGCATGCCCTCGTCCGCCGCAAAGCGCTCCAGCCGCCCGATGGCCACGCTTTCGCCCTTGATGCCGCGCACGCAGTGCTTTTCACACTGGTTTTCCTGCGGACACACGCGCCCGCAGATGGCGGGCAGGGAATTGGTTTCGCGGATTACGCTATAGGCTTTGGCGAATTCGCCCTTTTTTATGCAATCAATAAAGGAAGGAATTTTTACGCCCACGGGGCAGCCGGAAACGCAGGGCATATTTTTGCAGTTTAAGCAGCGGTTGGCCTCGTTTACGGCCATTTCGGCGGTATACCCCAGCGCGACTTCCTGAAAATTGTGCCCGCGCGCGATGGGATCCTGCTCCGGCATGGGGGTTTTTTGCATCTGCATGTTTGGCATATTACCGTTTCCCTCCCGTCAGGCGGCATACGTGTTCGCTGGCCTGCGCTTCCTCGGCTTTGTACAGGTTCAGGCGCTTCATGGCGGAATCAAAATCCACCTGGTGTCCATCGAAATCCGGGCCGTCCACGCAGGCAAATTTCGTTTCCCCGCCCACGATCAGGCGGCAACCGCCGCACATGCCCGTGCCATCGATCATGATGGAATTCATGGAAACGATGGTGCGGATGCCATAGGGCCGCGTGAGGTTGGCGGCGGCGCGCATCATGGGCAGGGGGCCGATGGCGATCACCGCGTCGTAGGTTTCGCCCGCTTCCAGCTTTTCGCGCAGCGCGTCCGTCACAAAGCCCTTGCGGCCATTGGAGCCATCGTCCGTCACGATGTTCAGCTCTGTGCAGGCGGCGCGCAGTTCCTTTTCCAGGATGATCAGATCGCGGTTGCGAAATCCCACGAACAAATCCACCTTCGCGCCCGCCTGGTGGAGCGCCTTGGCCTGCGGATAGGCGATGGCCACGCCCAGGCCGCCGCCCAGCACCGCGGCGCGCTGGATGCCTTCGGTTTGCGTGGGCTTGCCCAGCGGGCCCACGAAGTCCAACAGGCTGTCGCCCGCGTTGAGCGCGTCCAGCAGGCGCGTGGTCGCGCCCACTTTCTGGAAAATAATGGTCACGCCGCCGGTCTCCCGGTTGGCGTCCGCAATCGTCAGCGGCACGCGCTCGCCCGCCTCGTCGATGCGAAAGATGATAAATTGGCCTGGCAGCGCCCTGTTCGCTACGTGCGGCGCGTGGATTTCCATCAGCGTCGTCGTATCGTTCAGGCGCTCTTTGCGCAGAATTTTATACAACGCAGTCGCCCCTCTCGCTTTTTCCCCCATTGTACACGACGATGCGCCCCGCGTCAACCCAAAGAATGTATACAAGTCGTTGAAAAAATATGCCGCTATGGGCATATTGTGCGCCGGCATGGCCCATACTCACGGGCGGAACCTTTTTCGCCTGCGCGCATATACCGGATAAAGAAGGGAAGGAGGCGGATATTTATGCAAACATGCTCTTTTTGCGGCCGCAAAACGCGCTGCGGCTTGAAAGTGGGATCGCTTTTTCTATGCGCCGGCTGCGAGGCAAGCCTTGTGCGCGTTTCCGCGGGCAGCGCTGCCTATGGCTGGTTTTTGGGGGCCGTGCGGCGCGCGCTTGTTGCACGGTATGAATAAGGAAGTACACGCCGTATTTGAAGTACACAAATGATTAACTTGTGGAAATGAGGAATATAATTTTTTCTGATCGTTGACAAACCTTTGGTTTGTCAACGAGGATTACCTGGTCGCTTGTCTCCGCACTGTGCTGCCTACGGCAGCCCAGTGTTCCGGCGCTGCGCACTGCGTGTGCTCGCGTGCTCTCAATTCGCAATGGTCGCCTTGCTGCGCTGCCGCTTGCAAAGCTCCCTTGCTCATTGGGCTTACTTCGGCCTGTTTCCGCCACAGGCGGCGGCCTTCGTGCGCCCTCCAGCCGCTTCGCGGCCTCCAACGGGCAGCGACCGGGACGGGAATGCATTTTTCCGTTTCGCACCGCCCTGCGCTTCGCTTGCGCGGTGTTCCGTGCCTGCGCACTTCGTGTGCTCGGCACTTCAGCCCTTCGGGCCTTCACTTCTTCGCAAAAAATGCCAGAAATGACGTACACGCC
>DVJN01000077.1 GCA_018716755.1 Candidatus Alectryocaccomicrobium excrementavium
GTCTCATCGTACCGCCCGAAGGTCACGCGCGCGGCGTCTGCCTCCGGGGAGGCGGCGATTTCGCCGAACACCTCGACCGTGCCCACGCGCTGTGCAATGCCGGTTTGGCGGATGGTTTCTTCCGTGGCGTCGATATTGATCAGGGCGACGTCCTGCTCGCCCATGCGGGCGCGGTAGTCGTCCTGCATGGTTTTTCCCAGGCTCGCGGAGGCGAGCACGAGCGCCGTTGCAAAGAATACGGCCAGAAAAATGCCCGAGGCGAGGGCGAAATAGCGCTTCTTCTGCCCGCGCAGGCTGCCCAGCGCCATGCGCGTCAGGGTGAGGCGCTTCATCTTGGCCCGGCCCCCTTGGTATCGCGCACCACTTTGCCGTCCACCAGGGAAAGGATGCGGTCGGCCTGCTCCGCGATGGCCAGATCGTGCGTGACCAGGATCAGCGTGATGCCGAATTCGCGGCTCACCTGCCGCAACAGCGAGAGCACCTCGCGGCCGGTTTTCGCGTCCAGGTTGCCGGTGGGCTCGTCGGCAAAGAGCACGGCGGGCTTGTTTGCCAGCGCGCGGGCGATGGATATGCGCTGCTGCTGGCCGCCGGAAAGCGCGCCGGGCAGGTGATCCACGCGGTCGCGGATTTCCAGCATATCGATGAGATGATCGATGTACGCTTCATCCGGCGCGCGCCTATCGAGCATCACGGGCAGCAGGATGTTTTCATAGCCGGTGAGCTCGCGCACGAGGTTGTATGCCTGGAACACAAAGCCAAACCGGCGGCGGCGCAGCACGGAAAGCTGGTTGTCGTTATAGGCGAACAGATCGGCATTTTGGAAAAACACCTTGCCGCCCGTGGGATATTCCAGCGCGCCCAGCATGTGCAAAAGCGTGGATTTGCCCGAGCCGCTCGGCCCGGTGATCGCCGTGAAGCTGCCCTGCTCAAATGCAAGGCTGATCTCCTGCACCGCGTGCACGGCGGTTTCGCCCGAGGCATAGGTTTTGGATAGAGCTTCGCAGGATAAAATGGCCATGGAAAAAAGCCTCCTTCATAGAAAGGTCGCAGGGGAGCCGCCTGCGCTCACAGCTCGCGGATTCCCTCCGCGATGCTGGGGCGCAGCGCGGCGCGCAGGCGGGCGCGCAGGTTTGCCGCCACAGCGGAAATTGTGATGGCCGCATAGGGGAGCAGCAGCAGCAAAAACGTGCGCAGCGCGAGGGAAGAGCTCGTTTTTCGATAGGCATGCACGCCAAATAGCAGCGCCAGGGCCAGCACGCCGCCCAGGAGAAAGCCGTTTCGTAGCACGGCGCACACCTGCCGCGCATAGATTTCCCGGATGGCGGAAGGGGAAGCGCCCACGGCGCGCAGCATGGCGATGGTTCTGTGGTCGGCGCGCACGCGGCCGGATACGGCGCTGTTGAGCATGGCGGCCATCAGCACGGTAAAGAGCGCCAGCAGTGCCCCCGCGCCCGCCATGAGCAGGGAAAAGGCTTCCCGGTTTTCGCGCGCCAGCGCGGCGCGGGAATCCACATAGCCGCCCGCAACCCGCAGGGCCACATCCTCCAGCGCGCCTTGCAGGATTTCTTCGCCCTCTTCGGTGAGGCCATCTTCCGCCAGCACGCCGATTTCTTCGTATCTGCCGTTGCTCAGGCCCATGGCGGCAAGGCCCGCGTGCGTGGTCAAAAGATCGCCCATGCGGCCCGGCCCGGCCAGGCCGTCCGGCACGCCGGAGAGCAGCGCGCCCACGCGCACGCCTCCCTGCCGGTTGCCCTGCGCGGAAATGTGCCAATAGGCCAGCGCGCTGCCGGCGGAAAACAGGTCGTTTGCATAGGTGTTTCCATCCATCGGACTTTGATAAGCCTCCGGCGCGAGCAGGAGCACTTCTTCCCCCGCGCTTAGCGCGTTTTCATCGATCACCCCGGCGAGCACAAATTCTTCGAGCGCGCGGAGGTTCTCCTCCGGCCAGGCGTAGAGGGAAACGTCCATCAGCTCGCCGGAAATGCCCAGCTCTTCCCGGCGGCGCAGGTAGTTTTCGCGCCCAGAACCGCCCTCGCGCAGGTATTCAAAATCCCAGTCCCCGCAATGGAGAAGGTAATCCGTGGCGCGCGGGATTTCCAGGCCGAGCACGGTTCTTTGCACGCCGTCCGCGCGCTCGACGAAGGGCAGCGCGGCAATCTCCAGGGCGTCGGCCGCGGTGTAGAGCGATTCGGGAGACGCGCCATCGAAAAAGGGATCGTCCCCGCCCGCGCGCCGCGCGTCCATGAAAAAGGCATATCGTGCGTTTGAGGCGCTCCAGCGAATGGCTTCTTCCATGAGCAGGCAGCCGCAGGCGAGGCTCGCGAGGCTGAGCGCCAACAGGAGAGAGACGCCCGCCGAACGCGACGCATACAGGCGCAGAAAGCGCCGGGTGATGAGCGCTGGCGCGCGAAAGCGCGCGCAGTTTTTCACGCGGATGTGGCGGTGGGCGCGCAACAGCTGCGCATCGCGAACGGCCTGCATGGGGGATACGCGCAGCGCGTGGCGCAGGGGCCATTGCAGAAAGAGCAGCATGCCCAGCGCCGATAGCAGGAGGATCGCCAGGATCAGCGCGCCCGAAAGATAGAGCGTGCCCGCCGCGAGCCGGGCCACCGCGCAGGAGAGGGCGAGGGCTGCGGGCGCGCACAGCGCAAACAGGATGAGCGCCTCGCAGGAAAACAGCCTGCGCACTTGCCTGCGGGTCGCGCCCAGCGCGCGCAGCATGCCCACCTGATTCAGGCGCGCGCCCAGCAGCGCGGAAAAGGCGCTGGCGATGCCTGCCCATGCGCACGCCGCCATGGACAGGCCCAGGGCGAGCACCGTCAGCAGGATGGCAGAATTTGCGCCGCGCGGGGAAAAGATCTGCACCGAGGCGGCGGAGATGCCCTGCCGGGCAAGCGCTTCATAGAGCGCCTGCACCGCCTGCGGCGTTTCGTCCCGCAGGGCGCTGCGCACGGCGGAAAGAAACGATGAGGGCTCGGGCAGCGAAAGCACGCGGTGCACGTCGGGCACAGCGCCGGAGGGAAAGGGTTCAGCGGCAAAGAGCAGCGCCCCGGGATAGGCGGAAGCGCCCGGGGTGGCGCCGTCATGGATGAACGCGCTTTGCTCCTCGAGCACGCCCACCAGCGTGTATTCCGCGGCGAAGGGCTGCGCGCCGGACGGGGCGAAATTCAGGGAAACGCGCGCCCCGGTTTGCGCGCCAAGCCCCAGCCGCTTGAGCGCCGACGCTTCCATGGCGATTTCGCCCGGCCGCGCGGGCAGGCGGCCCTGCGCGCACGTGGGCTGGAGCAGCGCCTGGGCGGTTTCGTCCATTTGCCCCACGGCGACGCCCGGGGCATTGGGCAGGGATTCGCTGGAAAGCGTGCCCACCACGTATAGGCTGCCCGCCTGGCGCGCGAGGCCGTTTTCCAGCAAAAAAGCGGGGGAGACGGCCTGCGCATGGTAGACAATCGCATCCTGCGCGCCGGTTTGCTCCCGGTAGCGCGCTTCGCTGGCGCGCAGCAGGCTATATAGGCTTGTGAACATCGCGGAAACAAAAAAGATCGAAAGAAATATGCCCAGCGCCAGCGTGCGGTACGCGCGGCGGTTCTTGCGCAAGCCGCTCAGCGCCATGCGCGTGAAGCTCGGGCGCGAAAGATGGGCAAAATCGCCATGGGCGCGCATGCAAATCCCCCTTTCCGGCTTTTCGGGAAAGAACTTTGTGGCTTTACTATACCATGCGCGGCTTGCAGGCCGGTGACGCGACGCTTACAGTTTTGCAAGATATAAAGTTTTTTGCCAAGCTTTCGCTATTCTTTTCCAATGGATTCTTTCAGCAGCGGCAGAAGGGGAAGGGAAATGGTCACGCGCAGGCCCTTTTGCGCGTTTTCCGCCCAGGCCGCGCCGTGGTGCTGCTCGGCGATGGCGCGCACGATGTTCAGCCCCACGCCCGCGCCCGGCGCGTCCGCCCCGCCGCGGCGGTAAAATCGCTCAAACAGGCGTTCTTCTTCCCCGGGCGGCACGCCGCCGCCCTCGTCCTCCACGCTGATGCGCGCCGTGGATTCCGCCTGCTCGATATAAACCCGGATGCGTCCGCCGCCCGGCGTGTGCTCGCAGGCGTTTTTCAGCAGGTTGCCAATGGCCTCGCCCAGCCACTGCGCGTCGCAGCGCACGCGCGCGTCGCCCTCCAGCGCAAACGCGCGGCCGGGGAACAGGGCGGACATTTCGGCGATGCTTTCGCGCGCGATTGCCGCGAGGGAGTGCATTTGGAAGGCAAAGGGATATGCGCCTGCGCGCAACCGCTCCAGGCGCAAAAGGGAATAGGCCAGCCGCTCCATGCGCTCGATGGCCCCCAGCGTGCGCGCGGCATGGGCGGGTTCGTCCATCTCCGTGTACAGGCGCAACGCGGCCAGCGGCGTTTTGAGCTGGTGGGAAAGGTCGACGATCAGCTTTTCGGTTTTGCGCGCCTCGGCGCGCGCGTTTTCCTGGCTTTGGTATAGCCGCGCGGACAACTCGGAAACCGCGTTTTCCAGCTGAGAGAGCGCATCGTCGCGCACGCTCACGGGAATGGGCTGCCCCGTGCGCAGCGTTTCTTCAATCTGCCTGGCGAGAGCGCGCAGCCGCCGCCGTGCGCGCAGGTGCGCCCACAGGCACGCGGCGAGCGCGAGGGATAGCGCAATCAGCGCGCCGGTCATGGCAGGTTCACCCAGCGGTAGCCCGCGCCGCGCACGGTTTCGATGCGCGCCGCGCCGATCTTCTCGCGCAGGCGGCTGATGTGCACGCTGAGCGTGTTATCATCCACAAACCGGCCGCCCTCATCCCATAGCGCCTCGAGCAAAATGGCGCGCGTGAGCACGCGGCCGCCCGAGCGCATCAGCGCGCTGAGCAGCTTAAATTCCGTGGGCGTTAAAAACAGGCTTTCCCCGCCCAGGCTGGCCGTGAGCCGCTCGAAATCCACGCATAGTGCTCCGCTTGCAGCCTGTGCGCCCTTGTGCGTGCGCAGCTGCGCGCGGATGCGGCTTAATAGTTCCATTGTGCGGAATGGCTTGGCTACGTAATCGCTGCCGCCCGCGTCCAGCGCGCGCACCACATGGATTTCTTCGTCCAGTGCGGTGAGGAACAGGATGGGAAAATGCCGCCCCTGCGCGCGCCAGCGGCGGCATAGGGAAACGCCGTCGCCGTCCGGCAGGCCCACGTCCATCAGGCACAGGTCGAATGCGTTGGCCCGGGCCAGCGCGTCCGCCTCCTGCGCGCAGGCCGCGCTTTGCACCTGGTACCCCTCCCGCGCGAGCAACTCGCATAGCCCCTCGCGCAGCGCGCCGTCGTCTTCCACCAGCAAAATGGCCGCTTCCATGGCCGCGCCCTCCTTTCGGTCGATGGCAAAGGTTTTGCTTCCATTATACCATAAATCCGCCGTGTGCGCGTCCATCTTGAGAAATTGTAAGAAAAGGAAAAACGAACCGGTTCCGCGCGCAATTTGGCGCGGAACCGGTTCGTTTTACCAGGTTTCCACAAAGCTGGGATACTTTTCTCGATAGAGGGGATAGGTCCATCCGTCCCCACGCGTGAAATTCTTCTGATACAGGCGAAAGACGACGGGAATGTCCTTGGGCATCCATTGTTCTTCGTAGGAATAGCGGTAGGTAAGGCCCAGCCGCCGCATGACCGCGCCGCTTTTAGGGTTGTTCACGTCGTGCGTGGCCGTCACATAGTCCAGCCCGTCCGCGCGGGCGCGGCGCAAAAGCGCCTCGCCCGCCTCGGTGGCAAAGCCCTGGCCCTGGCATTCCCGGCACAGGCCATAGCCCAAATCGTGCCCCTCATCCAGGCTCAATTGGATATAGCCGATGGGAATATCCTCTTCCTTGCGGCAAATCGCGTATTGGTACGACTCGCCTTTGCGGTATTGCGCGGCGTAGCGCTCCTCATAAAAAGCACGCGCTTCTTCCAGCGTTTTCACGGGGAACCACGGCAAAAAAGTGTTGACCTCGCGGTCGCTGAAAATGGCCAGCATGGCGGGAATGTCCTCAGGCGCAAAGCGGCGCAGGATCAGGCGAGGCGTAACTAGCCGCGGCGAATTGGCGAATGGCACAGGCATCCATCCTTTCTATAACACGCCCTTGAAATACTGCCCCGTGGTGCGGGGAAAATCGGGCGGCGCGGCGCGTTCAAAGGCTTCCAGCACCGCGCGGCATTCGCGCGGCGATTCGATGGTGAAATACAGCGTGGCAAAATCCAACCCGTCCAGCCGCTTATCCCCGATGTACAGCGGCACGCTGTTGAAGAGCGTAACATAGCGGCGCGCGTCGCACAGGAGGGGAAAGCGCACGCCCTTGCGGTCGGTGAGCTCGCTTTGCCCCGGGCAGGCATGGCAACGGTTGACCGGGCAGGCCCGCAGCCGCATCAGCGGCAGGCGGCCATAGGCCACGATGCCGCGCTCAAGGCTCCCGCCCATGTGCGTGGCGGCGCGCAGCGTCAGCTCGCAGGAGAGCGTAGCGCTTGCAAGCCCCATCTGCGCATAGGCTTCCAGCGCAAGGGAATTGAAGATGTTGAGCCCATGCCCGCCAAACACCTGCAGGTCCGCCTCGCGCGCCAGGCGCACCGCACCCAGATTTTCGCACAGCGCGCGGGAAACGCCTTGCGGCAGGGCGTTTGTTTCCATGCCTGGATAGAGCAGCGCGGGCAATTCGCACACCAGGTTGGGAATTTCCAGCGCCTGCGGGTGCGCGGTGATTTCGCGCGCGGGCAGGATGGCGTATTCCACGCGTTCCACCGGGAAGGCTTCTAGCTGCGCGAAGCTTTCGAAGCGCGCGCGCAGCTTGGGCTGCCCCGCCGCGCAGCGCGGCGCGATGGATAGCGGCGCGCTTTGGCAGGGAATGGGCCGCGGCGCGGCGCGCTTTTCCAGGAGCGCCGCCAGCGCTTCCCGGCGCATGCGGTTGATTTGCGCGCCGGGGAGCGCGACGCCCTGGGGCAATTCCACCGCGCAATCGCGCAGGTAAAAGGGCGTGTCCCCGGTTTTGGCCAGGCTTTCGCGCACGCGGCCGGCGGTTGTGGGCGCGGTGCGCGCTGCCTCGGGCGCGGCGTCCGCGATTTCCGCGGCGTTCTCCCCGTCGCTTGCCGCAAGATGGCTGCCCGCTGCGTCCGCCCAAAATCGCATGTCCACGCCCACGCGGTGATATTCCCCGCGATATAGCGCGCGCATCTGCGCATATTCCTTTTCCGCCGCCACGTCCTCTTCCCGCCGGCGGCCGAACATGGCGAGCGTGCGCTTGCCTGTCAGGTATCCGTCGGTAAATCCGGCGCGCGAAAACATGCGTTTGAGCGACTCTTCATCGTAGGGTTCGCCGCGCAGGGCCTTGTGGCAGGCGTCCACGGCGCTGGCCACGTATTCGGCGCGGCGCATGCGTCCCTCAATTTTGAAAGAACACACGCCCGCCTCCGCCAGAGCGCGCAGGTGCTTAAAATTGGAAAGATCCTTCAGTGAAAGCGCGTATTCGCGGCCGTTTTCGCGAAAATTCAGGCGGCAAGGCTGCGCGCACAGGCCGCGGTTGCCGCTGCGCTCGCCCAGCGCGCTGGAAAGATAGCACATGCCCGAGGCGCTCATGCACAGCGCGCCGTGTACAAACGCTTCCAATTCCAGGCGCGTCTGTTGCCGGATGGCCGCGATTTCCTGCAGGGAAAGCTCCCGTGCGAGCACTACGCGCGCAAAGCCTGCGTCTTCCGCCATTTTCGCGCCCGCGGCGTTGTGTATCGCCATCTGCGTGGAAGCGTGCAACACGAGCGAGGGGCACATGGCCCGTGCGCGCTGCGCCACGGCCCAATCCTGCACGATGACCGCGTCCGCGCCCGCGGCGCAGATTTCTTCCAGCTCCGCGTCCAGCGCAGGCAGTTCATCGTCGCTCACCAGCGTGTTGAGCGCGATATGGGTCTTTACGCCGCGCGCGTGGCAATAAGAGACCGCCTCGGCCAAATCGGCGAAATTTTCCGCGTTGCGGCGGGCGTTGAACCCCTTGGCCCCCAAATACACCGCGTCCGCGCCCGCGCGCACCGCGGCCACGAGCGATTCCTGCCCGCCCGCCGGGGCGAGGATTTCCGGCGCGCTCATGCGTTTAGCGCCGCCACGGCGCGCACGGCTTCTTCGATGCGCTGGGCCATGGGCGCGTCCTGCACGCCGGCGATTTGCGTGCCGCAGCGCTGCACGGGGATCAACACCCGCTGCGCCGTGCTGGCGCCAACGGCCCGTGCCATTCCCGGCGTGATCTCGCCCAGCATGGCGTCCGCCAGCACGATGCCCAGCGCGCCCACGATCACGTCCGCCTGGCGGCAGGCCACCTTTACCGCGTTTTCCCCGGTCGCGCCCGCGTCCGCGCCGGCGCGCAGCATGGCCGCGGTCGCCGTAGCATTGGCGCCAACGGCGGTCACGCGCGCCGAAGGCACGGCGCTTTTCAGCTTTTCCACCAGCGCGCGGCCGATACCGCCGCCCTGGCCATCGATCACGAGAATGTTCATCCTTTTTCCCTCTCAGCCTCGCTAGATTATGGTAATAATATACCACCCTCACTTTGTTCCCTCAATCGCGTTTGCGCGAATTTTTTTGTGCGCAGGCTTGCCAGATGGCATGGTTTCGGGTATACTGTAAAGAAAAAGCGCAAAAGGAGCGATAGCGATGATTGAAGTTGGCGCCCAGGCGCCGGATTTCACCCTGCGCGACGCACAGGGCAATGCGGTGTCCCTCAAGGATTACCGGGGCAAAAAGGTGGTTTTGTACTTTTATCCGCGCGACAATACGCCGGGCTGCACGCGGGAAGCCTGCGCGTTTCGCGAGGCAAACGAGCAGTTCCAGGCACAAAATGCCGTGGTGCTGGGCGTGAGCCGCGATAGCGAAGCCTCGCATCAGAAATTTGCCGAAAAATACGATTTGCCCTTCACACTGCTCTCCGATCCGGAACACGCCGTGCTGGAAGCCTACGGCGCGTGGGGCGAAAAAAAGAATTATGGAAAGGTGTCTATGGGCACCATCCGCTCCACGGTGGTCATCGATGAAAACGGCGTGGTGGAGAAGGTATATGCCAAAGTAAAGCCGGATACGCATCCTGCCGAGGTGCTATCCGCGTTGAAAGGGGAATAGGCCATGAACTCGCGGGAACTCGTGCTGCGCACGCTGGAATTTCGCAACACCAGCGGGCGCGTGCCACGGCAACTCTGGTCGCTGCCCTGGGCATGCGCAAAATATCCGCAAATGATGGCAAAGCTCGCGCGGGATTTCGTTTGGGATTTCGATGGGCCGGACGTGCGCTACGCGCGTGCTCCGCAAACCAGGGGCGATCCTTATGCCATTGGTGAATACGTGGACGAGTGGGGCTGCGTGTTTACCAATGTGCATGGCGGCGTGATTGGTGAGGTGAAGGCGCCGCTGGTGGTGGAAGACGATTGGAGCGACGCGGGCAAGGTGCACATTCCGGAGGAGTTTTTGAGCTTTGATATTGCGCAGGTGAACGCCTCCTGCGCCGGGAAACGCGATAAATTTCTCATGGCCGGTTGCTGTCCGCGCCCCTTTGAACAATTGCAATTCATCCGTGGCACGGCCAATCTCTATATGGATCTGCTCGACCCGCCGCCGCGCATGCTGGCTTTCCTGGAAGAAATGCACGATTTCTATTGCCGCCTGCTGCGAAAATGGGCGCAGACCGATGTGGATGCGCTGAATTTTATGGACGATTGGGGTTCGCAAAACGACCTGCTCATCAGCCCGAAGCTGTGGGAGCGTTTTTTTCAGCCCATGTACCGGGATTACATCGACATTGCGCACGCGCACGGCAAAAAGATTTTTATGCACTCGGATGGGAATACCCTGCGCATCCTGCCCCGTCTAATCGATCTGGGGCTGGATGCCATCAACACGCAGATTTTCTGCATTGGCGTCGGCAAGCTCGCGCCCTTTAGGGGAAAAATTACCTTTTGGGGGGAAATCGACCGGCAGCGCCTGCTTCCTCAGGGAACCCTGCAGGAAATCGACGAGGCTGTGCAAAGCGTGTACGCCACGCTCTGGCAGGATGGCGGCGCCATTGCGCAATGCGAATTTGGCGCGGGCGCCAATCCGGAAAACGTATACCGGGTTTTCCAACGGTGGAGCGAACTGCGCGGCGGCGAAAGGGAGGAATGACGATGAAACGCATCCCCTGGAACGATGGATGGCAATTTTCGCTCAATGGCGGTGCGCCCTGTTCAGTATGCCTGCCGCACGATTTTTCCCTTTCCCTGCCGCGCACGGCGCACAACCCTTCCGGAAGAGATGGGGGCTGGTACGCAGGCGGCGTGGGAGAATATACGAAAACCTTCGAAAAACCGGAAGGCGAGCGCTGTGCCCTGGTGATTGATGGCGCGCAGGGCCTCACCGAAGTGTGGATCAATGGCAACCGCGCGGCTTTCCATCCGTATGGCTATTCCCCTTTTGCCGTTGATCTCACGGCTTTTCTGCGCGCGGGCGAAAACACGGTGCGCATCGTTTGCAACACGCAAATGCAGCCCGCCTCGCGCTGGTACACGGGCAGCGGCCTCTACCGTGGCGTGGAACTGGCGACAGGGCCCAAGGCGTGCATTCCCGTGTGGGGCGTGTATGTGCGCACGCTTTCCATTGAAAATGGCATCGCGCGCATGTGGGCGCAGGTGCAGGCGCCGGGCGGCGGGGGCTGCGTTTGCGCTTATGTGCGCTCGCCCGAGGGCAACAATGTGCTGGAAATGCGCCAAAATGTGGCGCAGGGCTGTGCGGAATTCACCTGGGGATTGCCCGCCAACCGGCTTTGGACGGCGGAAACGCCCTATTTGTGGCGTTTTGACGCCTTTTTGGAGGGCGAAGACGGCTCCACTGACGAGGACTCCCTCAGCTTTGGCATCCGTACGATTGCCGTCGATCCCCAGCGGGGCCTGCTCATCAATGGCGTACCCACCAAGCTGCGCGGCGGCTGCATCCACCACGACAACGGTCCGCTGGGCGCATGCGCCCATAGCGATGCGGAGCGCCGCCGCGTCGCCCTTTTGAAAGCCGCGGGGTTCAATGCCATCCGCACCGCGCACAACCCGCCCTCCACGGCGCTGTTGCAGGCGTGCGACGATCTGGGCATGTATGTGATGGACGAGGCGTTCGATTGCTGGCGGCACGGCAAGCGCCCTTTCGATTACCACCTGTTTTTTGATGATTGGTGGGAGCGGGATTTGACCACCATGCTCCTGCGCGACCGCAACCATCCCTCGGTAATCCTCTGGTCGACCGGCAACGAAATCCCCGAGCGCGGTGGCAAGAGTTTTGGCTGGAGTGTGGCGCGCGCGCTCGCGCAGCGCATCCGCACGCTGGACAGCCGGCCCCTTTCGCATGCGCTGTGCGGATTTTGGGACGATGCAGACATCCAGCGCCTGCAGGACACGGGCGCGGATCCGGAAGGGATGGACGCCTGGGCGCACTTTACCCGCCCCTGCGCGGAAACGGTGGATATTGTGGGCTATAACTATCTTTATGAGCGGGTGGAGGCGGATCACCGCCGCTTTCCCAACCGCCTGATCGCGCACACGGAAACCTTTCCCGAGGAAGCCGCGCCTTCCTGGCGCACTGTGGAAGAAAACGATTTTGTGGTGGGCGATTTCGTCTGGACGGCCTGGGACTATTTGGGCGAAGCCGGAATTGGGCATGTAGCGTATGATAAGGACAACACCGCGGGGCTGATGCCCTATCCCTGGCGCGCGGCCAATTGTGGCGATTTCACCCTTTGCGGGCGGCGGCGGCCCCAGTCCTATTATCGCGAAATCGTTTGGGGACTGCGAAAGCAGCCCTATCTGGCGGCGCTGGACCCGCGCGCAATGGGCAGAAAGCGCGCCATCTCGCTTTGGGGCTTCGAAGATCTCTTCGAGGGATGGACATTCCCCGGCTGCGAAGGCCGGGAAACCGAGGTGCATGTATTCGCCCGCGCGGATGCGTGCGAGCTGTTCCTCAATGGCGTTTCGCTGGGCCGCAAGCCCATGGACGCGCAATACCGCTGCGTATTCCGCGTGACGTATCAGCCGGGCGAACTGCGCGTTGTTGCGTATCGGGCAGGCTGCGCCCAGGGCGAAGCCGGTTTCCGCACCGCCGGTGCGCCTGCGGCGCTGCGGCTGGGCAACCGCTGGCCGGGGCAGGATGTTTCTTTCCTCACCATCGATGTGTGCGATGCCAATGGCAATCTCGTTCCCTATGCGAACAACCTGATCCGCGTTTCCTTCACGCATGCGCAGTTCCTCGGCATGGGTTCCGATCAGCCCGCCGGCGAGGAATCCTATACCGCCCAGGCGCATCGGGCCTGGCGCGGTTCGGTGATGGCTGTGGCCCGGCGCGGGGATCGGCCGCCCATACTGCATGCCTGGGCAGATGGTTTGCAACCGCTCAAAGCGTTCTTTTAGTGCCTCCTCGTTGCGGGTGGCGGGCGAGTTTTTGCGCTGTTTGCAATTTTTTCCGCGCGCATTCACAATCCGTTCACGACTTTTCCGAAAGTGGCTGCTATACTATAGCCATCAAGAAAAGAAAGAGGTGCTCCATATGAAGAGCTTAAAGAAATGGGCGCTCGCCATCGCCCTGGCGCTTGTCGTCACTTCGGTGGGTGGGTATGTATATGTAAACCATCCCGCGCAGGCGGAAAGCACGGAGAGTGGCAGCGCAGCGTATTATTCTGTTGCCGATATCGCCGAGGCCGTTCGCCCGGCAGTGGTGCAGGTGATTTCCAAAACGATGGTGTGGAACCCATATACGGGTGAAACATCCGAAACGGAAGCCGCCTATGGTTCGGGCGTGTACATCGATGATCGCGGCTATATCGTGACCAACAACCATGTGATCTCCGGCGCGGAAGCCGTGGACATTCTCTGGCTGGATGGCACGCGGATGGAAGCGGAAATCGTGGGCACGGATCCCAGCACGGACATCGCCGTTTTGAAGTTTGAAGGCAGCGTGGATGCGCAGCCGGTGCCGCTGGGCGATTCGGACGCGTTGCGCGTGGGTGAACTGGCCATCGCCATCGGTAACCCGGGCACGGGCAACCAGGTGCTCTATGGCACTGTCACCACAGGCATCATTTCCGGCTTGAACCGCGAAGGCATCCAGGCCAGCGGCAGCTATACCCGCAACATCGAAGTGATCCAGACCACCGCGCAGATCAACAGCGGCAACTCCGGCGGCGCGCTGCTCAACGCCAATGGCGAGCTGATCGGTATCCCCACGCTGAAATCCTCGTTCAATTACGACAGCATCATCGAAGGTACGGCTTTCGCCATCCCGATCAATACCGCTAAGCCGATCATTGATGAACTGATCGAAAACGGCCAGGTTGTGCGCCCGCGCCTTGGCGTGACCGTTGTTACGAACAATGGCCCCGATGAGCCGCTGCGCAACTACGCCCCGGCTGGCTCCCAGATCTACAGCATCGAAGAAGGCAGCCCCGCTGAAACGGCCGGCCTGCAGGAATACGATGTCATTACCCATGTGGATGGCGAGCGCATCAAGACCAACGAGGAATTGACCGCCATCATCGACGAGCACCAGGCTGGAGATGTTATCACCCTGACCGTCGCCCGTTATTATGATGAAAACGGCAACCAGCTGCTCAACCCCGAAGTGCTGGATATCGAGGTCGAACTGCAAATCATCGATTGACGCCTGGAACGTTGCCCATTGCGAAAACCAATCCTTTGTCAGAACCGCCCCGCGGCATTTGCCGCGGGGCGGTTCTGATCGTTGACAAACCAAAGGTTTGTCAACGAGATTTCCCGATTGCTTGTCTACGCACCGCTTCGCGGGCTTCAACGGCCAGCAATCGGGGCGGGAATGTATTTTTCCGTTTCGCACCGCCCTGCGCTTCGCTTGCGCGGTGTTCCGTGCCTGCGCACTTCGTGTGCTCGGCACTTCAGCCCTTCGGGCCTTCACTTCTTCGCAAAAAATGCCAGAAATGACGTACACGCC
>DVJN01000011.1 GCA_018716755.1 Candidatus Alectryocaccomicrobium excrementavium
GCCGCGCGGATCGCTTCCGCCCGGGTATAGGTTTCACCCGCCATGGTCTGCTTGAGCGCCGTCGCGCCCGCCGGGCTGCCCGCCAGAAAGCCAATCACGATGGCGCCGCTGGCGCTCGCCGGCACGCGAAATAGCGCGCGCATCGCCTTGCCGAGCCATTTTTCATAGGCCATGCGCGCCTCCGGGCAGGTGAGCGCGGGAATCGCCGCCACAAAGGGGAACAGCGCTGGCGCGACCGACGTCGCCCACGCCTCCATCGCGCCGCGCGCAGCCTCCAGCGCGGCATCCGGCCAAATCGCGAGCGCCGCCACAAAAAACAAAGCTCCTATCCAGCGCATATTCCTGCCTCCCCAAGCGCATTTTTTCTGGTACGCGGATCCGCGCGCGCTGTATACGCCCTGCAAAATCCGTTCATCCTAAAGCCGAGGTGAGAACATTGTCCGTAGGTTTGATTTTACTGATCGTTGCCGGGCTTTTAGTACTGTTGGGCGTGGGCCAGCGGGTGCTGGATAAATTGCGCCTCACCGATAAGCAGGCGTTGTTGTTCATCGCGCTCATCATCGCGGGCGGCTTTTTGCCGGAAATTCCGCTGGGCGGCGGCTATTTTATCAATGTAGGCGGCGCGCTGATTCCCCTGGGCCTGTGCGTCTATTTGCTGGTGCGCTGCCAGTCCTGGCGGGAACGGCTGCGCGCGCTCGTCGCTTCCCTCGTCACCGCTGTGGCCATATACGCCATCGCGCGCTTTTCGCCCGATGAGCCGGAGGCCATCTGGATCGATCCCAATTATCTTTACGGTCTGGCGGCGGGCGTCATCGGCTACATCTTTGGCCGTTCGCGGCGCGGCGCGTTCATCGCAGGCGTGCTGGGCGTGATCCTCATGGATGTGTGGCAGGGCATAGAGTTGCGCATGAACGGCATCGATCAGGCTGTACACCTGGGCGGCGCGGGCGCGGTGGACGTGGTCGTGATCTCCGGCCTGCTCGCGGTAATGCTCAGCGAACTGATTGGCGAAATCCTCGAGCGCGCCACGCACGGCTCCAACCCGCGCGGGCGGGAGTTTACCGGCGGCGAAATCGTAAAGGAGGGACGGCGCAAATGACGCTTGTGGCGAAAAAAAAGTGGCCCATATGGGTGCTGCTGTTTTGCCTTCTCGCCATCGCGCCCCGCGCGCAGGCGTTGGAACTGTTTGCCCAGGAAGGCGAAAACGACGGCGGCACGGTATACGAATTGCGCACGGAAGCCGGGGAAATCCTCACGCACCGGGCGGGACGCATTTATGAAGGCGACGAGTATATCTCCAGCGGCAACCAGCTCTATCGCGTGATCGCGGTAGACGACGCGCTGTGCATCGCCACAGCCCGCCACATGGGCGGGGAACCGGCGGCCGGGGCAAGCGCTTCCGCCGGAGACGCGGCGCTGGCGGCGGAAAGCGCGGATGGCGATGGAGAAAAGCGCGTCGCCATGTATTCCACCCACAGCGACGAATCCTATGAGCCCTCCGATGGCGCGGCCAGCCTGGAAGAAGGCGCGGGCATCTTCGACGTGGGCGAGGCCCTGCAGGAAAACCTGGAGGCGCTGGGCATTTCCGTGGAATACTCGAAGGATACCTTCCTCCCGCACGACGCGGGCGCCTACAGCCGCTCGCGCCGCACGGCGGAAGAGCTGCTGCAGGGCAACCCCGATATGCTCATCGACATTCACCGCGACGGCATCCCCGACCCGGAGGAGTACGAAACCGAGGTGCATGGCGAGGAGATGAGCAAGGTGCGCCTGCTGGTGGGGCGCTCCAACCCCAACGCCGCGGCCAACCGCGAATTTGCCAAGGAACTCAAGGCCGCAGCGGATGAAATGTACCCCGGATTGATCAAGGACATTTTCATCGGCAAGGGGAACTACAACCAGGAACTGTATCCGCAGTCCATTCTGCTGGAATTCGGCACGCACACGCTGGAAAAGGAAAAGGCCATCTCCGCCACGGAACTGATGGCCAACGTAATCAATGAAGTGGTATTCGGTGGCAGCGCGAAAGCCGAGGAAGCCGCCGGCGCGCGAAGCAGCGCGGGCTTTTCCGGCCTGTGGTGGCTGATCGCCATCGCTGTGCTCGGCGCAGGCGTGTACGCACTGGTTTCCACGGGGAAGTGGCGCTTGATCGGCGAAAAATTTTCCCGCTCCGCCAGCGAGCTCACCGGCGGCAGCCTCGGCAAAAAGCCGGAGGAGGAAAAGGGCTCCGAAGAGAAAAAGCCCTGATGACTTTTTTGCGCGCGGGAAGCGTTGGCTTCCCGCGCGATATATATCTGGAATTTTACCCAACTCGCCTAAAAATGCAACACGCTCCCGGTATAATATTGAAAACTTATCGTGGAGGTGCTCTGCGGTGTCCATTCTCAAAAAGGCTTACAAGCGCTATCTTCTGGATGCAATGAGCGCGATGGCGCTGGGGCTGTTCGCGTCCCTGATCATTGGCACCATCCTGGGCCAGCTCGCCAAAATTGAATTTCTTTCGTTCCTGACGCCTTTTTCCAGCATTGTAGGCGCCAGCTCCCCCGTGGTGGGCGCGGCCATTGGCGTAGCCGTTGGCTATGGGTTGAAAGCCACGCCGCTGGCGCTGTTCTCCTGCGCGGCCGTGGGCGCGCTGGGCTATTCCGGCGATTTCAATTTTACCGGCGCGGCGGATTTTGTGCCTGCCTTTGTGAGCGGCGGCCCGCTGGGCGCGTATATCGCCGCCATCGTGGCCGCGGAACTGGGCACGCTGGTGAAGGGCAAAACCAAGCTGGATATCATCGTGGTGCCCATCGTGGCGGTGGTTTCCGGCGGCCTGGTGGCGCGCTTCCTCAATCCGCCCATCACCATAGCCACCAACGCGCTGCAAAATTTCCTGGCCATGGCAACGACACTGCAACCCATCCCCATGGGCATCGTCATCTCCGTATGCTTTGGGCTGGTGCTCACCGCGCCGATTTCCTCCGCCGCGCTCGCCGCAGTGATTTTCACAGGCGATCCCGCTACGATGGACACCGGCCTGCTGCTGGCCGCTGGCGCGGCTACGGTGGGCTGTTCCTGCCAGATGGTGGGCTTTGGCGTGGCCAGCTATCGCGAAAACCGCGTGGGGGGCCTGATCGCGCAGGGCGTGGGTACCTCCATGCTCCAGGTGGGCAACATCTTAAAGCACCCCGCGATTCTGGTTCCCGCCACGTTGACTTCCGCCATCCTCGGTCCGCTGGCGACCACAGTGCTGCCCATGTACAACGCTTCCGTGGCTGCCGGCATGGGCACCAGCGGCTTCGTGGGCCAAATCGGTACCTGGGAAGTGATGTCGCTTTACGAAAGTGCCGGACCCATTCTCATCAAGATGCTGCTGCTTCATATCATATTGCCCGCCGGGTTGTCCCTGGCCATTTCGGAATTCATGCGCAAGCGCGGCTGGATCCACGAGGGCGACATGAAGCTCGATCTGTGACGATATATTTCAAAACTATTTCCGTCTAATATATTTTACATTGCAACTTGAAGGAAAATCCAGAGGGCATGTCGTAATATTTTAGAGGACAGCGAAAACTGGTACTCAAAAGATGGAAACATGCGCTCAAACCAGAGTATCAGCGGCTGCTGATGCTCTTTTTACGCGCAAATATCACAATACGGTGAGGAGAAAAGCGAAGATGAACATAACCAAACGCCTGCTGGCACTCATCCTGATTTTCAGTTTCGCGCTGCCCCTGGCAGCGAACGCGGAGGCAACCGCCACCGTGACTGCGAATGAAATGGTGGTGCGCAGCGGCCCCGGTTCTTCTTATAGCGCAGTGGGTTCGCTGGAAAAGGGAACCGTCGTGACCGTGCTCGCCGCTTCCGACGGGATTGCCAAAATTTCCTATAAAGGCAACACCGGCTACGCGCGCATCGTGGATATGGAGTTGAACAGCGCGGAAGAAGAAACGGAAGAACAGCTGCCGGCAGGCGAAGGGCAAAAGGGCTATGTCACCGCCACCAGGCTGAAAGTATATGCTTCCGCCGACATTGACAGCAAGGTGGTCGCCACGCTTTCGCGCGACGATTCCATCACGCTGTATGCCCAAAAAGATGGTTGGGCGCAGATCGCGCAGGGCTATACTTTCCTCGGAGGCCTGGGCCAATCCAAATACGGCTATTCGGAGCAGACCGGGACCGTGGACAGCGAGGGCGCCACCGTGTATATGGAGGCCTCCACCTCCAGCGCGCGGCTCGGCACGGCAAAGCCCGGTACAAAACTCATTATGTTAGACGTGAATGGCGACTGGGTGCGCGTGGAAAACGACGGCATGGTCGGCTATACCCTACTTTCGGGCTTTGTCACCCATCTCGGCACAGAAGTGGGGGACAACAAGGAGGATGGCAGCGATATGGTCTCTGTGGACGATATCGAGGCCACGGCCAAAGAAAAGATTTACATTCATTGCGCTCCCTCTTCCAGCGCGGAACGCATTGGCTACCTCAACGCGGGCAACAGCGTAACCGTGCTGAAGAAAAACGATTCCTGGGCCTATGTCATGAAAAATGGCAATTATGGCTATACGCCGCTGAGCGGTTTGCAAATCGGGAACGGGCTGGATTCCGTAACTTCCTACACCGCCATTGCCAAGGCGCGCGTCTATGTTTACGATGCGCCCAGCACCGGCGCCACGCAAATCGGCTATCTGAACGAAGGGGAAAGCGTGACCGTCAGCGCGAAGGACGATACCTGGGCTTACATCACCAGGGGCAGCAATACGGGCTACACCAAGCTTGATGGCCTGCGCGCCGCCAGCAACGAATCGGAAAATCTCAAATCTGTAACCCCCTATCAGGCAGCTGCAACCACCAACCTGTATGTCTATGGCCAGGCCAGCGATGCTGGCGAATCCCTGGGCGTGCTGAAAACCGGCATGATCGTGACGGTGCAGGCCGAAAGCCAGAACTGGGCCAAGATCGAGCGCGAAGACGGCGCGATTGGCTACGCGCGCAAGAGCGGGCTGGCCAAGGTGGAATACGACACATCCGACGCGCAAACTGCCGTCGCCAACGACGACGTAACGATTTATGCCTCCGCCAGCACGAGCAGCACGGTGCTGGGCACGCTGAAGGAAGGCAACACCGTAAATGTGCTGGCCACCAACGGCAGCTGGGCCCGCGTGGAAAAAAACGGTGAAATCGGCTATTGCAAAAAGAGCGCCCTCACGGTTGCGGAGTACGTTACGCTCAAGAGCGGTTCTTCCGGCTCGCAGGTCACCAAGCTGCAATCGCGCCTGGAAGAATTGGGTTACTTTGACGGCGTGCCGACCGGCAATTATTCGCTCATCACCACGGCGGCTGTGAAGCGCTTCCAGGCGGAAGCGGGCCTCTCCGAATCGGGCATCGCGGACGCGAAAACGCAGGCTGCCCTGTATTCTTCCAACGCAAAGGCTTGCTCCATCCGTTCGGTCTCCCTCTCCAAGGGCGATAAAGGCGAAGACGTCGTGCGCCTGCAAACGCGCCTGACCTATCTGGGCTATTTCAGCAGCTCGGTGGATGGCGATTATGGCGCGCTGACCGAGACCGCCGTGGCCATGTATCAAAAGGTCATGGGGCTCTCCACCGATGGCAAGGCCGGTTCCCGCACGATGAGCAGCCTGTTCTCCTCCAGCGCAAAGGCCTGCCCGGACGATATGGAACAGCCTTCGGAGGAAGGCGGCAGTGGCGGCTCCGTCGCCGCGCCGGACAAGTCCAAGGCGGAGATCGTGTGCGAAACCGCGTTGGCGCAGCTGGGCAAACCGTATGTGTTCGCCAGCTCCGGCCCCAATTCTTACGACTGCTCCGGCCTGGTATACTATTCTTTCAAGCAGGTTGGCGTCTCCCTCTCCCGCTCCGCGCAAACGCAGGGCTATGAGGACGGCACCAAGATCGAAAACATCAGCGACCTGAAACGCGGCGATATCGTGTGCTTCAATACCGTCAGCGACAGCGACCTGAGCGACCACACCGGCATCTACCTGGGCAACGGCCAGTTTGTGCATGCGTCGTCCTCGGGCGGCAAAGTCGTTATCAGTTCGCTGAGCAGCGGCTATTACAAGACCAATTTCTCCTGGGGCCGCAGGGTGCTGTAAGCCGGACAACCGAAAGCACAAAGTTTTTCTCAGGATCGTTTGTCCCCTGTAAACGCACAGTTTACAGGGGACAATTTCTGCCGCGCGCTGGCAAGAATGCCCTCCCCATCAACAGAATTTTGCTTGCATTCCCAAGGCATTCATGATATAATTCCAGCAAGAAACAAAAGAACAGGAGGAATTGTTCCCATGAAAATTGGCCTTTCCACTTACTCCCTGGATGGAGAAATTTCCAGCGGCCGCATGACGCTGGGCGAAGTGCTGGATTGGATTGCCGCCAACGGCGGAGACTGCGCGGAACTCGTGCCCTTTGCCTACCAGTTTGAAGAAAATGGCGTGATCGATCACGAGCGCATTCGCGAAACGGTACGCCGCGCGAAAGACGCGGGTGTGGAACTGGTGAATTATTCCGTGTTGGCCGATCTGTGCAAAACCGGCGAGGATTTCGAGCGGGAAGTCCAGCGGCTGTGCATGCATGTGGACATCGCTGCGGAACTGGGGCTGCCCCGCATGCGGCACGACGTTTGCGCCTTCCGCCGCCCGCACGGTGAAAATACCCTTAAGGATTTTGAGCGCTGGCTCCCCGTCATCATCGAAGGCGCGCAGCGCATATGTGCATATGGCGAAAAGCGCGGCGTGATGACCATGATCGAAAACCACGGCTTCTTCTGCAACGGCATGGACCGCGTGGAGCGCATCCTGGACGGCGTGCATTCCGCCAATTACGGCCTGCTGCTGGATACCGGAAACATCGTGTGCGTGGATGAGGATCCGTCGGTTGCCAGCCAGCGGTTGGCCAGGCGCACCGCCATGGTGCACCTCAAAGATTTCTATATCCGCAAGCGCGACCCTGGCGATACCACGCTCTTCGATTGCGGCGGCCACTGGTTCCGCTCCAGCGCGGGCCGCTTCCTGCGCGGCGCCATCCTGGCGCAGGGCGACCTGGACATCTGGGAGATCCTCGGGGCGCTCAAATCCGCCGGTTACGATGGGAACATCGCCATCGAATTCGAGGGCCTGGAGGACGCGAAATACGCCAGCCTGGTTTCCCTGCAAAACGCGCGCCGCATTTGGGAAGAAGTATAATCCCTCCTTTTCGCAGCCCATCGAAAAGCGCGATGTTTTCGATGGGCTGCGCGCAAAATCCGCGTCATTTCCCTCTCTTTCCCGCCCTTTGCCGCAATTTCCCGTGCAGGCGCCGCAATTGTTCACACATGCTTTCGCCCATTTTAGCCGCACAGGGCTTTTTCGCGCAAAATCCGCGCGGTATAATGAAAAAATACGCGCAAAAGGCTGCCGCGCCCGCCTGTCCACCCGGAGCGCGCGGCAGCAGAATCATCTTGGGGAGGGTATTTTGTGAACAACAACCAGGATCGGTATACCCGAATGTTTTTGTCCGGGCCAATTCTCGCGCCGCTCGTCCAGTTTGCGTTGCCCCTGATGCTGTCCCTGCTGCTGCAGGCGCTCTATGGCGGCGTGGACCTGGCGGTGGTGGGCCAATTTTCCTCTACCGCCAGCATTTCCGCCGTGGCGACGGGCAGCCAGGTGATGCAATCCGTAACGGTGCTGATCACCGGCCTTACCATGGGCGTTACCGTGCTGCTGGGAAAGGCCGTGGGCGCGAACGATTCCACCGCCGCCGGGCAGGTGGTGGCGGGACAGATCCGCCTGTTTGTCATTGTTGCCGCCGTGCTCACCGCCATCATGCTGCTATTCGCCCCGCAGGCGGCCCGGCTGATGAACGTGCCAGAAGAAGCCATGGCCGAAACGGTGCGCTATGTGCGCATTTGCTCCGCCGGCATCGTCTTTATCACCGCCTACAACGGCATCAGCGGCGTATTCCGTGCGCTGGGCAATTCGCGTTCCCCCTTTCTGTTCGTGCTGATCGCCTGCCTGATGAACGTAGCGCTGGATTTGCTCTTCGTGGGCGTGTTTGACATGAACGCCTCCGGCGCAGCGCTGGCTACGGTCATCGCGCAAGCTACCAGCGTGCTGTTTTCGCTGGGCTATATCCGCCGCCATCCGCTCCCCTTCGCGCTGGAAAACCCCTGGCGCGTAGGCGGCAAGGCCATTGGCGGCATCCTGCGCGTGGGTTCCCCCATCGCCCTGCAGGATTTTCTTACCAGCCTGTCTTTTTTGATCATCACCAGCATCGTCAATGGCCTTGGCCTCATCGCTTCGGCGGCCGTGGGCATTGCAGAGAAACTATACGTATTTCTTTCCATCGTGCCCATGGCGTTCATGTCCGCCCTGTCCACTTTTGTGGCGCAAAACATGGGCGCCGGGAACAAAAGCCGCGCCGGCCGGTCGCTGTTTCTGGCACAGGGCATTTCCTTCTGCTTTGGCATGGTGATGTTCGTGCTGACGTTTTGCTTCGGCGGATTTCTGGCATCCTTCTTTGGCAACGATCCCGCCGTCATCGCGGCAACGGCGGAATATTTGCACGGCACCGCCTGGGAATACCTGATGATTCCCCTTACCTTCTGCTTTCTGGGCTATTTCAACGGCCGGGAGCACACGGCTTTTGTCATGTTGCAGGGCCTGCTTTCCGCTTTTCTGGTGCGCATCCCGCTTTCCTCTTACCTCAGCCAGCTGCCCAATACGAGCATGTTTATGATCAGCCTGGCAATCCCGTTTTCCGGGCTGGTGAATCTCGCCCTGTGCATTGCGTATTATTTCTTCCTGCGCAAACGGGACCGGCGGAAGCGAGATGCTTTGTAAAAGCGCCATTGCAAACCAGGGGGGGAAAGTGCACGCGCCTTCCCGCCGCGCTGCTGAGGGGTATACGCTAACGCTGCTGGAGGCGGACGGCGCGGAAAGCGAGCTTCCCTTCGCGGTCGAGGGCGAAGAACTTTCCTTCACGCTGGACTTTGCGCCGGTGGAAGGGGAAGAACCTCTCCCCATCCGCGTGATCCGCCTGATCCCCAACGCGAAATAACCCTCCTGTATCTTAAAGGGGCAGTGAAAGAGCTCTCGTTCTTTCACTGCCCCACGCATACATATGAGCCGGGGAGAAAAGCGCTCATCCTGCCGCGCTTTCCGCCGCATGCAAAATGCACTCGATTTCCCGCGCGGGATCCTTCCACCAGTTCATGCTCCAAAGGCGGTGGATGCGCCAGCCCCTGGATTCCAGATACTTTTGCCGGTGATAATCCCGCTCCCGCGCAGACTGCCGCTCCCGATACAGGGAACTGTCGCACTCAATGCCCAGCACATAGGCGTCCCCTTTGCGGAGCGCCAAATCGATGGTATACCCGCCAATGCCAATGTCTGCCTCCACCTGGTAGCCCTTTTCCACCAATGCGGCGCGCACCCGGTCTTTCCATTCCTTCTCCTCTTCCTGCCGCGCTCTTTGCACGCGAGCGCCTTCAAAAGAGGCCAAAATAGCGCACGCGCCCTCGCGGTCGCCCGCGCTGATGGCAAAGGCGTATTCCAAATATTTCTTCAGAATGCGCGGCCCCTCATTCTTGGCGTCTTCCACATGCAGTTCCGAGGGGAAGAACGACGTTACAATGTGGATCTGCTTGCGCGCGCGGCTGATGGCCACATTCAGGCGATTCTCGCCGCCCCGCTGGTTGAGCCAGCCAAAATTGTGCGCCAATGTGCCCTTTTCATTGGCCGCGTAGCCAATGGAGAAAAAGATCACATCGCGCTCGTCGCCCTGCACGCTTTCGATGTTCTTCACGAACAGGCCAATGTCTTCCCCATCCTTGCGGCGGCGCATTTCTTCGCGCACGACGGTGGCAAACTCCTCGTCCTCTTCGCATTGCGCGTCGATCAAATCTTCGATCAGTTCCCGCTGCCCCACATTAAAAGTGATAATCCCTACCGTTTCTTCCTCCTGGCGCGTGGCGAAGAACTCCCGCAGCATGGCGACGATGCGCTCCGCCTCCGCCTGATTGGATCGATCCACCCAGCGCGCGCCCTCGAGCTTGTGAACCTGAATGGGCGGCAGCACGGGAGAATGCACATTGGGCGATACGTGCAGTTTTCCGCCGTAAAACGCGCTATTGGAAAACGCGATCAGTTCCTCGTATTGCGAGCGGTAATGGAAATTCAGCATTACATCGCGATAGCGGAAGCGCGCCAAATCGAGAAGGCTCTCTTCCTCCAGAGCAGCGTCCGCGCCCTCCGCCATTTCTTCCAGATCCGTTTCCAGGCGGCCCGCGCCGAGCTTGGAGGGACGCAACTGCCGGTGATCCCCCGCGACGACGACTTTTTTCGCGCGCAGGATCGAGGGAAGCCCCTTTTCCACATACATTTGCGAGGCTTCGTCGAACACCACCAGATCAAATATGCCATTTTGCAGCGGAATGATCTCGGAAACGACCTCCGGCGTGAGCAGCCAGATTTTCACGCTGCGGAAGAGCTCAAAATCGAACTTCTGAATGAATTTGTTCACGCTCCACTTGCGCTTGCTCTCCAACGCCCGCAAAATTTCCCCATGGCGCTTGGAAACCGTCACGCCCAGCATGCTTTCGGCCAGCACGCGCTCCAGCCTGGCGCGGGAAAGCGCCTGTTTGCTGGAGATCGCGTTGCCCAGCGCGCGCACAATGCCATCAAAATCTTCGATATCGCGCAAAAGAGCGCGGTTTGCCGCCTCAAATTTCGCAATGCGCTCGTTGAGCAGGGCGTTGAACAGCTCGTCGTTGGCCTCGCCAGCCGGTTCGCCAAACGCGGCCTTGATGCGCAGCAACGCCGCGAAATACGCGCGTTCCATATCCGACAGTTGTTCATACACCAGTTTCAAATTTTGATATTCCGTATACCGGCGCGCGCCCTGCGCCACCTCGTCGATCCCTTCCAGGAGAAAATCCCGCGTTTCCCGCGCGTCCCCCGCCAAGAAGCAGGCCTCATACGCGGCATCCACCTGCTCCAGCAGGCGCCTGCGCGCAAAGAAGCGCACCAGCGGATTCTTCCCCTTCCATTCCGCAATCGCTTTCTGGAGCGCTTCGAGCTTTTCCTGCCCGCTCAACGCTTCGTACTCATCCAGGTCTGTGCGCATCCTGCCCATCCAGGGATATGCCTCCACAATGCCCTGGAACGTTTCCAGCTGCTGGAAAAACGCCGCGTCGGAAAACCGCTCGTGCATCGCGCTCAGCGGCGCATACGTCAGATTCGAAAGACAGGCATCCCGCTCCTGCCGGATGCGCTGCGCACGCGCACGCTGCGCATCGTCCGCCAGATGGATGCGCTGGCTGTGCAAATACAATTTATATGGTTCAATGCCGAAATCATCCGGCGTGTACAGCGCGCTGGCAATGGCCCGCAGGCGCTGGACAAAGCCGTCAATATCGTCCGCCACGCCGCCGGCGGAAATTTCTTCGCCCTCGGGCCGCTGCCCCAGCGACACCATGCGGGAAAGCTGGCGGTAAAACGCCTCTTTATTGCCCACGTCGTCGATCAAGAGCGCGTACTGGTGCAGATCGCCCAGGCGGGAATACACCACATCCAGCGCGGTCTTCTTTTCCGATACCATCAGCACCGTTTTACCGGCGGAAACAAATTTGGCGATCAGGCCGATGATGGTCTGCGATTTGCCCGTACCAGGCGGCCCCTGCACCACCAGTTCATCCGTTGCGTCCATGGCGCACAGCACCGTTTCCTGCGAGCCATTCAGCGCACGGATATACGTAAGATCCCGCTCGGAAATATCCTCCCCCGGGCCAACGGGTTCAAAGGAAGGCGCGCCTTCTTCCGCATAAAAATCCACATCCTGCTCCCCCTGGAGCAAGTCGCTCAATAGCGCGTTGATTTCGTTGCGCTTGAGGATCTCATCAAAATCCTTTTGGATGGAGCTGGCGCAAACGGGAAACTTGCCCAGCACCGCGCAGGGCTCCAGCACCAGCTCGCCCGGCGCAAAGCGCGGGAATTCTTCCGCCCTGTACTCGGCAAATCTGCGCATTTCCCGGCCATCGTCGCGGATGGGGAGCTCGTTGTGCGCAAAAAAATCCAGCACGCCATCCAAAAAGTCCTCCTCTGCCACGGTGTCTACCGTGCCGGCAGGCAGGGGCCTGGAAAGATTGCTGAATTTATAGTGCGCCAGAATCAAGGTCGTGTTCATCACGATATCGCGCGATTCGTCCAGCGCCAGCTCCACCGAAGTGGCGCTGCGCTCCGCCGTCACAGGGAACAGCGCCAGCGGCGCGCGCACGTCAAAGTCTTCCCCCGGCAGTCGCCCGATGACAAAGGGGTAACCGATATACAAATCGTTTTGCCCCTTTTCCCGCAAATCCTTATTGGCCTCGCGCAAAAGCTGCACGATTTTGCGATGCTTCCCCGCCTCCATCTCGGCCGATTCGCTGATGGGATGCAGCACGTCCACCACCACAACCGGCTTGCCCGCCCCAAACAAAACGCGCTGCGCCAGCGCATTTTCCCCGCTGAACAGATCATACGCGTATTTGGACGAAGCCCTTCGCATATACAAAAGCCGGTTGCGCCGGTTGATGCTCACGAGCTTTTTCTCCAATTCCTTCAGCGTTTCCACCGTGGATTCGCCCATGCGCACGGCCCTTTCCGCATCCGACTGCGCGTATTTGCGCACCACGGCCAGGAACTGCCCGCCATAATTTTCCACAAAGGTTTTGCCAATGCCCGCGATGCCATCAAAATCACTCAACTTCTGCGGCTGCAACTGCGCGATATCCGCGAGAGCGTCGTCACTGCAAACGACCGGCGTCCTGCCCTGCGCCTGCCGCCCCTCTTCCTTGAGCCTTTGCCGCAGCGCCTCCAGCTCTTTATACATCTGCGGGTGAATCGCCATACTGCCCTCCATGCGGCCGCTTTTCCGGCCGCTGCCATTTCCTTTTGCCTTTACTGCATCCGCACCAGCCCGTGCGCAAATCGAACGCATATTTTATACCTGTATTGTACCAGACCGCATGCTGAAATACAAGCTATGCCGTGGTTATATTGTGTATCCGCATTCGCACCAATGCCACAAAAATGCAGCGCATATCTTTGCACTGTCGCGAGGAAATTCCATGCTTTGCCATCTCGCGCCGCATCTTGCGTTTCTGGCGCGCCAGCGCCATTGTGTGCAGAAAATTTACGCGTACCATGCGGGAAACACAATTCCCGCCCTGTATAATAAAACATATGAATCATAAAAGGATGATGCGCTGTGTTCCACAAATTTTTGCCCACCGCTTCCGCCCCCTACCGCCATCCCTTTCGCTACAAACTGGTGCTGGAAGGCGTGCTTTCCGGCGCGTTTGCGGGGTTGGTGGCCATCGCGCTGCGCCTGACGATCAGCCGCGCAGACGCTTTGCGCGCGCAGGCCATCGCGCTGATCCCCGGCAAGCCCGGCTATATCGCAGCCATGTTCGCCGTTTTGCTCGGCCTCGCGGGCCTTGTAACGCTCCTGTTAAAATGGGACCCCCTCATCTCGGGTTCGGGCATTCCGCAGCTGGAAGCCGAAATGGAAGGGCACATCGACCAGAAATGGTGGCGCGTTTTGCTGGCCAAATTCTTGGGCAGCGCGCTCGCCATTGGCGCGGGCCTTTCGCTGGGTCGCGAGGGTCCATCCATCCAGCTGGGCGCCATGGCGGGCAAGGGCGCGGCGGAAATCACGCGCGACCGGGAGGATTCCCGCCTGATCATGACCCTCGGCGCTTGCGCGGGCCTGTCCGCCGCGTTCAACGCCCCCTTTGCCGGCGTGCTTTTTGCGCTGGAAGAAGTGCAAAAGCGCTTTTCCGCCGATGTGCTGGTTTCCTCCATGGCGGCTTCCATCGTGGCGAACCTGCTTTCCGTCGCCATCGTGGGCAACGCGCCCATTTTTGCGCTGGGCGCGCTGACCATCATGCCCCTGAAGTACCTTTGGCTGATGCCGCTCCTGGGCATCTTCCTGGGCTGCGCTGGCGCGCTGTATAACCGCTGCGTCGCACTGAGCCAAAATCTCTATGCCCGCGTGCGCAACCGCTACGCGCGCACGGCCATTCCCTTTCTCCTCGCGGGTCTCCTGGCCCTGGCCGCGCCGCAAGTGCTGGGCAGCGGGCACGAGCTCGTGGCCCAAACCGGCGCGGGGATGGCCATTGAAACGCTTGTCTTCCTGTTCGTGGCCAAATTTTTGTTTTCCATGGCCAGCTTTGGTTCCGGCGTGCCGGGCGGCATCTTCCTGCCGCTTTTGGTGCTGGGCGCGCTGAGCGGCGGCATTTTTGCGGGCGGCGCGCAAATGGTGGGGATTTCCAGCGCCTATTTGCCCAATTTTGTCACGCTGGGCATGGCGGGCATCTTCGCCGCCATCGTGCGCGCGCCCATCACCGGCATCATCCTCATCTGCGAAATGACGGGCAGCTTCTCCCAATTTTTGAATGTTTCCCTGGTTTCTCTGTGCGCGTATCTGGTGGCAGATGGGTTGCGCACCCAGCCCATTTACGAACAGCTGCTCGCGCGCATGCTCGCCGGGCGGCCGGAAAAACGCTAGGTTGCGTCTACACGAGGCAAGTGATATAATGGCACTATCACAGTAAAGAGGGTGTCATCATGGAGAAATCACAGCATCGGCATGATATCAGCGACAAAGCGTGGGCGATTTTAGAGCCAATGCTGCCGGGACAGCGAGGGCAATGGGG
>DVJN01000078.1 GCA_018716755.1 Candidatus Alectryocaccomicrobium excrementavium
TAAGCCGAGTTCTGTCGTGGACGGTCATCTATCTAGACCCGCGGTTGCCAGCGGGTTCCAGCGATTTCCCGGGAGCGCGACGGGCCGCCGCATATGCTCCCCTATCAATCTTGCACCAGGTGGGGTTTACAGAGCGGACAAGTCGCCATGCCGCTGGTGAGCTCTTACCTCGCCTTTCCACCCTTGCGCCCGGCAAACGCCGGGTTCGCGGTATATCTCTGTTGCACTTTCCTTGGAGTCGCCTCCACCGGTAATTGGCCGGCACCCTGCCCTGTGGAGCTCGGACTTTCCTCGGACGCAAGCGCGCCCGCGACCGCCCAGCGCCCTCACAACCCAAGGCACAGCTTATCACGCGCGCGGCGCTTCGTCAAGTAAAATCTCGCAAAAACGGCGCAAAAAAGCGGGTTGCCCCGCAGCGCGCAGCTTTTGCCAAATCCTCTTCGCTACGCCTCCCAGGCGCCATAATACCAGCCGGTGACGCCGTTTTTCTGCGCAAGCAACCCGCGCGGCGTCTGATACACCACGCGGAGCAGGTCGCCCTCCTCCACGCTCAGCGCGTAATCCGTTGTTTCCGCGTGGCTCTTCCCGTCTTTCTGCCAAAGGCGGCTGGCGACCGTCCACAAAACGCGGCCCGTATCCTCGTGGCGGACGCGCGCAAGCGGCCCTTCCCGGCCCAGCACGCTCACCGTTTCAAAATAGTGCTCGCTCAGGGAATCCGCGCTTTCCGCCTGCGCGCTTTTCGCGCGCACCACGGGCAGATCGCCGCTGACGCAATCGCAGGAAAACACCCCGTCGCGCCAGAGGAGCGCGTTGAGCTGGCCTTCGTGTTTCACGCCGCAACCGCCATCAATGCCGATCACGTTGCGGCGCGCGTCAAAATACGGCAGAGCGCACGGCACATGGCGCCGGCCGTTGACCACTGGCATATGGCCAAAGACGACCGGCCGCGCGAAAACGCTGTCCTGCCAAAGAAAATCATCGAATTTCATACAGCCGTAGGGGTGGCCGGGATCCAGCGCCTGCAGCCCGCCGTGCGGCAGGCCGCCATGCACGAATACCATTTCCCCCGCGTCCAGCACGATGGGCCGCTCGAGAAAAAAGCGGATCAACGCGCCGAATTTTTCCATCACTTTGGAATGCGCCGCCCGCATGGCGGATTCACTGCCCGAATCCATGCCCACGCGCGCGCACATCTCGTTATACAGCGTATTCCCCGCGTATGCCTTGAACCGCTGCATATTTTTGTACAAAAGCGCGCAATCGCCCTTTTCAATGGCGGAAAGGATGCCCATATCCCAATTGCCCAGGAGAAGGCGCACATTCTGCGGATTCCGGGCGTAAAGCTGCGCGACAAATTCCAGCACCGGCAGGCTCTGCGCGCCGCGCTCTATGTAATCGCCGGCAAAGACCAGCGCATCGGCATCGCAATACTGCACCTTATCCAGGAGCGCGTGCAGCTGACGGATGTGCCCATGCACATCGCTGATGGCGATCAGCCGCTGGCCCCTGGCCAGGCGCAGGGTATCGATCATTCTCCCTCCGGGGCGTAGAGGATGCGCCCGCAATTGTCGCACTCGACAACCGCATCTTCGCCCACGATTTTTTTCAGGCTGGCCGACGGCAGCGTCATAAAGCAGCCGCCGCACTGGTTGCCCACCAGTTTCGCCATGGGCGGCGATACGTGCTGCTTGATCTGCCGGTAGCGCAGGAGCAGGTTGGGATCGACCTTGCGCGCCTCCTTTTCCGCCGTGGCGCGCAGGGAGGCGAGCTTTTCGCTGTCGCGCTTGAATTCCACGTCGTATTCCTTTTTCAGCGCATCAAATTCCGCCTTCGTGCGCGCGGCGCGGATGCGCACTTCCTTCTGCTGCCGGTCGCGCGTGACGGCGTCCTTCTGCATCTTTTTCAGTTCCTGCTCATAGCGGCTGAGCGAATCCATCAGCTTCTGCACGGATGCGAGCCGCTCTTCCACTTCTTCGGCCGTCTTGGGCGGATCGTTTTCCAGCGCCTCGCGCGCCGCGTCCAGCAGGGATTGCAGCCGCGAGGCCTCATCGCGCACGGCCTCCAACCGGTCGATCATGCCTGTAACATCGTCCTCAATGCGGGCCATGTTCGTCTGCTGGTCGCGCAGGAAATCCCGCTGCTTGATCAATTGCTGGCGGTTGGGCGAATTGCGCATCTCGTTTTCAAAGCGCTCCGCGTCCATATCCACCTGCATGTACTGCCACAACAAATCCAACTGCATATTTATACCCTCCCAAGGCGTTCAATATTTCAGCCAAAAATCGCAACCGTCCCCGGCAGCGCCTGCGCCAGCGCCTTAAGGCCCACGCGCTCCGTGGGGCCATGCCCCGCTTCCAGCACGCAAAGCCCCGATTGGGCCGCTTCCAGCGCCTCATGATAGCGGATTTCGCCGGTGAGATACACATCCGCCCCCGCGGCCAGGGCAGTTTTCCAAAATTCGCCGCCCGCGCCGCCGCACACGGCCACGCGCGCACCCACGGGCGATCCATACACCCGCACCGGCGCGCCCAGCCGGTTTTGCGCTTCTGCGGCCCAATCGCGCCGCGCCGCCGCGCCCACGCGCAGGCCGTTTTCCAGGGGCAAAACGTTCGTTAGCCCCAGCGCGGCGGCCAGGCAATCGTTCATGCCGCCAGGCGCGTTATCAAAATTGGTATGCGCGGCAATCAGCGAAACCCTTTCGCGAATGGCGCGGCACAAAAAGCGCGCCTCCACATCGTCTTCCGCCAGCCGCCTGCGCGCGCGAAACATCACCGGATGGTGCGTAACCAAAAGGTTCGCGCCCTGCGCGCGGGCAAAATCCAGCGCTTCTTCCGTCGCGTCCAGTGCCACAACGCAACCCGTAACTTCCTGCCGCGCGTTGCCCAACAGCAGCCCCACGTTGTCCCATTCCTCGGCCAGCGCAAAGGGAAACACGCGATCCAGCGCGCAAAGCGCGTCCTGCACCGTCATCGTATGGCCTCCTCCCAGATGGCCAGTGCGCGGGCAAGCGTCTCTTCCCGCCCATCGCGGCCATTTCTCGCGCCATCCAGCGCCTTTTTCGCTACGCGGATGCGAAACCGCGCATATCCTTCATACGCCTGCGCGTCTTCCCGCATGCTCGCCGTCCCCGCGATGCGCTCCGCCTCGCTCAGGCGCATTTCGCCCCTGCAAACGAGCAACAGCACATACCAGCGCCCGGCCGCGCGCACCACGCGCTCCCGCTGGATGGCGTAACCGGCGCGCTGCAAAAATTCGCGCAGCTCGCTTTCATCCAGATTGGGCTGCAAAATCAGGCGCGCGCCGCCCAGCCTGTCCGCGCCCGCGCGCAAAATATCCGCGATGGTGGCCGCGCCCATGCCCGCGATGGCAGCCGCCTCGGGCGCCTCACCAAGCGCACGAGCGCCGTCTCCAACCCGGAAGACGGCGCGATCGCTAAGCCCCAGTTGCCCGATAAGGCGGCGCGCCTTTGCGATGGAAGGCGCGGAAATATCCGTAAACCATACGCGCTGCGCCCGCTGCGAAAGGAGCATTTGCGCGCCCAGGCGGCCATGATCGCAGCCAATATCTGCAAAACAGCGGCAGGGAGGCGCCAGCTCCAGGATGGCGCGCAACCGTTCATCCAGGCGCAGCATCAATCCAGCGATTCCTTCAGCTTGCGCGAACGGCTGGGATGGCGCAGCTTGCGCAGCGCCTTTGCCTCAATCTGGCGGATGCGCTCGCGCGTGACCTTAAATTCGCGGCCCACCTCTTCCAGCGTGCGCTGGCGGCCGTCCTCCAGGCCAAAGCGCAGCTTCAGCACCATTTCTTCGCGCGGGGTCAGGGTCTTGAGCGCGTTCAAAAGCTGCTCTTTCATCAGCGTGCGCGCGGCGGCCTCGGCCGGCGCGGGCGCGTCGTCATCGGGAATGAAGTCGCCCAGATGGCTGTCTTCCTCCTCGCCGATCGGCGTTTCCAGCGAAACCGGTTCCTGCGCGATCTTCATGATCTCGCGCACTTTATCCTCGGAAATGCCCATTTCCGCGGCGATTTCCTCGGGCTGCGGCTCGCGGCCATATTCCTGCAGCAGCTGGCGCGACACGCGGATCAGCTTGTTGATGGTTTCCACCATGTGCACGGGAATGCGGATGGTGCGCGCCTGGTCGGCAATGGCGCGGGTGATCGCCTGGCGAATCCACCAGGTGGCGTAGGTGGAAAATTTGTAGCCCTTGCGGTAATCAAATTTTTCCACGGCCTTGATCAGGCCCATATTGCCCTCCTGGATCAGATCCAGGAACAGCATGCCGCGCCCCACATAGCGCTTGGCGATGGAAACCACCAGGCGCAGATTCGCCTCGCTCAGCCGCTTTTTGGCGGCGATATCGCCCTGTTCCATGCGCTTGGCGAGCTCAATTTCTTCCTCCGCAGAAAGCAGCGGCACCTTGCCGATTTCCTTGAGGTACATGCGCACCGGATCGTCGATAGAAATGCCCTCGGGCACGGAAATATCGATTTCTTCCTCGGGCGTGTTGTTGAGCACGTCGGGTTCCGGCTCCGGTTCCTCCATCGGCTCATCCTTGACGATCTCTATGCCGATGCCGGCCAGCGTATCCAGAATCTTATCAAAATGCTCGGAAACCAGCTCGGTCTCTCCCAGCGTGTCTATAATTTCATTATACGTCAATACGCCCTTGGCTTTACCGGTCTCAATCAGATCGTTTATGCGGGCCTGCATGGCCTCTGCATTCAGCTTGCTCAAGTGAATCACTCCTTTCGACCGGTCAAAAACGATCCAGTTCCGCGAGCAGCCCGTTGAGCTGCTCCATCAGTTCCTTGCGCCGCTCTCCTTCGCCCACTGCGGCGATTTCCCGCTGCGCGGCGGCAATCTGCTCTTCCAGGCGATGCCGCCGGATGCTGCCCAGGCATTGCTGCGCGGTTTTCAGCGCTTCCTCCGCGTCCTGGGGCAACGCCTCGTCTTCCAGCGCGCCCAGCGCCTGCGCGCGCGCCTCGCCGTCCTCCGCTTCGCCCACGAGTTCCCCCGGCGAGCGCCCGGCGCACAGCCCCTCAAACAGGGCGCGGCAGACCGCATCGTCGAAATCCGCGGCGCGCACCGCGCCATCGGGCAAAAGGTTCGCCGCCTTGAGCGCCACCAGGCGCCGCTGCGCCAGCACGTAATCCGGCGGGGCCTTGGCGGGCGCGATGCGCCGCGGCCGCGCGGACGGCGGCTTTTGCACAGGAGCCGTGCCGATCTGCCGGTACAGCACATCGCGCTCAAAGCCTGTGCGTTTCTCCACTATTGAAACATAATTTTCCAGCTCCACGGGATTTTTCACCCGCTTTAAAATCTCGCACGCCAGGAGAGCATATTGCGTGCGCCCTTCCTGCGTGGTGAGATCCAGGCCATCCTGCGCGCGCAGCAGGCGGAATTCAAAGGCGTCCATGGGCGCGAGCGAGCGAAACGCTTGCGCGCCGCGCGAGCGGATGAAATCGTCGGGATCCATCCCATCAGGATACAGTATGACCCGAGCGCGCGCATTTTGCGCTTCCAGAATATCCAGCGCGCGCAGCGTTGCCTTCTGGCCCGCGCTGTCGCCATCGTAACTCAGCCAGATTTCCGGCGCGTACCGCGCCATCAGGCCGGCCTGCTCGGCCGTGAGCGCCGTGCCCAGCGTTGCCACAACGCCTTCCACGCCATGCCGGCGCAGGGAAACCGCGTCCATATATCCCTCAACGAGCACAACGCGCGCAATGCCCCGCTCTTTTTTGAGCCAGTTCATGCAGTACAGGTTCAGGCGCTTATTGAACACGACGGTCTCCTGCGTGTTCAGATATTTGGGCTGCGCGTCGCCCATGGCGCGGCCGCCAAAGCCCAACACGCGCCCCTGCGCGGAAATGATGGGGAACATGACCCTGTCGCGGAACATGTCGAACGTTTTGCCGTTTTTGTCGATTGCCAGCCCGGCTTTTAGCAGGATCTCCCGCTCAAAGCCCTCTTTCAGCAGCGCCTGATACGTCTCTTCCCACCCGGAGGGGCTCGCCCCCAGGCCAAAGTGCTTGATATCCGCGTCGTTCAGGCCGCGCCGGTAAAGGTAATCGCGCGCCTGGGCGCCCTCGCTGGACCAGATCCGCTGGTGAAAGAACATCGCCGCCGCGCGGTTGGCCGCAAAGACCGCCTCGCGCAGCTGCGCGCTCGCCTGGCTTTCGCCGCTGCGCGCCCGGTCGGGCACTTCCAGGCCCGCGCGTTCCGCCAGGAGCTTTACCGCGTCGATAAATTCCATCCGCTCCATTTCCATCACAAAATGGATCAGATTGCCGCCCTTGTGGCAGCCAAAGCAATAGTACAGCTGGGCGCTGGCATCCACGCTGAAGGATGGGGATTTTTCGCTGTGAAACGGACAAAGGCCCCAATAGCGGTGGCCCTTCTGCTTGAGCTGGACGTACTCGCCCACCACATCCTCCAGGCGCACGCGCGCGTTCAGCTCCGCGAGAAATTCACTGAACTGCTGTGCCATGCCGCCCGTCCTTCTCCTCCGTTTTTCTTTGTACACATATGCGCTTTATAGTATTCGCCGCGCCCCGGACGGATTCCTGCCCGCGCGCGGGAAAATGCGACACAATTTCCGCTTCCTTATACAGGGAGCGCTGAAACCGTGAATATAAATACCACGCCGCCCGCAAAAAAACCTGCACAAATCACAGCTTAACACAAATTTCCGCATTTTGCGGCCCAGCCGCTGCGCGCACCGGCATCGCATGCCGGTGCGCAAAGCAAAAGCCGGAAACCGCGCCGCTTTCCGCGCGGGGTTTCCGGCTTTTGCCATTCTCCAACGCCCTAAATGCCCAGGAACGCGCCGTTTTCGCGCAAAACCTGCTGGACGCGCCCCACATCCACCGCTTTCACGCTCACACCCGCCTTGCAGGCGACCGACGCAGCCACGCCCGCGGCCTCGCCCAGGGTGGTGACGATGGGCATGATGCGGTAGCTCGCCTGCGCCTCATGCGTGGAGGAGATGCAGCGCCCCGCCACCAGCAGGTTATCCGCGCCCTTGGGCAGCAGGCAGCGGTAAGGGATGGTGTAATATTCACCTTCCTTAAAATAATAGTGGCTGGTGCCCGCGCCATCCGGGCTGTGGATATCCACGTCGTAATTGCCCGCGGCAATGGCGTCCGGAAAGCGCGTGCAGGCCTTCAGCTCTTCCACATTCAGCACATGTTCGCCCACGATCATGCGGCTTTCGCGCACGCCGATCTGCGGCGCGCTCATGATGATATCCGCGTTTTCAAAGCCGGGAATGTTGTTTTTGAGCATTTCATACAATTCCAGCATCTGCTCGCGGGCTTCCATCTCGGCCTTTGTGAGATCGAAGGGATCCACGGGATTGAGCCTGATCACGCGCGTGGTGTTGAAGTGGATCACGTTTTTCACCGGATGGAAGAACAGGAGCACATCCTCGCGCGGGTTGCGGATCCTGCCCTCTTTTTGCAGCTTTTGATACAGGGGCGTGATCCTGTCCCGGTTCGCGCGGAATTTCTCCATATCCACATTGGCCACGCGGAAGCACAGCGTCATGGGCTGGCAAAGATGATCGCTGTCGCGGCCCAGCCGCGTAGGACAACCGGCCATCACGGCAAGATCCGCGTCGCCCGTGCAGTCGATAAAATAGCGCGCGCTCAGGGGAATTTGGCCCGATTTGCCCACCACGGCGACCGAGCGAAGCGTCTCCCCCTCTTTTTCCACGCCGCACAGCGTAACGTGCAAAAGCACGTTCACCCCCGCCTGGATGGCCATGCGGTCGAGCACGATCTTCATGTATTCCTCGTGAAACATGTTGCCCTGCTGCGCGCCCAGGCGAACGAGCTCCCGCTGGATTTCCGCAAAGATGCCCTGCGAAAGTTCCACCCATTTCTTTTCTCCATTCACCTCAAGCGTGGTTGCGTTGTTCATAAAGGGATTGATCAGGCAATTGCCCAGCGCCCCGCCCAGAAAACCCGATTGCTCGCAAAGAAGCACGCTTAGCCCCTGCCGCGCCGCCGCTACCGCCGCCGCAACGCCCGTAAGCCCGCCGCCCACGACCACAAGATCATACGTTCGCATTGTATCGCCCGCCTTTTCCTTGCATTATGGATACAAATATTGTATCGCCAAAATATTCCCTTGTCAAATGGAATTTGCCCGGCACGGCTTGCGCGCCCGGCCATGTGCCTGGCCGCTGGTGCGTGGGCTCTTCGCCAAAGAAAACCGCCCATTATTTTCCGGCAAATCTAAAATGGCTCTTTAGAATTGCCGAATCTGCATTGACAGGCAGGCGAAGTTTGCATGGCAAACGACTTACTGCCCATAAATGAAAAGAACTGGCATGTGCCAGTTTGGTTGATTTAATGATTCGGCTATCGTTTTTATGCCAGGGATTGCATTTGGCATCATCTTTGACATCATCCAACGCGGTATAAAGCGCAAAATCCGCACGATTCGGACTGATTTTAACAATGCCAAAAAGGCCAAAAACAAGGAAAAACGCCGGAACTTGGCGATTTTCCGACGTTTTTAACTGGCGTGCCCGGAGGGATTCGAACCCGCGACCTTTTGGTTCGTAGGCAAAAAATTCAAGGGTTTATATGTGCTCAAGCCTTGATTTTACTGGGTTTTTAAGGCCCATATAGCCCCGTATCACAAAACAAAGTTGCACTCATACAGGAATGAATCTGCGTCTACGAAAATTTTGGCGCAAGATTTTACTTCTTTTTGTGTTTGCTTTTTGACAAAATCGAAGTATAATGTAAACACAAGGAGGTGTGCAAGATGATCGGCAAGAATATCAAGTATTATCGTCTCATGCGCGGCATGTCGCAGGAAGCGCTTGCACAGCAAATTGGACTGAATAAAATGGCTGTAGCGAGAACATGCTCACGCTGTATGAAGGTGGAAATGGCATGTTTTTCCTGCCGATTATAACCAGCACTGACGATGTCCCATATATTGTGATGGGCGATAACATTTGGTTTGATCTGACAAAATAGTTGCCGAACTGCCCGTGCGCATCCTTGGGGTAGCCGTTGAAATCCGCAGGACGGTGCAACGAGAATAAATATAAAAATATTTGTTGAATCCATTGACAAATATTTTTATATATGTTATACTATATACATCGAAAAGAGGAACGGGCGTTGAAAAGCTACTCGTCAAGAGAGGTAATGAAGATACTCAAGGAAAACGGCTGGTATCTGTACGATATCACCGGGGACCACCACCATTTCAAGCATCCCCAGCGTCCGGGCAAGGTCACCGTTCCTCATCCCAATAAGGATCTCAAGCGCAAGACGCTGGATAGCATTGAACGACAAACCGGGTTGCGGTTCCGATAAGCTGCAGCCGCCACACCATCAAGGAGGTTTTTTCTTATGAAACATCCCGACCGTTATCTCTATCCAGCGATTTTCACTTATGAGGAAGACGGCGACATTTCTATCACCTTCCCAGACCTGCCCGGGTGTGTTTCCGTGGCATCCAGCGATGAAGAAGCTCTCCACAACGCCCGCGAGGCTATGGGCGGGCATCTGTGGTGCATGGAACAGGATGGAGATGAGATACCCGCTCCAAGCACTATACTTTCTGTTCCGTTGGAAAATAACGAGCGTGTTGCACTCATTGACGTTTATATGCCTGCTGTTCGCATGGCTAAGGAAAACCGCAGCGTAAACCGCACGGTTACCCTCCCGGCTTGGTTGAATGCCGCCGCGCTTGAGCAGGGGGTAAATTTTTCACAGGTGCTGCAAACCGCACTGATTGAGCGCATGGGTGTGCATCGCCCGCGTGTTTGAGTGGTGAAACTGCGATGCTCTACCCCAAGGCTGTCCGTGTAATCCCCTTGCCAGAATATAGACTGGAAATTCATTTTGACAATGGCGAGTGCCGTTTGTTTGATGTGAAGCCGTATTTGCATGGCGAATGGTTTTCGCAGCTGCTGGATGTTAATGTTTTTAACCAAGTGAAAATTGATGGGCTGTCGGTTTCGTGGCCGGACGGGCAGGATATCGCGCCTGATTGTTTATATGTGAATGCAAGCAAAGTGATATAGGATTTGCATCTTATATGTGGCGGTGGAAATCCGCAGGACGGTACCGTAAATTCCTCCCACGGGGAGCGGAAAGGGAACAACGGAAAGGATGAAAGAATATGACAAAGCGTTGGTCATGGGCATTCGCGATTTGTATTGCCGCGATGGCAGTGTTCTTTATACTGGGCATGATAACGCAAAACAATTTTATAATCGCTCTGTTCTGCGTCGCTCTAGTAGCCGCCTGTATCTGCCTCGTCGGTGTTCTAATTTCTGCAATTTGTTCGCTGGTGAGCAAGCGCCGGGAAAAATACGATATTAGCCCGCACGATATCCCTCCGCGTCCTGTCGTCCGCAACGCTCCTATTAAGCTCAAAGCAAACCCGCCCAAGGCCGTTGCCCAGAAACAAAGCGAGCGTCCCCAAAATGGCGGGAACGCCTGCCTGCTGCTCGCTGTGATCGTAGGCGCCATATTCACTTTTCTCAAGTGGTTCAATGCCATTTCCGTTCTACAGGAGATGGGAGATAGCTTTGGCGAATGGCTCGGGGTTTCTCTCGGCCTGGGCGTCACCTCGCCGCACATGCTCCTGGATCTGCTTGCGCTCGTTTTTGCCATCATTGGCTTTGCCGTTAACGTGCCCTGGGCGGCCCTCGTGGCAGGAATCCTGTATGCCGTCGCGCTGTTCGCCTTCCCTATGTGGTGGTATTCCGTACTCGCGCAGATGATTCTCTGCTTTGTGGCCTATGCGCAAATGTACAAGAATAAGATTGCTGCTTCGCAACCCCGAAATTGAAACGTCAGGCCGATGCGTCTTGGAAGCAACTTGCAACTAACTTGCGACCAACTTGCGACCTAATCAGCAAGGCGTTTGCCGAACTGTTGGTGGGATAATTGATATGAGAAGCGGAAAGTATGCCGAAAAGACTAAAGGCGATATTACCAAGATTGAACAATTGAAATCGAAGAAACCAAGGCTT
>DVJN01000012.1 GCA_018716755.1 Candidatus Alectryocaccomicrobium excrementavium
TTTACGGCGAACATTCCCGGCTCATATTACACCGTGTACCTGCTCGACAATCTCGGCTTGAGTTATACCTTCATCATGCTGATCAACTTCATCAATGTGCCCGTCGTGCTCCTGGCGACGCCGCTCTGGAACAAACTGCTGTGGCGCAAATCGCGATTCGCGATTCTGTACATGTCCATGAGCATCTTTTTGCTGCACTATGTCCTTCTCTCTTTTGTAACGAATGGCGCGCTATGGCTGTATGCAGTGGCCATGATCCTCAATTTCCTGCTGGCGGCTGGGATCAATCTGAGCTTTATGGGCATTCCATATGTCAACATGCCCGCTGAAAGCCAAACTTCGCACCTGGGTTTTTACTCCACCATGGCGAATGTTGCGGCGTTTCTGGGCGTTACCTTAGGACGCCAGTTCATTCTGGGCACCGAGGGATACACGCTGAATCTGTTGGGATTTTCCATGGGCAACAAGCAATACATCCTTTTGCTGACGGCCGCTCTGATGCTGCTGGCTGTGCTGGGCATATGGCGCATTCAGAAAAAGACGGTGGAAACGGATTCGGATATTTGATGGCAATGGGCCAGAAAACTTTGGTCATAAAAGGAAGACCCCGCACGCGCAAAGTGTGCGGGGTCTTCCCATAAACGTATATGCGGTATAGGAGAGTTGGATTATACGCCCTTGGCTTCGCAATCCAGCTTGTGCACCAGCGTCTGGTTGGTGGTGCGCTCCCAGCCCTTCAGCGGCACAATCTTGGCATCGATGGCATCCAGAATCCAGGACGGCTGCGGGAAGAAGGCTTCTTCCAGTTCGTGCGCAGGCGTGATCCAGTTGCGCGCACCCACCACAACCGGCGGCGCATCCAAATCGTCAAAGGCCATTTGCGTCACATTGCTGGCCACTTCGTTGGCGTAAGAGCCGCGCTCGCAGGCATCGGTCACGACGACCAGGCGGCCGGTCTTCTTCACGGATTCGAGCACCAGCGAGTAATCGAACGGCACCAGGGAGCGCGCGTCGATCACTTCGGCGGACATGCCATACTTTTCTTCCAGCATCTTGGCCGCATCCAATGCACGATAGAGCACCGCGCCGAAGGTGAGGATGGTGATGTCCTTACCGGGCTTCTTGATATCCGGCTTGCCGATTTCGATCTCATAATAGCCTTCCGGCACGCCGCCCTCGTGGAACATTTCGCCGATGTCATAGATGCGCTGGCTTTCAAAGAACACCACCGGGTCGGTGCCCGCGAGCGCCGAAGCCATCAGGCCCTTCGCGTCGTACGGCGTGGCCGGGAACACGACCTTGAGGCCCGGAATGTGCGCGGTGAGCGCGGTCCAGTCCTGCGAATGCTGCGCGCCGTACTTGGAACCCACGGACACGCGGAGCACCACGGGCATCTTGATGATGTCGGCAGACATGGCCTGCCACTTGGACATCTGGTTGAACACTTCATCGCCCGCGCGGCCCAGGAAATCGCAGTACATCAGCTCGACCAGCGCACGACCGCCCGCCATAGCGTAGCCGACGGCAGTACCGACGATCGCAGCCTCGGAAATGGGGGCGTTGAACAGGCGGTGATAGGGCAGGGCTTCCGTCAAGCCGCGGTACACGGCAAACGCGCCGCCCCAATCGCGGTTCTCTTCGCCATAGGCCACCAACGTGGGATCCTTGTAGAAGCGGTCGATGATCGCCTCAAAGATACCATCGCGCAGCTGATACACGCGGTTCTTGCTAACGGGCTTGCCATCCTTCATGTAATAGCGCTCTTTCTTGGCAATGGCCTGTACGCGCGGATTCTCGTTCATGGGCATCAGCACATCGGGCTGCGCGTCGGAGAACTTTTCCACATGGCCATTGGAGAACATCATGTTGGCGATGGCATCCGGCTCGGCATGCAGATCCATGCGCGGAGACACGCTATCGTCAATGGCGCGCTTGAAGCTCTTGAAGATCAGGCCCTTCACATGCTCGACGATGGCGTCGCACTCGGCCTCGGTGGCAACCCCGGCTTCCACCAGCTGTGCGCGATAGGTGACCAGCGGATCGACGGCCTTCCAGGCGGCCATTTCTTCCTGCGTGCGGTAGCTGGAAGCGTCGGACGGGCTGTGGCCCGCATAGCGGTAGGTGACCACATCAAGCAGCACCGGGCCCTGGCCCTTGAGCAGGAGATCCTTCTTGCGGCCCACTGCTTCGATCACAGCCAGCGGGTTGTAGCCATCCACGCGTTCGGCGTGCATCTGGTTAACAGCAAAGCCAACGCCCAGGCGCGCGAGCACGTCGTAGCCCATGGTTTCGCCATTGGTCTGGCCGCCCATGCCATACTGGTTGTTGAAAATGTTGAACAGCACCGGCAGGCCACCCTTGAAGCCTTCCTCCCAGAGCTTATCGAACTGGCCCATGGAAGCGAAGTTCAGCGCCTCGAGCACCGGGCCGCAACCCAGAGAACCGTCGCCGATGTTCGCTACCACGATGCCGCCCTTGCGGTTCACGCGCTTGAACAGCGCCGCGCCCGCCGCGATGCCCGCCGAGCCGCCAACGATGGCGTTGTTCGGATAAATGCCAAACGGCGTGAAGAAAGTGTGCATGGAGCCGCCCAGGCCACGGTTGAAGCCGGTCTTGCGGGCAAAGATTTCCGCCATGGCGCCGTAAAGCAGGAATTCAATGGCCAGTTCTTTCACGCTGTCATGCTCGCCGGTTTCCACCACGCGCAGGGTTTCGCCGTTGAGGAAATTCTTCATGATGTCCATCAAGGCATCGTCGCCGAGCTTTTCGATGGAAGAAAGGCCCTTGGCAAGGATTTCACCATGGCTGCGATGGGAGCCGAAGGTGTAGTCGTCCACCGTGAGGTGGAAGGCCTGGCCGACCGCAGAAGCTTCCTGGCCCATGGAAAGGTGCGCCGGGCCGGGATGGTTGTAGGCAACGCCATTGTACTCGCCCGTGGTCTTGATCAGGTTGATCATGGTTTCGAACTCGCGCAGCAGGAACATATCCCGGTAGATGTCCAGGAACTGCTGGCGGGTGAAGTTGCCCAGCTCGTCCTTGACGGTCTTCTGATAAGTATTCATCGGGATGTCGTCAAACGAGAGCTTGCCAGGCGCGCGCACCACGGCGGGATCAATGAATAGGGATTTAGGCATGGTCGTTCTCCTCCTTCAATCGTTGCGCTAATTATTTGTCGTCAAACTCCCACAGAGTTTCGCGGATGATTTCGCTGACCGTCGGATGCGGGAAAATGATCTCGCGCGCGTCGGTCACACGCAGTTCGTTTTCAATCATCTCGGCCGCGCCCCAGATGATTTCGCTGGAATAGGAACCCAGCATATGAACGCCCAGGATGTTGCGGTGCTTCTTATCCACGAGGATTTTGCAAATGCCATCGCCGCCCTCGTTTTCCGCCACGAAGCGGCCCGCGTAGCGCATGGAGAGCTTCTTTACTTCGTAATCGATGCCCGCATCCTTCGCGGCCTCTTCGGAAAGGCCCACGCTCGCCACTTCGGGCTGCGTGTAGATGACGGAGGGATTCGCATTGTAACGCATGCGATCCGCCTTGCCAAGGATCGTGTTGATGGCTACTTCGCTCTCGCGATATGCGGTATGCGCCAGCATATAGCGGCCCGTGACGTCGCCAGTGGCATAAACGTTTTCCACGCTGGTACGCATGCAGTTATCGGTCACGATGCCCGCGCGGTCGGTCACGACGCCCAGGTTTTCCAGGCCGATGCCCTTGATATTGGCGCGGCGGCCAATGGAAACGAGCGCCTTATCGAACGGCACTTCCAGCGGCTTGCCGCCCGCTTCGCAGGCGATCTTCCCTTCGGCGATGGAAACGACCTTGGTGCTCAACAGGAAGGTAACGCCCTTCTTTTCGTATTCTTTTTGCAGCATGGTGCTGATTTCGCGGTCGGTCGCGCCCGCGATGTGGTCCAGCATTTCGATGACCGTGACCTTGCTGCCGGCGGTCGCGTAATAGGCGGCCATTTCCAGGCCGATTACGCCGCCGCCAATGATGGCCAGGCGCTCGGGAACGGCATCCAACGTCAGCACTTCGCGGTTGGTGAGCAGATAGCCCGCCTCAATGCCTTCCTTCAGGCCGGGAATCGGCGGAAGGGAGGGGGAAGAGCCGGTCGCGATCAGCAGGCGCTTGGCCTGATACTTCTGGCCTGCGGCCTCCACTTCGTAGCCGCCTTCCACGCGGCCCACGATGCTGGCGCGCTCTTTCACTACGGTGACACCTGCGCCCTTCATCTTCGCGCCAACGCCGGATACCAGCGTGCGCACCACTTTGCCGCGCCGCGCGACGACCGCCTTGTGATCGAGCGAAGCGTTCTCGGCCTTTACGCCGTACTTTTCGCCGTGCAGGGCGTAATCGTATACCTTTGCGGAATAGAGCAGCGCCTTGGAGGGAATGCAGCCTTCATTGAGGCACACGCCGCCCAGCGCGTTCATTTCAAACAGGCATGTGGACAACTTCGCATGCCCGGCCCGTTCCGCCGCGAGGTAACCCGCAGGGCCGCCGCCCAGGATAATCAGATCGTACATGGTGAACCTTCCTCCTTATTCCGCCAGCAAGAGCGTAATGTTTTCCAGGTTCTGGCACAGCGCGTGCAGGAAGCGGCTGGCGGGTGCGCCATCCAGCGCGCGGTGGTCGTAGGTGAGGGAGAGAGTCATGGCCGGGTACAATGCAAGCTGGCCATTGACCTCGCGCACACGGTTGACGATGGTGTTCACGCCCAGGATGCCCGTCTGCGGGGGATTGATCACAGGCGTGAAGCTCTCGATGCCCAGAGAGCCGAGGTTGGTTACGGTGAAAGAGCCGTCGCGCAGCAAATCCGGATTGATGGTGCCGGCCTTGCACTCGCTGGCGAGCTTCTTGGCAGTCTGCGAAATCTCCTTGAGACTGAGCGTATCGGCCTTGAAGATGGTGGGCACCATCAGGCCGCGGTCGGTATCCACGGCCACGCCCAGGTTGACGTGGCGGTAGTACTTCATCTGGTCGCCGCTCAACAGGTTCGCGTTCAGCGCGCGGAAATCAGGATTGGCCAGCGTGCGGGAAACGGCGTAGAGAATGATGTCGTTGAGCGTGATCTTTTCCATGCCGCGCTCCGCGCCCTTTTCCTTAAAGAGTTTGCGAAGCTTCTGGATCTCCGTGCAATCGAAGGAAGCGTTGTGCGTGAGCTGCGCCATCGAGGTGAGGGAGCCGAGCATCGCGCGGGCAATGACCTTGCGGATGTTGGGCATCGGCTCGGTGTAGGTGTCGCTTTCGGGGGCAGCGGCGGCTGCCGGCGCTGCTTCGGGCGCCTTGGCGGACAGATCGTTCAACGTGACCATGCCGCCCATACCGGTGCCAGTCGCTCCACCCGCGTACGCGCCCTGCGCGGCAGGGCTCACGCGCAGCCCTTCGTCGAGCAGGCGCTGCACATCGCGCGCGATCACGCGGCCGTCCGGCCCGGTGGGCACGGCCTTGGAGAGGTCGGCTCCGCTGGAAGCGGCCATCGCCTTGGCGCGCGGCGAAATTTTCATACCGTCGCCCACAGCTCCAGTCGCCTCAATCGCCTCAGCGGCGGGGGCGGCGCTTTCCGCCTCGCTGGGCGCGGGAGCGGCAGCTTCGGCATTTTCGCCAGCGCTGGGCGCAAATTCGGCGTAGCTTTCACCGGCGTTGCCGACGACGCAGACATTCGTCAGGCAGGGAACATCATCGCCCTCTTCGAAGAAGCGCGCGAGCAGCGTACCCGCGACCTTGGCTTCCTCATCAAAAGCGGCCTTATCGGTTTCATAAGAGAACAGCACGTCGCCAACGTTCACGCTGTCGCCAACGTTTTTCTTCCAGGCGGTGATGATGCAGCTTTCCACGGACTGACCTTGCCGCGGCATAATGATTGCAGTAGCCATAGCTTTTTCCCCTCATATTCATTGGATTTAGGATACATTGATTGTAACAAACTTTAGTTTTATAAATCAACGAATGTGCGAAATATTTTCGTGATCTTCATTATATTTAACACGCCAGCAAGGGAAAGTGCGGTATAATAAGGAATCAAGTAGGAAGCGGAAAGGGGAATGCGCCGTGCCTGTGCGAAATTCAGCCAAAGCGCTTGTTCTCCGCGATGATCGTATTCTGCTCAACCGCTGCGTATCGCGGTTTGGGGAATATTACGCCCTGCCCGGGGGTGGACAGCGCTCCGGTGAGCTGCTCACGGAAGCGGTTTGCCGCGAGCTACGCGAGGAAACAGGAATGGCGGTCGAGCCCGTGCGCCTTTGCGCGGTATACGAGTGCATTTCGGGCGGGCGCGCGGGGAACAATCACAAGCTGTACTTTATATTCCTGTGCCGCCTGACGGGGGAGGAGCCGCTCGCGCCCACGGAGCTGGACGCGTACCAGATCGATCAAAAGTGGATGCCGCTTGAACAGGTTCAAAAGGCGAATCTGTTTCCGCGCATTGTGCGCAACAACATTTTGCGCATGATCAAAACGGAAGAAACCCTATATTTAGGATCGGAGCGCAGAAAATGAAAGCGATTCAGAACGCAAAACGGATTGTATTCAAGGTCGGCACATCGTCCCTTACATACGAGACGGGGCTGATCAACATTCGGCAAATGGAATCCCTGTGCCGCGTGCTCAGCGACGTGCGCAATTCGGGCCGGGAGGTGATCCTGGTTTCTTCTGGCGCCATATCCGTGGGGCTGGCAAAGCTCGGCATCGTGCGCACAGCGCATTCCATGCCGGAAAAGCAGGCCGCCGCAGCCGTCGGCCAGTGCGAACTGATGTATTTGTACGACAAGCATTTTAACGAATACCACCACAAGGTGGGGCAGATTTTGCTCACGCGGGAAGATATCGACCACGCGTGGCGCAAGGCGAACATTGTCAACACCTTCGAGAGCCTGCTGAAGATGGGGGCGATCCCCATTGCGAATGAAAACGATACCGTGGCCACAGAAGAAATCTCCGTTGGGGATAACGATACGCTTTCCGCCGTGGTCGCCGGACTGACCCGCGCGGACGCGCTGGTGATCCTTTCGGATATCGATGGGCTGTTTACGGCCAACCCCGCGACGAATCCCGGCGCGCGCCTCATCCCACGGGTGACGGAAATCGACGATTCGCTGCGCGCCATCGCAGAGGGCGCCGGTTCTCTACGGGGCACGGGCGGCATGGCGACCAAAATTTCGGCGGCAAGCATTTGCTTTGAAAACGACTGTACCATGGCCATTATCAATGGAGCGTATCCTGAGCGCATTTATTCCTTATTGGAGGGCGGCGCTGTCGGAACGCTGTTTATGAAGGAGGAAATCGAATGACGTTGACGGAAATGGGCGCTCGTGCCCGCGTGGCTGCCAATGCGCTCGCCCTGGCGGGGGAAGAAGCGAAAAACGCCGCTTTGCTCGCCATATCCCAGGCGCTGATCGAACATGGAGACGAAATTCTTGCCGCCAACCGGGAGGACATTGCCCACGCCCAGGAGGCAGGCCTGTCCAGCGCCATGATCGAGCGGCTTACGCTCAGCGAGGCGCGCCTCGCCGGCATCGCCAACGCCATCCTAAAGGTGCGCGCATTGCCCGACCCGGTGGGGGAAGTGCTGGAAGCGCGCACGCTCTATAACGGCCTGCAGCTGGAAAAGCGGCGTGTCCCCATGGGCGTGATTTGCGTGATTTACGAATCCCGCCCCAATGTCACGGTGGACAGCGCGGTTCTGTGCCTCAAGGCTGGCAGCGCGGCCATTTTGCGCGGCGGCAAGGAAACCATCCGTTCCAACCTTGCCTTGGAGTCCGTCATGCGCGCGGCGCTGCAATCCGTTTCCATGAATCCGGATTGCGTGCAGCTTGTGCACGATACGGCGCGGGAAACCGCGCGAGAATTGATGGGGATGCGCGGCGCGATCGACCTTTTGATTCCGCGTGGAGGAGCGGGTTTGATCCGCTCGGTCGTTGAAAACGCCAAAGTGCCCGTGATCGAAACCGGCGCGGGCAATTGCCATATATATGTCGACGCGAAGGCCAATCTGGAAATGGCAGCGGCCATCCTGCAAAACGCCAAAATGCAGCGGCCCAGCGTGTGCAACGCGGCGGAAACGCTGCTGGTGCATAAGGACGTGGCGGAAAGATTTTTGCCCATGGCGCAACGCGCGCTGGGCGGTTGCCAGTTGCGTGGCTGCGAACGTGCGGCGGCGATTCTGCCCGGCATTGCTCTGGCAACGGAAGAAGATTTCGCCACGGAATACAACGATTATATTCTGGCCGTGCGCGTGGTGGATTCGCTGGAAGAAGCCATTGCGCACATCGCGCGCTACACCACACACCATTCCGAAGCCATCGTCACAGACGATGCGGGCGCGGCTGAAACCTTTATGCAGCGCATCGACGCGGCGGCGGTGTACCACAACGCTTCCACGCGCTTTACCGATGGCGAAGAATTTGGGCTGGGCGCAGAAATCGGCATTTCCACGCAAAAGATGCACGCGAGAGGTCCCATGGGATTGCGGGAAATCTGTTCCTACAAATATTTTGTGCGGGGCGAGGGCCAGGTGCGCGGATAAAAGGGGAGGCCAGAGGCCATGTTGATCCACAGGGACCTGCCTTATAGCGGGCAGAAAACCGGCGTGCGCCTGCTGGACTGGTTTGCGCCGGAAGAGGAGTGCCGGGCAACGATGGTTTGGATGCACGGCGGCGGCATCGAAGGCGGGAGCAGGCACGGCTTTGAAGGCATTGCCGGGCAGCTGTGCGAGGCGGGCATTGGCTTTGTTTCCGTAGAATACAGCCTGTTTCCGCAGGCGCGCTACCCGGAATTTTTGCTGGATTGCGCCTGTGCGGCTGGGTTTGTGCATGCGGAGTGCGCCAAAAGGCAAGAGCGTCCGCGCGTATTCCTGGGCGGCTCTTCGGCGGGGGCATATCTGGCCATGATGCTCTGTTTCGCGCGTGCGTATCTGCTCAACGCCGGAGTGGCGCCGGAGGACTTCTCAGGGTATTTCTTCGACGCTGGCCAGCCAACCACGCATTTTAATGTGCTCAAATACCGGGGCGAGGACAGCCGACGCTGCATTGTGGATGAAGCCGCGCCGCTTTATCATATTTGCGATGCAAGGCCTGGGCGTCCCATTCAAATTCTTTACGCGGATGGCGATATGCCCGCCAGGCCTGAGCAAAACGAAGTGTTGCGCGCCACGCTGGAGCACTTTGGATATGATATGTCTTTGGTGGATGTCGAGATTATGCAGGGATACGCTCATTGTGGTTATGATGAAGAGAAACGGGATGGCCGCTGGGTGCTGGCGGACCGCATAGAACGGTTCGTCGATCGCGCACTGAAAGCCCGGTAGGCCAAAAACCATCGCGCCCGCAAAGCGGCTTGGCTTTGCGGGCGCATTCCATTATTCAATGGGAAAATCGAAGTACGTATCGGGATAGGGCTCGTTTTCCAGGCGGTAATGCCACCATTCGTTTTCGTAAGCTGAAAAACCGCAGGAACCCATCAGATTTTTCAGATACGCGCGGTTTTGCTCCGCTTCATGGGCGATGCCTTTTGCGCCGTGGCACGAACGCGCGTCCATCAGGTCGAAGTCCCCGCCCATTTCCAGGAGCAACCCCGTATCCAGACGGTATAGCGTCAAATCCACGGTGCTGCCCCGGCTGTGGCCGGAGCGCGCGGCGATATAGCCCAGCTCGATCATGCGCGCGCGGTCTACGTTTGGATAGTGCGCCGCTTTGGTGGACATGCCATCCGGCTCGCTCACCCAGTCTACAAACCGTTTCACAGCGCGCTGCGGACGATACGCGTCCCACACGAACAGGCCAAGTCCATCGTCCTTTGCCCGGCTGGCAACGTCGCGCAGGGCATGTGCCAGCTGCACCGTTCCCACCACACGGTTGGCGCGATACCCATCCACGGGCCGCCCCGTGAAATTGTCCGCCGTGGCATATTTGGCGTCCCACTTGAGATGGGGAACGGCTTCATCCAGATATACAAATCCCGCTTGCATATCAAGCGAGGGAACCCATGGGATCCCAGGGCTTCAAGACGATCGGCTCCTGCTCAAAGGCCTCCTGCATTTCCGGCGTGAGGTATTTACGGTTGACGACGATCTGGTAGTTGTATTCGTCGAACCATTCGTCCGTCATCAGGTAATATCCCTTTTGTCCGCTCTTTTCGCTCCAGCTGTTTTCCACCTTCCAGCGGGTCGGCTTGCCATCCACGAGGTTGACGCCCAGGAAGACCATGGCGTGCGTCATCAGGCTGGTCGCATAGTCCAGGCGTTGCGCCTTGTTCATGCCAAAATGCACGTTGAGCAACGATTCATAGTCGAAAGTCTTCATGCCCATAATGCCGAGATCGCGCTGGAGCATCTGGCCCACGTCGCAGCCAAACCACACGGGTTGACCATCGCTCAGCTGTGCAATGGACAGCTTTTTCAATTCATCGCTGGGCAAATTCAAGTATTTGATTTGGCGGCCGCCCACCACGTTGCCCAGGTATTGCACCGTATACGTTTTCCAATACGGCTTATCGGCGGTAGGAGCGTTGATGATGGACACGTAGTCGTCCATCGCGCGGCCCACATATTTTTTCATGAAATCGAGCGGCGTGATATTCTCGTCGCGATAGTAGTTCTTATCTTCATCGCGATATTCAAATGTGAAGGTTTTCGGCGGCTCGCCCAGGGCGATGCACAACATGCGGTAAACCTCGCTGAGCATGTCTTCCTTGCGGGCGCGCAACGCGTCCGCGCTTTCGCCGGATTTGTGCGCTTCGCGCAACTGCAATGCGTCTTCGCGCAGCTTGCGGGTGATCAGCATGTTCATCACGCCGGTATTGGAAGAATGGAATGTTTCAGGCATGACGGCCTTCGGCACGCACCCATATTTGTCCACCAGCGCGCAGAACATATCCCACTGACCGCCGTCCTGAATGGGGGAAGAAATCAAATGCTGGATCAGGCGGCCATCCGTCGGCTCGTCCAGCGTGTCGAGAATGGACTCGAGGAAGTAGTTGGATTTTTCCAGCTTATCCCAGAACATCTGGTAGTTCTGCGAAAGCTCAAAGGTTTTGAGGTTCAGCTTCTTGATGATCTCAAAGCGCAGCGTATTGAGGCCCGCAAACAGCCAGCAACGGCCGGAGGATTTCTGGTCGGTCACCTCGCCCGTTTCCAGCTCGATGGAAAAAATCATGGGGTTGTCGATGGCTTCCTGCTGGTTTTCCGCCGCGGCGGAAAGACCGCTTTTAACAACGGCTTTCTGCGCAACCTGATTGGCACGGTCTGCGGCAAATGCGGCGCTAAAACGGCTCAGCATGCTTTCAGAAATGTTGGTATTCATGAAGAAAACGCGCTCCTTTCTGATCTTCATGCCTATGATACCACAAAAGAGAGCATGGTGCAATTCCCATTGCAAAAATTTCCCGCTTTTCGACAAAAAGGAGCGGCGCAATAGTGTTTGACGGATGGCGCGTTTTCGGGTATAATAAGAGAAACACAAGATATGCGAGAGGAGCCTGTGCATATGGCGAGAGAAAAAACCGGCAAGTCGGTTTCCGTTTGGAATTGGATTGGCACGCTGCTGTTGGCGGCCATCCCGGTGGTGAATATCATAACAATGATCGTGCTCATCGTAAGGGCGCGCACGCGCACGCGCCGGAACTTTGCCATAGCGGCCCTGGCGCTGGAAGTTTTTTTCCTGCTGCTCTTTGCTGCGGCGCTGGTCTTCTTCGGCGAGGAAATCATCACCTGGCTGCAGACCGTGCGCATCCCCCTGTAACCATGTAAAAAACCGGCCGTTATTTGCGGAACAATACGATGGGATCGCCCATGGGATACACTTGCACGTTCTGGCGCACGCTACTGGTGCTCAAGCGCCAGATCGTGCGTTTTTTGGTGTATACGTAGATTTCGTGCAGCGTAAGAACGCGATCCCGCTGCAGATCCGACTTCATGACCACCGGCTTATCCTTGATCAAATCCCAGCCCGCGCCTTCAGCCAGGCTGCGTCCAAAAACGGTTGCCATAGAGTCTTCGCTTTGCGTTCCATCGCTGGAAATGCGATAGCTGTCCTCGTTGGCAGCGGAACTGGTGAGCACCTTATATTTGGAAAAGGCGAAGGGGGAGGAAGCAAACGCCTGAATGAACGCATCGCAAAATCCTTCGGTTTCGCCCAGAAACGCACCGCTCTGACAACAGTCGATGATGACGGCCACGACGCCTGGCACCCGGCGCAAGGCCTGCTCCAACGCCTGGGCGGTAAGGCGGCTGCCATCGGCCAGCCGCAGCCATGCCGTGCCATGGGTCAGTCCGCCGTGCGCGTTGATATACAGCAGGGAAATATCACTGGATTTTGCTCCGGCAAACGCGTCCTGTATGCCTGCCATAAAGGCTTCATAGCCTGGATCCAACAAAGTTGTGACCTCGTAGGGTTCGCCATCGAAGCTCATCTGCGCGAGCATATCCGAAATTCCCTGCGTCGTATTCGCGGCGCCCACACGGTCGTTGCCATCGGTATCCGTATATACGCCCGCGACCAACGCGCGATAGGTGGGGGCAGGCTGGGAAACCTGCACAAGGGCGGTATCGTATTCCACTCCATCCTGGGCAAAGATGGCCAGTACGGCTTCCCCGGCTGTCAGCGCTGTCAGCGTACCGTCTTCCGAGATTTGCGCCACGGCAGGATCGCTGATGGAAAAGGTCACAGTCCGTTCGGTAGTGTCTTCCGGCGCAAAGGTATACGGCACAGAAATGCTTTCGCCCACTTGCAGAGTGAACGCCGTTTCATTCAGAGACAGGCCTTGTAGCGGCACGGCGGGCACGGTAATTTCGCATTGTGCCTGCGCTCCACCATAGGCGGTGGCAAAGACCGTAGCCGTTCCCGCTCCGCGCGGAAGAACCTGTCCCGATTGCGTCACCACGCATACGCCGGGATCGCTCGTTGTAAACACGATGCCGCCATGCGATCCTGCGGGCGCCGCTTCCGCCGCCAAATGCGCGGTATCTCCCATGCGCAGCGCAAGGGAAGCGGCGGACAGGGAAATCGACTCCGCTTTTCCGCCGCCAAAGGCAATGCGCAGCGTATATTCGCCCGCATTGTCTTCGTCTGTATGCACGCGAAGATAGTATTCCTCCCCCTCTTCTAGCAGCGCCTGCAAAGAAAACCCTGCCATGCCCGTCTCGCCAGGCGCGATTGCGATGGTTTCAAACGCCTGGTTCAGCAGCGTTCCGCTGACGATCAGATGGCGGTCGTCCCCTGGCTCTGAAGAGATGGTGCATACGCCGCTTTGAGCGGATGTGAGGTGATACCAGTGCACATCTCCCTTGCGCGCAACGACTTTGGAATAGGTCATTTGCGACAGTTCGATGGGCTCCAGCGCGCTTTTGCCACGTGCCGCGCGCATCACTTCCAGCGTAAAGCCTGCATCGCAGGAGAGCAGGACTTCGTATACCGTGCCGGAATTGAGCAATACGGATGCGCCGTCCAGCGCCAGCGTTTCAGCGCCTGAGCGCAATACAATGTCGGCCTGCGCTCCGTAGGAGAAAAACGAATAATACCCGCCAACGGGCGGAATAAACCGGAACCGGTGCTCGCCCGCCGCCAAATTCACGGGCTGGTTGAGCCAAAGCCTGCCTGTTTCTGCCGTGGCACTGCCGCCAAAAACCGACAGGAAGAGCAGGAGCATCGCCATCGCAAACGCCAAACGCCTCATCCCACTCTCTCCTGTCTTTCTGTATTGGCAAAAAGCCCACGGTTATTCGAACTGAATATAATCAAGGGAAACGTAGCCGGAAAGATCCGCTGTGCGAATCTGCGCCCAGCCGTCCAGTGTTTTTACGACGATCAGGCGCCAGCCATGCGCAAGCGTTCCCACAATGGCAGCATCGGTATGCGGCTCCGCGCGCACGTTCAGTGTGGAATTGCGGGAGGAAAGATTCACCCGTGCGTATGCCTCGCCACTTTCCAACGCGGGCAGGGGAACTTGCGTGGGTTCGGGGGCGAGCGGAAGCGGCTCAATGGCATTCAGCGCCGTTTCCGCCCATGTGACAGTAACCAATTCCATGCCCGGGTAGTAAAAGCGCAAAATATCGGTATAGGCCATGCCGTATTGCGCGGCCATCCATTGCGCGCCGCGCTGGCTCATACCCACCCCGTGCCCAAAACGGCGCATTTCGATGCGTATAGCGTCGCTCTCCTGGATCACGCTGACCAGTTCATAGTCTCCGCCATTGATCGCCATGTCGAAATCTTCCTTCAGCTGGCTGTAAACCATCACATCCGCGGTCAATTCCTGGGGAACTGTCACCCACTGCTCCCCAGATGCGGGTGCCACCGTCGCCGCAGGCGATGGAACGGGCGAAGCGGTGGGTGTGGGCACCGCGGCAGTCGCGGTTGCGTTGCCTGTGTGGAAGAAAGAGGAAAACAGATCGAGCGCGCTCGCAGGCGTCGCGGACGGCGACGGTGCAGGGGAGGATTCCGGGGGAACGCCCGCTGTGTTCTCCGCAGCCGGAATGCGCGAAGCTACCTCCAGAGAAAAGCGCAGGCGCGTATACATGCGCGTGCCCTCATAGAGCGGATCGAGCGCTTCTGCGCGCAACACGCGCACGATTTGGATATCGCCTTCTTCTCCGGAATATCCCATGGCGGCCAGCTGCTCTGACAGCTGCGGCAGGAAGATCGCTCGCAGGCGCTCATCCAATTGCGCACCATCTGTAGCGATGATCAGGGTTTTCACCACGCTTTGCGGATTCTCCAGATCATAGGGATCATCGCGAATATCGACATATCCATAGTCGCCATCCCCGCCCCAGATATACTGTGGCAGCAGCGTCTGGCCGCCGTTGGAGGCGGAATACCAGCACATCACGTATTCTCCCTTGTAGGTCCCCATGACGCCGCGCGTTTCATCCACGGCCTGAATGGCATTGGTGAAAGATGGGTCGTATCCCTTAAAGACCTGATCCTGCGTTGTGTCTACCACATCATAAGCGTCACCGGCCGAACTGATCTTGCTGCGGTAAGCATATGTCCGCGCAGCCACCGCTTGTGCTTTGAGCGCTTCCAGCGGGAAAGAGTCGCTCATTTCATAGGGGACAACGCCATAGAGATACTCTTCAATATCGATAATCAGAATGATTTCCAGTCCGTTGGCCCCGGCGCGAATCTCAAAATCGCCGCAATACAGCGTATCGCGCTCTGTTTTGCTCAAATATGCGCCATTGCTTTCGCCCGCTTCCGCTTGCGTACGCGTAAGGCGAAAGGACTGGCCCATTTGAATGGTCAGGCCGCCGGAAATCAGATAGATCGTGCCGTTCGCCTGCGCCAGCGTGAAAGTAACGCCCCTGTCCAGCCGGAAGGAATCGGAGCCATTCACGGTGTACACGCCATCCAGCGTGAAATCGATGGTTCCAATGTTACCCAGGGAAAGCAGGTATACGCGCAATGTGCCATCCACCGCTTCGGGGGACTCGGCGGAACCGCCGGGCAGGAATAGCAGCACGACCATCATGAGCGCCAGCAGTTTTTTTCGCATGCGTATTTCTCCTTACAGCCAAATTGATCCGCATGTTAGACGTAGAAAAAGTGCGATTGGTTTCAAAATTGCAGGACCAATTTCGCCAAAATTCCCGCCAAAACCAAAAGCATCACAGCTCGCACGGCTTTTGCCCCTTTGCGCATGGCAAACCGCGCGCCCAGATACCCGCCGGCGATGGAAAAAGCCATGGCGGGAACGGCCAGAGGGAAATATACGTCTCCACTTATGAGCATGGAAATGAGCGCGGCTATGTTGCTCGACAGATTGGCGATTTTTGCACTGCCGGACGCCGTTACCATTTCCATGCCGGCAAGGCCGGTGAACAGCGCGATATAAATGGTGCCGGTACCCGGCCCGAAAAAGCCGTCGTAAGCGCCGCAAACGCAGCCTATCCCAAAGCAAAGCCAGAGCATTTTTGCGCCGGTAAAGCGCACAGTCCCCTCCTTTGCGGGCTTCACGAAGAGAATGGCTATGGCGGCGATGGGAATGGCCACGAGCATAAAAGTGCGCGCGAATGCTTCCGACACGGCCTTTAGCGCTTCCGCTCCCAGATAAGCGCCGGGAAACGCGCCTGCCGCCGCGGCAATCGCGGGGAGAAGGAGAATCTTGCCACCGCGATAGTACTTGATGGCAGCTATGAGCGTGCCCACGCTGGCAGATAGCTTATTGGAACCACTGGCCACCGCGGGAGGAAGGCCCGCCAGCAGATAAGCGGGCAGGGAAATCAGCCCGCCGCCGCCGGCAATCGAATCGGCAAAGGAGGCAAAAAAAATCAGGGGACAAACAATGGCGAGCATATTCCATGTAACTTCCATAACGATAGGATCCTTTTATACAAAAATGACGCATGAAACCCTCCCCGGCAAATTGGCCGGGGAGAGTTTCTACTCGCAAAATATTTATTCACCCATTATTTTTTGCGCATCTTGCATCATGCCATCGGCAAGCGCCTGCGCTTCTTCAGCGGTGCTGCCGCGAACGCCGAAGTACAGCTTGAGCTTGGGCTCCGTGCCCGAAGGGCGAACGCACAACCATGCGCCGTCTTCCATTTCATACAAAAGCACGTTAGAAGGCGGCAGCCCGCGTGCGCCATTTTTGTAGTCCACCACATTTTCCACGCGCAATCCGCCGATCGCCGCCGGGGCGTTGGCGCGCAGGGAATTCATCTTTTCGTTCCTGAGGCGCAAGCCATCCGCGCCTTTCATCATCACGTTGATGGTGCCTTCCTTATAGTAACCGTATTTTTGGAAGAGCGCTTCCAGCGCGTCCGCCAGGGTTTTGCCTTCGGATTTGTACTGCGCGGCCATTTCGCAGATCAGCGTGGAGGCAATCACCGCGTCTTTATCGCGCACATAGCCGCCTGTGAGGTAGCCATAGCTTTCTTCGAAGCCCAGCACAAAGCCGTCGTTGCCCTCGTCCAGCTTTTTCTGGATGGTTTCGCCGATAAACTTGAAGCCCGTCAGCACGTTGTACACATCGATACCGTGCGCCTTGCCAATCGCATCCGCCATGCGGGTGGTCACGATGGTCTTCACGGCATAAGCGCCAGGCTTTGGGGTTTTCGCGTTCAAAAGGTATTCCAGCAGCAAGCAACCCACCTGGTTGCCCGTAAGCGCCTGCCACTTGCCGTTTCTGCGCGCCATAACGCCCACGCGGTCGCAGTCCGGATCGGTGGCGACGAGCAGATCGGCGCCGGTCTCATCGCCCAGGCGAATGGCGCACGCAAAAGCGTTGGGGTCTTCCGGGTTGGGTGTGCGCACGGTGGGGAAATTTCCATCGGGCAATTCCTGCTCTTTTACGACGAATACGTTGGTAAAGCCGGCTTCTTTCAACGCGCGGCGCACAGGCTTGTTCCCAGAGCCGTGCAGGGGAGTATACACGATGCGCAGATCGCGGCACAATCCCCGCGTCGAAGGCCGCAGGGATAGCACATGCTCGATATAGGGCTTATCGATGTCTTCGCCGAGGGTAACGAGCAGGCCAGCTTCCCGCGCCTGCGCTTCGCTGAGCACCGGCACAGCGAACGGATCAATGCCTTCCATGGCGGCCAGCGCGCGATCCGCCGCTTCTGGCGGCAGCTGGCCGCCGTCCGCGCCATAGGCCTTGTAGCCATTGTATTCCTTGGGGTTGTGGCTCGCGGTGATCACCACGCCCGCCGCCGCGTGCAAATAGCGGATGGCGAAGCTCACCATCGGCGTGGGGCGCAGCGCATCGAACAGATAGACCTTCACGCCCGCAGCCGCGTAAACCAGAGCGGCTTCCACGGCGAACTCCCGCGAGCAGATGCGTGAATCGTGGCCAATCACCACGCCAGCCTGCTTGTTCTCTATGGTGTGCGCAATGCCCAGAGAGGCACGGCGCACCACGTATTTATTCATGCGGTTGGTTCCCGCGCCCAGCACACCGCGCAATCCGCCTGTGCCAAAGGCGAGGTAGGCGCCAAACCGGTCGTCTATTTCCGTATCGCTCAGGTTCTGCATTTCCTTTAAAAGCGCATCGTCATCCACATTTTCCAACCAACGCTTGTACTCCGCGCATGCATTCATAGTTCCTGCCTCCAGTTCCTTTCATGCTGGTACAATATTCGCGTAGAGGAGGAGATTTTCCTTCATAAAATCTCCGAAATTTGGGTGGATAGGAGTTTTCTACCTTGATTTAACTTGCATTTTACTTCGGTATGGTATGCTAATCGCTAAGAAAGTATAATGGAGGCCAATGTGTACGAGCGATTGGCGCTTTGGATGCGATATTTTTTTGCATTGCTGGCGGTTCTGTTCGTGGTGCGCGCTTGGGTGATTACCGTGCGTGATAACCGGCGCGCGCGCGTGTTGCGCGCCTGGCTGCCCGAAACGGGCACCATCGGCGAATGGCTGGTGTTGGGCGCGCCCGGCGGGCAGGAGCGCAAAAACGCGCGATGCCCGATCCTGAACGAGGGCACGATCGGCTCCTCCCGGCGATGCGATGTGCGGCTGGTTCATCCCGATGTGCTGCGGGAACACGCTTATTTTGCGGCGACGGAAACGGGGCTGCGCGTTCGGCCGGTGGGCGAAGCGCCACTTTGCGTGGAATCACAGGTTGGCGGCGTTTATCATCCGGCAGATGGATATGTGGATATGGCCGATGGCGATGTATTGGTGCTGGGCGGCCTGCGGATGATGCTCACACTGTTCGATGCGCCGCGCCCGGCCCGCGAAGTGCCGCCGCCATCCCCACAAAGGGCGCGCACGCGCCGCGCCCCAGCGGAAGAGGAAGAGCTCTTTGCCGGCGAGGAGGATTATGGCGCCGGATCTGATCCTTTTCTGGAAGGCGGAAACGGCGAAGAATGGGACGACGATTTGGAGGACGATTTGGACGCGCCTTTTCCCCAAAAGGCGCGTGATACGGAGAAACTATGGCCAAACGACGCAAACCAGACGCGCAAGCGTTAAAACACGCACTAACGCGCGCAAACCCGCATTTTCTTGTCATCGCCCTGATGGCATTTCAGGTCACGGCGATGCTTCTGCTTGCCTTCAAAACCGATACGGTGGACTGGCAGGCCATCGGGTTTGCCATCGCCATGCCCATCGTATCCCAGGTGGTGCTGCGGGTTTTTATCCGGCTGTGGCCCGTGGACCGCACGCTGCTGGTGCTGATTCTGTTTTTGTGTTCTGTGAGCCTGATCACGCTGAAAGACATTGCCCGCTCGCCGGTTACGCCCGGTGAGCAGGGGGTTTTTATGCTGCTCGGTTTTATCGTGATGGGGTTTGGCATAGCGGTGGCCCGGCTGCGCCTCAATTGGCGAAAGGCCAGCATTGCTCTCATGTGCCTGGCGGTTCCGGTGATTTTGAGTCCCTTTGTGCCCGGGCTGGGCAACCGGCAATATGGCGCGCTCAACTGGATCCAGGTCAGCCTGGGCGGATTTTCCGTCACGGCGCAACCCAGCGAGTTCGTAAAACCCATGCTGGTGATCTGCCTGGCGGCGATGTTGGGCAACCATCCCGGTATCAGGCGCGCAATTCTGGCGCTGGCCTTTGCCGCCGGGCTGTGCGGCGTGCTGCTGATCCAAAGCGACCTTGGCGCGCTGCTGATTTATTTTTTAACGACGGTGGCCATGTTCTATGTGGCGACATCCCGGCTGGGCCTTTCGCTGGCCGGCATTGGCGCTGGCGCCGCCTGCGCGGTGATCGCCTATAAAACCATGCCCTATGTGCAGCGCCGCCTGCAATCGTTCCTGGATCCCTGGAGCGATCCCATGGCGACGGGCTACCAGATTGTGCAGGCACTCATCGCCATCGGTTCCGGCGGCCTGTTTGGCATGGGGCTGGGCCTGGGCATGCCGCGCAACATCCCGCTCTATCATTCCGATTTCATTTTCGCCGCCATCTGCGAGGAATTCGGCCTGATCTTCGCTGTGTGCCTTCTGATCGTGTACGCGCTGATTTTCATGCGCGCGCTCACCATTGCCATGAACGCGCGCACCAGCTTTCATTCGCTGGTGGCGTTCGGCATTGCCTTTATGTTCGCGTTGCAGGCGCTCATCATCGTGGGGGGGAACATTCGCCTGATTCCCCTCACAGGCGTTACGCTGCCTCTGGTCAGCGCGGGCGGCAGCTCCATCATCGGTACAATGGCCAGTCTGGGACTTTTGATTGGTATATCTTCCCTGAACGCCGAGGCGGAAGTAACCGACCTGCGCCGCATGGAGTGGCGGGAAGGAGGCGGCCTATGAAACGCCTGCAGCGCTGCATGCGCATGGTCGGCATATTGATGCTGTGCGTATTCACGTTTACGGCCTGCTGGTTCGCCTGGACCGTGCAGAGCCAATCGAGCCGCTGGATCGCTACATCGTACAACACGCGGCTGGCCGCCGCTCGGGAAAGTGCGCGCGCAGGCGATATTTACGACTGCACTGGCGCAGTGCTTGCCACGACGGATGAAGACGGCAACCGCGTGTATAACGACGATAAGCGCACGCGCCGTGCCGTTTCGCAGACGGTGGGCGACACGCTGAGCATGTCCGGAACAGGCGTGGAATCCTTTCACGCAGCCACCCTGCTCGGCCTGTCCGGCGAATCGGTTTTCGATACGCTTTTCAATCCCAGCCCGGTCAAAGAGGGAAACAGCCTGCGCCTGACCATCAACGCGGAGCTTTCCCGCTATATCCATAAGGAATTTCCGGATGGGTATGACGGCGCGGTGAGCCTGATCAACTACAAAACGGGCGAAATTCTGGCGATGGTTTCCATGCCGTATTATGATCCGGAAGAATTGGAAAACCGCGCGGAAGCGGCGGAAGCCTCTGGTTCTGGTTATCTCAACCGCAACACGCAGGGGCAATACACGCCTGGATCGGTCTTCAAAATCGTAACGCTTGCCTCGGCGCTGGAATTCCTGCCAGGCGTGGAGGAAAGAACCTACGAATGCAATGGGGAATGGGAATACGAGGGCGGCAGTGTGACCTGCGCGGGCGGCGCGGTTCACGGCACGCTCACGCTGGAGGAAGCGTTTGCCGAGAGCTGCAACATCGTGTTTGCCAAGCTGGCGTATGAACTCGGCGCGCAGCGCCTGGTTTCCACCGCAGAATCGTTTGGCTTTAACGACGTATTCCAGTTTCAGGATTTGATCGTATACGATTCCAGCATCGACACGCAAATGCCCACTGTCGGCGATTTGGTCTGGAGCGGCGTCGGCCAGGGCAAAACCCTGGTTTCGCCCCTGCACATGGCGCTGATCGCGGCCAGCGTGGCGAACGATGGCGTTATGCCATCGCCCAAATTGATTGCAGAAGTCATCACGCCTTCCGGTTCTACGGTTCTGCGCACGCAGGATCCGCCGTATGGGCGGGTCATGTATTCCAGCACGGCCGCGACCATCGCGCGCTATATGTACACCACCGTGGAAAGCGGCACGGCCACGCGGGCGCAAATTTCCGGTTACCGGGTCTGCGGGAAAACGGGCTCCGCGCAGATTTCCAACGACAGCGACGCGCAAACCAACGCCTGGTTTGCCGGTTTTGTATATGACGACGCGCATCCTTACGCCATTTCCGTGGTGGTGGAGGAAGGCGGTTCGGGCAGCAGGCGGGCAGCGGAGCTGGCAGAAAAAGCTTTGAAAAAGGCGATTGAACTGGGCGTATAAAAAGATCGTATCGCGAGGAGGATACACAAAATGGAGGCAAAACTGGCTGCGGATTTGAAGGCGAACATCGCAAAAGTGATTGTGGGCAAGGACGATGTCGTGGAATTGCTGCTCACGGCGATCCTCGCCAATGGGCATGTGCTGCTGGAGGACGTGCCCGGCACGGGAAAAACACTGATGGCAAAATCACTGGCCCGCTCGCTGGACGCGGGGTTCGCCCGGATTCAGTTCACGCCCGACCTGCTGCCATCCGATGTAACGGGTATGAGCATCTACAACGCGAAGGAGGGGGCGTTTGAATTTAAACCCGGCCCCGTGTTCACCAACATTTTGCTGGCGGACGAAATCAACCGTGCCACGCCGCGCACGCAGTCGAGCCTCCTGGAGTGCATGGAAGAACGGCAGGTCACGACCGACGGCGTAACCCGGCCGCTGGAAAAGCCGTTTCTGGTGATTGCCACGCAAAATCCCGTGGAAACGCAGGGCACCTTCCCGCTGCCGGAGGCGCAACTCGACCGTTTTTTGATGCGCATCCGCCCGGGCTATCCCTCGCGGGAAGAGTCTGTGCTCATTCTCGACCGTTTCATTCGCAACGATCCCCTCGCCGCGCTTGCGCCCGTTGCCTCGCGGGAAGATCTGGCGCAGGCACAGGGCGCCATCGGGGAAGTGCAGGTTTCGCAGCCCGTGCGCGAATACATGGTTGCCATTGTGGAAAACACCCGCTCGTTGCCGCAGGCGCAACTGGGCGTAAGTCCGCGCGGCCTGCTCGCGCTCCTGCGGGCAGTACAGGCGCTCGCCTGGATTCGCGGCCGCGATTACGCGACGCCTGACGATGTGAAGCGGTTGGCAGTGCCCGTGCTCGCCCACCGCGTGATCGTGCGCGGCCTGTATGGGCAGACGAAGGCGGCGGAAACGCTGATTGAGGACGTGCTGGCGGAAACGCCCGTGCCCACGGAGGCGGTTTCAGCGTGAACGTATTGTGGGTGCTATTTGTGGCGGTTCTGCTGGGCCTTTTGCAGGCATGGCTGTTTCACACATTTGGGCAAAAGCGGCTGGAATATTACCGCTCTTTCAGCCAGGATGCCGTGCATGAGGGGGATGGTGTGCAATTGGTAGAAGTGCTCCGCAACCGCAAGCCATTGCCCGTGCCCTGGCTGCGCATCGAATCGCGCATATCGCCGTTTTTGCGCTTTCGCCATTCGAAAGGGGAAGAACGGGAAATCAATGCGGAGCAATATCACAAAAGCGTGTTTTTCATCGCGCCCTTTTGCCAGATCACGCGCAGGCATGATATCACTTGCGAAAAGCGGGGCGTGTATTCCGTAGGTACGCTGGCAATCACATCCGGCGATCTGTTCGCGATCACGCAGCGGGTCGCGGAGCGCAGCCTGGATTGCCGTCTGACCGTGTATCCCCGCCTATTGCCGGAAAGCGAGCTGCCGCCTTCAGCTATGCGCTGGCAGGGCGAACTGATCGTGCGGCGCTTTATCATGCCAGATCCCTTTTTGATCAATGGCATTCGAAACTACCTGCCCGGCGATCCATTGCGCAACGTGCATTGGGGCGCGACGGCGCGCATGGGTGGACGCTTGCAGGTCAAGCAATTTGACACAACTTCCGATCCCCGCGCACTGATCATCTTGAACGTGCAGACCACGGAAGAGCAATGGGGCGAATTGATGGACTACGAGCAGCCCGTCATCGAGCAGGGTATTCGCATCGCGGCGACCATGGCCGCGCGCGCTCTTTCTTGCGGCGTAGATGCGGGGTTTGCTTCCAATGCGTGCTACCAGGGCGAAAAAGGGCAGGGAAAGTGCATCTACATTCCCGCCCGGCGCAGCGCCGGCCAGGCGGAAGCGCTGTTTACGGCCATGGCACGCCTGCAAATTTTCCGCGAGCTGACGTTTCCGCAGTTCCTTGGGGATATGACGCAGGTTTCCGGCGCGGATATCGCCATTTTGTCCTGTTACACCAGCCCCGCAGTAGAAGAGGCGATGAACCGGCTGCGCGCGCGGGGCAACACGGTGGAATTGATTCGCATCGGCGGGGAGGCGGCGGCATGAAGAAGGTTTTGACGCGTTTCATCCGGCTGTGCTTTTTCTCTCTGATGCTGATGCCGGCGGTGGTGCTTTTATCGTATGCCCTGCTGTCGGATTGGCAAATTGGCGTTTGCGTATTTCTGGCGGCGATGGCGCTGGGCGCAATCGCGACGTTTTTGCCCGCTTATGTGGGAAACTACCGCGTGGAAACCGTTGTGGATCCGGCTTCTCTGCGCCACAGCAGCACGCTGAGCATGTATTATGAACGCCCCGTAACGGTGCAAAAGCGGCATGGTTTTCGCCTGCCTGTGCGCTGGATTGCGTGCTTGATTTTGCTTGCGGGCGTGGTGGCCTTCGGCGTATTGGTGCCGTTCTCCGGCGTTCCTTGGTATCAGCGCGGCGGTTTCTGCCTGGCTGTGGCCATTCCCGTGGCGCTTTTGCTGCGCGAATTGCCCAAGCCGGATCTGCACTTTCAGGGCGTGGGCGCCATTACTGTGGGCGGTCTGCTATACGCGGGCGCGGGCGTGGCGCTTTGGGTCATGCGCAACATGCAGGTGGAAGCGGTGGACAGCCTCAATTCCGTGATTTTGATCTGCATGGCGCTGTACATCGTGCTCAGCGTGTATTTGCTCAATGAAAACTCGATGGATTCCGGTTTTCACGCCAATTCCCGCGCGAAACTCCCCTCGCGGATGACGAAGGCCAACCGGCTGCTTGTCTCTTTGTTTGTCATTGCCGTATTGCTCGTGACATTTTCTTCCCAGATTCGCGCTTTTTTCGAAAGCCTATGGGGCGGCGTCAGGGGATTGATCGCGCGGCTGGTAGCGTGGCTGATGAGCCTGTTCCCCGCGGCGGAAGAGTCGCCCGTTACTTCCGTGCCGGAATCTTCCGGGGAAATGATGCTGCTGCCCGCAGGGGACACCGAACCGGCCATGGTGTGGGTGGTGCTGGAAAAGGTGTTCATCGTCGTGGCGGCGATAATTGCGGTCGCTGCGGTGTGCTTTTTGCTGTTCAAGCTCTATAAAGCCCTGCGCGTGCTCATCCGCAAAATCGCGGCGGCGATCCAAAAATATTCGCGGGCCGTGGGGGAAGACTATGTGGATGAACAGGAGACTCTTTTCGACTGGGACGACGTGCGCAAGGAAGTGGGCGAGTCCCTGCGCGCCAGGTGGAAAAAGTGGTTCGAGCGGGAAAAACGCTATGAACAGCTGGATCCGCGCGAGCGCGTTCGCTATATCGCGCGGGAGCTGTACCGCCGCGATGGTGGCAACCACGCTACGCAGACGTTCCGGGAAGCGGCGCGTTCGCTCGATTTTCGCTCGGCCAATGTGGAGGACGCTTGCGAACTGTATGAACGCACGCGCTATTCGGATAAGCCCGTAAAGCAGGAAGAACCCGACAGCCTGAAAAAGGCGGTGAAGCTTTGAACGATGAGTTGAAATGGAAGATTGAAAACCTGCCGGATTCGCCTGGGTGCTATATCATGAAAAGCGGCGGCGAGGTCATTTACGTTGGCAAGGCGAAAAACCTGAAAAACCGCGTGCGGCAATATTTTCAATCTTCCTCGAATCACACGCAGAAGGTGCGCGCCATGGTCGCGCGGGTGGACGATTTCGAATTGATGCTGGTGGACAATGAGATGGAAGCGTTCACGCTGGAATGCAACCTGATCAAGCGGTATAAACCATTTTACAACATCCTGCTCAAGGATGACAAGCATTATCCTTATCTGCGTGTGGATCTGAAGGAACCGTTTCCGCGCGTGACAATTGTGCGGCGCGCGGCGCACGATGGCGCGAAGTATTTTGGCCCCTATTTTGGCGCGAACGTCGTGCGGGACGCGTTGGACGCGGTGAGGAGCGTGTTTCCCATCCGCACCTGCTCGCACAAATTGCCCACGGAAAAAATGCTGCGTCCCTGCGTGAATTATGAAATTGGCCTGTGCCGCGCGCCGTGTGCGCAGCGGATCTCGCAGGAAGAATATCGCGAGCTGATGGACGGCGTGGTGGATTTTCTCGGCGGCAAATTCGATCTGGTGCTGGGCCGCCTAAAAGAAAAGATGAATCAGGCGTCCGCCGCGTGGAATTTTGAACGCGCGGCGGTCTATCGCGATCAGATCAGCGCTATCGACCAGCTGATGCAAAAGCAAAAGGCCATCGTGGCGGATGGCGGGGATCAGGACGTGGTGGCTGCCCTCGTGGATGAAAACGGCGCCCTGGTGCAGGTCATGTTTGTGCGCGGGGGCAGGTTGATCGGCTCGGAGCGCTTTTCCCTGGAAAACAGCGCGGAAGAGTCGGTGGAAGAGTCGCTTTCGCAGTTCATCGCGCAGTATTACGACGAATCGCGCGTGCCGCCCCGCGAATTGCTGATCAATATGGATCTTCCTGACCGCGACGCGCTGGAAGAGCGGCTCGGCGGTTTTCGTCAAGGCAGGGTATATATTCTCGTGCCGCAGCGCGGCGAAAAGCACCGCCTGATTCTCCTGGCGCAGAAAAACCTGCTGGAGGAAGCGGAAAAGCGCCGCAAGCGCCTCGCCAATTCCTATGACCGCACCATTGGCGCGCTCGAAGAATTGCAGGCCGCGCTGGGCCTGCCCGAGCGGCCGCGCCGCATTGAAGGGTACGATATTTCCAACACGCAGGGCGCGCAGTCCGTGGGTTCCATGGTCGTGATGATCGACGGCGTGAGCGCGCACAAAGAATACCGGCATTTCCGCATCAAAACCGTGGAAGGCCCAAACGATTTCGCTTCCATGCGGGAAATGCTCTCCCGCCGCCTGGCCCACGGGCTGAAGGAAGTGGAAGAGAGCGAGCCAAATGCCCGCTTTGCCGATTTTCCCGACCTGATTCTCATCGATGGCGGCCGCGGCCAGCTCAATGCGGCGCTTGAAGCAATGCAGGAATCGGGGCTGGACATTCCCATGTTCGGCCTGGCAAAGCGCATTGAGGAAATCGTGCTTCCTGGCGAAGAGGAGAGCATCCTGCTAGACCGGCATTCCAACGCGCTGCATTTGATTCAGCGCCTACGCGATGAGGCGCACCGGTTTGGCATTACGCACCACCGCGCGCTGCGTGCAAAACAGAGCATCGCTTCGAAGCTGGAGAGCATTCCATCCGTCGGCCCCGGGCGAAGGCGCGCGCTGCTCTCACATTTTCGCTCGGTTGAAGCATTGCGCCAGGCTTCAGTAGAGGATATCGCTGGGGTAAATGGCATTTCGCCCGCGCTTGCGCAGACGATATACGACTACTTGCATAAAAATTAGGAGGGTTACACATGGATTTCGCCAAATTGGATGCCATGGTTGAGCAAAGTCGCGAGGAAATGATTCGCACGCTGCGCGGATGGATCGCTATTCCGTCTGTGAGCGTGCAAACGGGAGAGGCGGGAGCGCCGTTCGGCGCGGAATGCCGCCGCGCGCTGGATCTGGCGCTTGAAGACGCCAAAGCCATGGGATTTTCTGTGCGCGATTTTGATGGCTACGCAGGCGACATCACCTTGGGCGCGGGCGAAAAGACGCTTGGCATGCTCTGCCACCTGGATGTGGTGCCCGCTGGGGATGGATGGACAAAGCAGCCGTTTGCAGGAGAAATCGCGGAAGGCAAAATCTATGGCCGTGGTACAATGGACGATAAAGGCCCAGCTGTCGCCGCGCTGTACGCCATGAAAGCCGTGCGCGATGCGGGCTTCGCGCTCAAAGACAGTGTGCGCCTGATTCTCGGCTGCGACGAGGAAACCGGCATGAGCGATATGCGGTATTATTCCGCGCATACACAGGCGCCGGATTACGGTTTTTCGCCGGATGCGGAATACCCGGTCATCAACATCGAAAAGGGTGGCCTTGGCGTGCTTTTGACCCAAGAACTCCCCAGCGAAGCGGGCCGGGTTCCGATTTACGAAATGAATGCGGGCGTGCGTCCCAACGTGGTTCCCGGAATTGCCTGGGCCATTGTTGGCACAAGCGTGGAAGAAGCGGAAAAATCAGGCCTCGCGGTGGAGGATTTGGGAAATGGGCGCGTGAAACTCACAGCACAGGGCGTTTCGGCACACGCTTCTACGCCGCAGCTGGGTGTAAACGCGATCGGCCTGTTGTTCGCCGGCCTGGTGCAGATTGGCGCCGGTGGAGAAACCATTCGCGCGCTTTCCGAGTGCATCGGCCTGGAAGGCGATGGCAAGAGCCTGGGCATCGCCATTGAGGATGAAGAATCGGGCAAGCTCACCTGCAATATGGGGATTCTGCGCTACGACGGCCGTTTCCTCTCGGTGCAGCTCGACATTCGCTATCCCATCTCGGCGGATGAGGAAAAGATGCTCGGCCAGATGGCGATGAAACTGTCTGGAGCGCGCATCGGTGTTACGCGCCTGTCCGGCCATGGGCCGCACCACGTTCCCAAAGAACACCGGCTGGTGCGCGAACTGATTGCGGCTTATAGCGAGGTTACGGGCCAGGAAGGCTACGCCTTTGCCATTGGCGGCGGCACGTATTCGCGCATGATGCCCAATACCGTGGCCTTTGGCATCAATTTCCCCGGCGATGTGGATACCTGCCATATGCCGGATGAATATGTGGATCTGGATAAGTGGATCTTATCCGCAAAAATCATGGCGCACGCCATTGCGCGGCTGGCGGGAGCGGAACAGGCAGATGAATAAGCAGTTTTCCATTGCAATCGACGGGCCTTCCGGGGCGGGAAAATCCTCCGTGGCCAAAATTTGCGCCCGGGAATTGCGTGCCATTTATCTGGATACCGGCGCCATGTACCGGGCGGTCGGGCTATACATGTTGCGAAACGGTATCGACCTGGACGATGAAGCCGCCATTGCCGCCGCCATGCCGGGCGTAAAGGTGGATGTGCAATATGTGGATGGCGAGCAGCGGGTGTTTCTGGACAGGGAAGACGTGAGCCGGGCCATCCGCGGGGAGGACGTAAGCCGCGCGGCCAGCCGCGTTTCGCGCGTGGAATCTGTGCGCGAAGCAATGGTGCAAATGCAGCGCGATATCGCGCGGGGCAAAAACGTGGTGATGGATGGGCGCGATATTGGCACCCGCGTGTTGCCGGACGCTACGCTGAAAATTTTTCTCACCGCAGATGTGGAGGCGCGCGCAGCGCGGCGCTTTGCGGAAAATCAGGAAAAGGGCATTCGCGATAGCTATGAACAGGTGCTCGAATCCATCATTGAGCGCGACCGGCTGGACACCAGCCGCGCGGCTTCGCCGCTCATGAAGGCAAAAGATGCCATAGAGATGGACAGCACGCATTTGTCGCTGGAGCAGGTTGCCGGGCATGTGTTGGAACTCGCCCGCACCATATTGGAGGAGAATTGCCCATGACAGGGGTATACCGCTGCATCCAGGGGATTTTGCGATTTTTGTTTGCGCTTTTGTTCCCCATTCGCGTAGAAGGCCTGGAAAACTTTCCACAGTCAGGCGCGGTAATGCTGTGCTGCAACCACATTTCGCTGCGCGACCCGGTTCTGCTGATCGCCATATGCCCGCGCACGATTCGTTTTATGGCCAAGGCGGAATTGTTTCGTTGCAAGCCGTTTGGCTGGTTGTTGCGGCAAATGGGGGCCTTCGCCGTAAAGCGCGGAGAAAGCGATTTGGGCAGTGTGCGCGCCGCGCTGGATGTGCTGCGGGAGGGCAGCGTGATGGGAATCTTCCCGCAGGGGCATCGGGATACGGGCGATGCGGATCGCGCGCTGAAAAATGGTGCCGCCATGATCGCGCTGCGCTCGGGCGCCACGGTTTTGCCCGCGCATGTGGAAGGACCTTATCGCCTGTTTCACCCCATTCATGTGTGCTTTCATCCACCGGTGGATTTGGCGGATCTGCGCAGGGGCGCCAACAGCCTTGCGTTGGCGGAAGCGACCGAGCGCATTGCGGAAGGAATATGGAAGGATACATAGTTATTTTTCTGTTAATTCACAACTTTGGCAGGAAAAGTCTCCATGGGGGCGAATATTTAATCTGATTCAATGTATTCGCAAGGCGGGGGATGGAACACGAGCGTCGAGGTTTGTGCGTATGCCGGTTTTTGCTATGGCGTGCGCCGCGCGGTGGAACTGGCGGAGGCCAGCGCGCCGGCATATACCTTGGGGCCGATCATCCACAATCCTTTTGTGGTCCGCTCGCTGGCGGCCCGGGGCGTTGTCCCTTGTGGCGAGGCGGAAATCGCGGCGGGGAACAGGGTTGTCATCCGTTCTCACGGTGTGAGCGAAGGCGTTATTCGCGATCTGGAAGCGCGCGGCGCGCAAATTGTGGACGCGACCTGTCCGCATGTCAAGCGCATCCACGAATTGGTTCGTGCCGCAGCGCAGGAGAATCTTCCCATTATCATTGTTGGCGAACGCACGCATCCGGAGGTCGAAGGGATCCTTGGATGGTCCATGGGCCGGGGCGTTGTCGTCGCCAACGAAGAAGAAGCGGGCGCGTTGCCCGCCTGGGAAAGTGCCCGCGCCGTTTCGCAGACAACGTTTCCGCCGCAGCGCTATGAAGCGATTTGCGAATGCATGCGAAAGCGCGTGAAGCACCTTCAGGTACACAACACCATTTGTCCGGCTACGCGGCAGCGGCAGGCGTCCGCGATGGACGTGGCCGGCAGAGCGGATGTCATGATCGTGGTAGGAGGGCGCGATAGCGCCAACACGCGCAAGCTGGCTGAGCTGGCCGGGAAGGTATGCCCGCGAACATACCACATCGAGGAAGCGGCGGAATTGGACGCGATTCCCATTTTGCCCGCTGCCCGCATTGGGATTACAGCCGGTGCATCTACGCCGGATTGTATATTTAAGGAGGTTGTTGCACGAATGAATGACATCGAGAACAAGGACCAGGTCGTAACCCAGCAGGATGCGCCGCAGGAGACCGTCGAAGCGCCCGCAGCCGAATCGGATTTCATGTCCGATGTGGAAAAAACGTTGGTGCAGATTCGTCCCGGTCAGACGCTCACCGGCACGGTGGTGCAAATTACGGACGACGAAGTTTGCGTCAACATTGGCTATAAGGCAGACGGCCTGATCAAAAAGGCAGACCTCTCCTCGCCCGATGTCAAGGAGGGTGACGAGATCGAGGTCGAAGTCGTGAAGGTGAACGACGGCGAAGGCAATGTGTTGCTCTCCCAGCGCAACATCGTGAACCGCAAGTTGTGGGAAGAAATTGTCGCCAAGTACAACGCGGGCGAATTTGTTGAGGGCGTCGGCAAGGAAGCTGTGAAAGGCGGCCTGCTGGCGGACATCAATGGCATTCGCGCGTTCATCCCGGCGTCCCATCTGGCGCTGCGCTATGTGGAAAAGATTGATGCGTTTGTCGGCCAGACGATGACGCTGAAGATCATTGAGATCGACGAAAAGAAAAAGCGCGTCGTGGCTTCCCGCAAGGAAGCGCTGCGTGCGGAAGAAGCTGAGCGCAAAAAGGCGCTGTGGTCCACGCTGGAAGTGGGCGCTGTGGTGAAGGGCACCGTGCGCCGCCTGGCGGATTTTGGTGCGTTTGTCGATATCGGCGGCATTGATGGCCTGGTGCATGTCACCGATCTGAGCTGGGGCCGTGTGCGCCATCCCTCGGATGTGGTGAGCGTTGGGCAGGAAATCGAAGTCAAGATCCTCAAGGTGGATCCCGAAAAGGAACGCGTCGGCCTTTCTCTGAAAGAGACCACGCCGCGCCCCTGGTCTGTCGCTGAGGAAAAGTATCCCGTGGGTTCCGTGGTGGAAGGCCGCGTGGTGCGCATTGCCACCTTTGGTGCGTTTGTGGAACTGGAACCCGGCCTGGATGGCCTGGTGCACATTTCCCAGTGCTCTCTGAACCGGATTGCCAAGGTGGAAGACGCTGTGAACGTGGGCGACGTGGTTCGCGTGAAGGTGCTCAGCGTGGATACGGATGCGAAGCGCATCGGCCTGTCCATTCGCGCGGTCCTGGAAGACGAAGCCATGAACATGGATTCCACGAACGACGAATTTGCCGATGAATACGCCATCCCGGAAGAGCAGCTTCCGCTCTCTGACGAAGAGGCGTAATTACCATCCTTGGGCGGAGGCTCCCGTTAAGGGCTGCATTTCTGAGAATTTGCATGAAATGGAGGGCGCACGCCCTCCATTTCCAGCTTTCGGAAATGCGGCAAACGCGGAGCGCCGCGCACGATTGACCAATAAAGGAGACTTTGCCATGCAGTCGATTCCCCCGTATATGCCGGCATCCATTGAAGCCAAGTGGCAAAAGCATTGGGAGGATACCGGCGTTCTGAATGCCAAAGAAGACTATTCCATGCCCAAATATTACCCGTTGATCGAATTTCCGTATCCATCGGGCAACGGGCTGCATGTCGGCCATCCGCGCTCAAACACGGCGATGGACATCATCGCCCGCAAGCGCCGGATGGAGGGGTATAACGTGCTTTTCCCCATTGGGTACGACGCGTTTGGCCTGCCGACGGAAAATTTTGCCATCAAAAACCAGATTCATCCCCGCATTGTAACGGAGCGGAATATCAATCGTTTCCGCTCGCAACTCAAGCGGCTGGGTTTTTCATTCGATTACACGCGCGAGGTCAACACCACTGATCCCAAGTATTACAAATGGACCCAGTGGATTTTCCTCAAGCTGTTCGAGGCAGGGCTTGCTTATAAAACGGAAATGCCCATTAACTGGTGCACGAGCTGTAAGGTCGGCCTGGCCAATGAAGAAGTGGTGGGCGGCGTATGCGAGCGCTGCGGCGGCGAAGTCGTGCGCAAGGTGAAGAGCCAGTGGATGCTGCGCATCACCGATTACGCGCAAAAGCTGCTCGACGGGTTGGACGATGTGGATTTCATCGAAAAGGTGAAAACCCAACAGCGCAACTGGATCGGCCGCAGCGAAGGGGCGGAACTGGATTTCCTCCTCACCTGCGGGGACAAGTTGCGCGTGTACACCACGCGCCCGGATACGCTCTTTGGCGCGACGTATATGGTCGTATCCCCGGAACATCCGATTCTGGAAGCCTACCGGGATACCATTGAAAATATCGATCAAATCGCAGAATACCGCGCACAGGCGGCAAAGAAGAGCGATTTTGAACGTACGGAACTGAATAAAGAAAAGACAGGCGTGGAAATCCGCGGCATTCGCGCTATCAATCCTGTGAACGGCAAGGAAATCCCCATCTGGGTTTCGGACTATGTGCTGATGGGCTATGGCACGGGCGCGATCATGGCAGTTCCCGGGCACGATACGCGTGACTGGGAGTTCGCGCGCAAGTTTGGCCTTCCCATTGTCGAAGTGGTCGCGGGCGGCGACGTTGAAAAAGAGGCGTATACCGACATTCAGGATGGCGTGCTCGTGAATTCCGGCATGCTCGACGGCCTGCGCGTGGCGGAAGCCAAGAAAAAAATCATCGCCTGGCTGGAAGAACAGGGCATAGGGGAGCGCAAGGTCAACTTCAAGCTGCGCGACTGGGTCTTTTCGCGCCAGCGCTATTGGGGCGAGCCGATTCCGCTGGTCAAGTGCGAAGAATGTGGCTGGGTGCCGGTTCCTTACAGCCAGTTGCCCGTGACGCTGCCGGATGTGGAGAGCTATATGCCCACGGATACCGGCGAATCGCCGCTGTCCACCATGGCGGATTGGGTGAATACCACCTGCCCAAAGTGCGGCCGGCCCGCGAAGCGCGAAACCGATACCATGCCGCAGTGGGCGGGTTCCAGCTGGTACTACCTGCGCTATGTGGATCCGCACAACGACAATGAACTGGCCTCCAAAGAGGCGCTGAAATACTGGCTGCCCGTAGACTGGTACAATGGCGGCATGGAACACACCACGCTGCACTTGCTGTATTCGCGGTTCTGGCACCATTTCCTGTACGATATTGGCGTGGTACCCACGCCAGAGCCTTATCAGAAGCGCACGAGCCATGGCATGATCCTCGGCGCGGACGGCGAAAAGATGAGCAAATCTCGCGGGAACGTCGTCAACCCCGATGAGATCGTCGATGAATTGGGCGCGGACGCCTTCCGGCTGTATGAAATGTTCATGGGCGCGTTCGATCAGGCGATCCCCTGGTCAACGGATGGCGCGCGTGGCTGCCGCCGTTTCCTGGATCGCGTTTGGCGGTTGATGGAAATGACGACGGATTCAGAGGAAGTTTCCGCCGATATGCGCTATGATGTACACACGGCCATCAAAAAGGTCGGCGAGGACTATGAGCGCATGAAGTTCAACACGGCCATCGCCCAGATGATGACGCTGGTCAACCAGTTTTATCAAAAGGGCAGCGTCACGCGCGGCGAACTGCGCATTCTGCTGCAATTGCTCAATCCGGTTGCGCCGCACATCACCGAGGAGATCAACGAACTGCTCGGCAGCGCGGAAGAACTCGTGCGCAAGCCCTGGCCGGAGTATGACCCGGCGGCCCTGGTGAAAGATACCGTGGAAGTCGCCCTGCAGGTCAATGGTAAGCTGCGCGGCCGCGCGGAGATCCCCGCGTCGCTTACGCGCGAGCAGGCCGAAGAATATTTTCTTTCCCGCGACGATGTGAAGGAGATCCTGGATGGAAAACCGGTGGCAAAGCTTATTTTTGTGCCGGGCCGCCTGGTCAATATTGTCGTAAAGGGATAAATCCATGCGGAGCGCGTTCGCTGCGCGCTCCGCATAACTTTGCGATTTTTTCCGTACTCTCTAGGGGAGGTGGCGCACGTGAATGAAACGATGAACGCCATTCAGGCGTTTATTTTGGGCCTCGTGCAGGGGCTGGGAGAGTTCTTGCCCATCAGTTCTTCCGGGCATCTGATGCTGGCGCAGAAAATCATGGGCTTTGATACGAGCAATATGCTCACATTGAATGTGCTGTTGCATCTTGCCACACTGGTCGCAGTGTTTGCCGTGTATTGGCGCCGTTTTTGGCATATGCTTTGCCATCCGGTCAAATCCGATCTGTGGCTGCTCGTGGTGGCGACGATTCCCGCGGTAATCGCGGCGCTGACCATCAATTTTGACGCCGCATTTGAGGGGGCGTTTCTCGCATGGTCTTTTCTGCTCACATCCGTGGTGCTCGTAAGCGCTGAATGGCTGTCCCGCCATTGGCACCGCCCGGCCAAGCATGTGACGCTTAAGCATGCGATCGTTATGGGCGTGATGCAGGCCATCGCCATCCTTCCCGGCCTTTCGCGATCCGGTTCCACCATTGCCGGGGGCGTTGGAAGCGGTCTTTCCCGCAAAAAGGCGGCGGATTTTTCGTTTATGATGTCCGCGCCGGCCATTCTGGGCAGCGCCGTGCTGGAAGGAAAGAAATTGCTGGAAGGTACTGCCTCCATCAATGTGGATTCGCTTCCGCTGGTCATCGCCGTTTTGACGGCGGGCCTTTCCGGTTATCTGGCAATCCGCTTTATGCTGCGCATCATCCGCAAAATCAGCCTCAACTGGTTCGCCATTTACACAGCCATTCTCGGCGCCGCGCTGCTGGCAAACAATTATGTTTTTCATTGGATTGCCTTGGGGTAATGTAAAACCCAGAACAGGCCAAACAGCGCCGTTCTGGGTTTTCAGAGCCTTGACAAAGCCTCGGGAAAAGAGGTTCTAATCAGAAATGACGGCGTGTACGTCATTTCTGGTATTTTTCGGGAGCAAATGCCTTGCATTTGCGGAGAAAAATACATTCTCGTCCCGATTGCT
>DVJN01000079.1 GCA_018716755.1 Candidatus Alectryocaccomicrobium excrementavium
CCCCCCGGCTGGCTGTCCGGTGGCTGCAAATATATTGTAACAGGAGGTTGACCATGCCATTCCAATGCGTTGAACGCTTTGCCCGGGCCACCACGGTGGCCTTCACGGAGCACCTCTGCGCCAGTGCCAGCGCCAGCGGCAGGCGGGTGCGCGTGTGGGAGCGCGAATCCGGGCGGGAAATCCTGCTGCTGGACAAGCTGCGTTATATGTACACCTGCTTCCTCACGCCGGACGAAAGCGCGTGCGTCGTCTGTGGAACGGTAAATACGGTGCTGCTGTGTTCTCTGGGCGGAGAAAAGCCCGCCGTGCAAAAGATCGTCCTCAAAGGGGACGAAGGGCCGGACGCCGCGTGCTGCCTCGCGCCGGACGGCAGCGCGCTGTACTATCCCATGACTACAGGAAGCCTCGGTACACAGGTGCTCAAAATCGATGTGCGCTCGGGCGAGGTGCGCTCCCTGTGCGAGACGGAAACCATGGTGCGGTGGCTTTCCTGGATTCCCGAGCGGGAGCAATACCTGCTGCTCGGCTTCGACCGCGCGCGGGAACAGAATTATTTCCTCTGGTTCAAAAATGATCGGATCGATATGCGCTCGCGCGGTTTCCTGCAGGAAGACGCGCACGGTTCGCTGCACGTCATCTATGGCGGCGGCTGCCTGTACGCGGAGCGCAGAGCAGAAAAGGCCTTGGGCGAATACGACCTGGAAGGCCGCCTCATGCGCACGCTGCCATTGCCCGCGTCCATCAACGCGTTTCCCGAGCCCAGGGAAAATCCCCCGCCCGAAGCGTATCTGCGCACGGAAATTCTCCATGCCCTCCTGTGCGACAGCGCGCAAAACCGGCTTTATGTAGCCACCAGCGACGCGGTTTACGCCCTGTCCACGCGCGACGGCGCGCAGCTCGCCGCGCAAAAGCAGGAGTTTGGCTATCTGCGCCTGGCGCTGTATGGGCACGATTTGCTCGCCAGCCGGTTTTCCGGCGGCGTGGAACGGCTGCGCCTGGTGGAATAACGGCAAAGCGCCGCCGCGAAAAGTATACGCGGCGGCGCAAACGCCTGGCAAATCCAGTGTGCAATGCTGGGAATGCCGCAAAAGATTTTTAGTCGATGCTCTTGCCGTGCGAGAGCAGATAAGCTTCCGCCTCGGCGCACCACAGGCCGCTATTGCCTGCCACGATCCTGGCCAGTTCGGCAAAGAGCGGATCGGTCTTGCCCTTTTCGGCAAAATCATCGATGGCAGTGAGCGGCAGGGAAATGTGGTTGTAGATCAGCTTCTTGCCGCCGGGGATCTTGGGCAGGTTCTGGGTGGCTTCCGCAGCCGCGTCCAGGCCGCCGATGTGCGTGATCATGCCCGCGGGCTTGAGCGTGCCCTTGCCGATCATGCCCAGCGCCTCGATCATATCCGCAGTGTTGCCGCCGCTGGTGCCCACGATGTGCGTGGACGCATAATGCACATTGTAGAAGTTGAACTTGGCCTGCAGGTTCGGATTGGTGGGGCCAGCGAAGAAATTCAGGCAACCGTCGCGCGCGAGGATGGCGTCGCCCTGCTCAATCACGGCCGGAACCGGCGCGAACACGAACACATCGTCGAAGCCCTTGCCATCGGTGAGCGCCTTGAGCTCCGCCACAGGATCCTCGCCGGACGTATTGAGGTAGACGAGCTTGACGCCGTTTTTGGCGGCTTCTTCCACCGTGTAGATGGATTGCGCGCGGTCCAGGCGCGCCTGGTCGATATCCGTTACCACCAGGAGGCCAGGCTTGCGGTCGCAATGGATGGCATAGTCGATTGCGCCCAGACCCATGGGGCCGGCGCCCGCGAGGATGGCCAGGTTGCCGCCTTCCACGATGCCCATCTGGTGCTGATAGCTGCCCATCACCGTGTGATACTGCGCATGGAACGCGCCCACGATGCAGGAGAGCGGCTCGGACAGCGAACCATAGAAGAAGCAGTCCGCCTTGTATTCGAGCAGGCAGTTCATCAGCATGACTTCCTGCGGCAGGATGGCGTAGGTCGCGTCGCCGCCGCAATACTGATAGGCATAGCCCGGCGTGCCCAGCCGGCCCTTGTAATTCAGCGCGGGCTGGATGGTGAATTTGTCGCCCACCTTGTATTTGTCCGCCCATTTGGAGCCGACCTGCACGATTTCGCCGCAGAACTCATGGCCGATGATGATCGGGTGCACGGCGATGTCCTTGGGCACGCGCTTGTGGTCCTCGCCCTGGATGGTGGCCTTGTAGCTGGACATGCAGATGCTGTCCGAAATGATCTTCACCAGAATCTCGTCGTCCTGGATGGAGGGCAGTTCAAAGGTTTCCATGCGCAGGTCGTTTTTGCCATACAGGCGAACTGCTGTGGTTTTCATACTCTGTTTCCTCCTGTTTTGCGTTGTGTGGCAATTCAGCGGCGCTTACACCATCTGCTGGCCGCCGGTGACGTTGATGCCCTGGCCGGTCATGTAGCTGGCTTCGTCGCTGAGCAGGAACACCATGAGATTGGCAACGTCGTCATACTGGCAGCCGCGCTTCATGGGCACCTGGTTGATGTACTTTTCGCGGATCTTTTCCTTGGTCGTGCCCTGGTTGCGGGCGTACTGCTCATAGAGCGAATTCACCCACAGCGGGGAATCCAGCAGGTTGCCGGGGCAAATGGAATTCACGCGGATGTTTTCCTCGGCAAATTCCAGCGCCAGCGACTGCGTGAGGCCGATGCCGCCAAATTTGCTGGCCGCGTAGGCGCAGTTCTTGGCCGAGCCTTTTTTGCCGGACTTGGAATTGATCTGCACGATGGAGCCGCCGCCCTGCTTGCGCATATAGGGGATGACCGCTTTGCAGACGTTGAAATAGCCGTTGAGGTTCACGTCCACCACTTTGGAGAACTGCTGATAGGTCATATCCTCCAGCGCGTTGGAAATGAGGATCGCGGCGTTGGATACGAGCAAATCGACGCGGCCATAGGTTTCTTCGGCCTTCTTGGCCATGGCGTCGCACTGCGCGGGATCGCACACGTTGAGCGGCACGGCGATGGCTTCAGGCAGCTGTGCGGCCACCTTCTGCGCGCCCTCATAATTCATATCCGCAACAACGACCTTCGCGCCCTCCTGGCCCAGCCGGATGGCGAGCGCTTCGCCCAGGCCCTGCGCGGCTCCTGTGATGATGGCAACCTTTCCTTCCAAGCGTTTCATACCCAACAGACTTCCTTTCTTTGCAAAATCCCTATCAGAATGTATCGTAACGGTGCGTCACCGGCCTCTGCCGACGCCGCCACCGCGCGAACCACCGCCGCCGGACCGGCCACCGCCTACCCGGCCGCCAAAGCCACCGGACCGGCCGCCGCCAGAGCGGCCACCAAAGCCGCCGGGACGGCTTCCGCCAGAGCGGCCGCCGAACCCGCCCATGCGCGGCGAACGCGGCGGGCGGGGCGCTGGACCGGGATGCGGGCCCGGGCCGGGACGCGGGCCGCCAAAGATGTGCCAGTGCGGGCGCGGGGGCGGCACGATCACCACCGGGCCGCGCCTGCGGTATCCCCTGCGCCGCACGCGCGGCACGCTTACCGCGCTTATCACAACCAGAACCACGAGGATCAAAATGGCAATGCCCATCCAATCAAACCCCCTTTGCGGCGCGCTCGCACGCGCGCCTGGCGCGTCTGGCTCCGATTGCGCTAGGGCTCCCGCCTCATAAGCGGCCATGCCATCCACCAACGCAAGATCCGCGCCGTAGATGTCCACCACTTCGGCAAAGAGCGCGTCAAAAAGCTTGCGCACGCCCGCGTCGTAATCGCCCGCAGCAAAATCCGGCTCCAGATATTCGTCCAGCAGCGCGCGCATGCGGCTGCCCGTCAATTCCCGCTCGATGGAGGAACCCTGCAGCATCCAGTAATTCTCTTCGCTGAGGGAGAGCACGGTGAGCACATCGCGGTCGTACAGCTCCCAGGCGTCGAAAATCGCCTCGCTGTATGCGCCCAGATCGTATCCATCGGTATCGTCCACCACCACGAACACGAGCTCCGCACCGCAGGCGTTGTACAAATTCACGTTGTTATAGTAGATCTGCGCCTCGGTTTCCAGCGAGAGCGCGTTCGGCCCGTCGTACACGTAAAACAGGTCGCTATCCGGCTGCGGCACGGCGATTTCCGCCAGAGCCGCAGCGCTAACCAGCGTAAGTAGCGCGAGCGCCAGGGCCAACCACCGCTTTTTCATTGCAGGCTATCCTCCAATGGCGCGATTCGGAACAGGCCGCGCAGGAGCGAGGCGGGGAAGGAATGCAACTGGCGGTTGAATTCCTTCGCGCGGGCAAAGTACTCGTCGCCCGCCATCTTGCCGGCTGCGTCGGTCAAATCCGCATAGAGCATGCGCGCGTCCTTCTGGTCGCGCTCGCCCGCTTCGCTGGCGGAAATGCGCGCATAAAGTCCGTCGGCGCAGCGGCCCATTTCCGCGTTGGCCAGCAGTTTTTCATCCGGCGTATCCGCTGCCTGCACGGCGGCCACCGCCGTGGAAAGCGCCAGCGCGCCGGTATCGGAATCGCCCAGGATGGCAAGCCCCATGGCCGCCAGCTTTTGCGCGGCGGCGGCGCGCCGGTCGATATAACCGTTGAGCGAGAAATACGCGTCGTCCGCGCCGGTGTAAAACACTTTTTCCACGCTCTGCCGGTCTTCCCGCAGGCCCAGCCCGCCAAAGAGCACGATGCTCACCAGCACGCACAGGAACAACACCGCCCAGGCCAGGGGCCGGTTCTCAGAAAATTTCACAGGTCAACCTCCCGCCCGCGCCTTCGCGCGCGGGGCGTTTATCGCGTTTCCAGCAGCTTTTGCTTCAGCTGCGTTTCGATGTTGAGCAGCTCTTTCTCCGCGTCGCGCCGCTTCTGGCGGCCCTCCTGCTGGATGTTGAGCACCTCGTCCATGGTATCGATCAGCATCTGGTTGGTGTGCGAGAGCGTTTCGATGTCCACAATGCCGCGCTCGGCCTCGCGCGCCACGCCGGTGGTGGCGGTTTTGAGCTTTTCGGCGTTCTTGCGCAAAAGTTCGTTGGTCATCTCGGAAACCGCGCGCTGCGCTTCCAGCGCGGACTGCGTGTGGTGCATGCCCAGCGCCAGCACCATCTGGCTCTTCCACAGCGGAATGGTGTTCACGATCGACGTTTGGATCTTCTCCGCCATCAGCTGGTTTGAGGACTGAATCAGCCGGATCTGCGGCGCCATCTGGATGGAGATGTTGCGCGTGAGTTCCAGGTCGTAGAGCTTTTTTTCAAAGCGTTCGCACTTGTCGCTCAGGTCCTTGGCGGCCTGCGCGTCCTCCGGCAGGCCGGAAGCGCTGGCCTTCTCGCGCGCGGCGGCCAGGTCGGTGGCGCGCACCTGTTCCAGGCGGCGCTTGCCCGCCTCGATGTACATGGAGAGTTCCTTGAAATAGTGCAGGTTCTGCTCATAGAGCTGCTCGAGCAGGGCGATGTCCTTGAGCAGCGTGACCTGGTGGGTTTCCAGCGCGGAGGTGATGGAATTGACGTTCACTTCCACCTCATTGTAGCGCGTTTTCAGCGCCTCGATCTTGTTGCGGCCGCGCTTGAACCAGCCGAAAATCCCCTTCTCGTCCTCATCGGCGTTAAAGCCCTTCAGCTCTGTCACCAGGTTGGCGACCATCTCGCCCACCTCGCCCATGTCCTTGGAGCGCACGCTGGCCAGCGCGCTATCGGAAAACTGCGCGATGTTCTGCTGGCAGGCGCTGCCATAGGCGAACACGAGGTTGGGATCGGTCACGTCGATCTTCTGCGCGAATTCGTTGATCATCTTCTCTTCTTCGGGCGAAAAGCGCGCGGCCGCCTGCTTGTCCTCTTCCACCTGCACCAGTTCGGTTTTCAGCTCTGGCGCCTGGGGCGCGGAAGCGCTGGCGCCATCGAGCGTCAACTTAATTTCCGGCATCGTTGGTTTCTCCTTTCTCCTGGGGCTACGGTTGCGGGTCGTTGCCGCGCGCGTCTTCATCGATCAGGTTAAACACGCGCTCCTTCGTGAGCCCTTCCCGTTCGATCATGGTCTTGAGCACTTCCACATCGGCCGTGATGTCCAGCGCGTCCGCGCCATAGAGGGAATCGAGCTGCTTTTCAAAGGCGTCCGCCATTAGGGGCAGCGCGCTCTCCACGCTGTAGCAGACCTTTTTCACATTTTCGCTAGGAGTGGCAGGTAGCTGCAAAATCTGCACGTAGCTTTCCAGCAGGTCTTCCGCCGTGGGCAGATAGTAATTCAAAAATTTGCGCAACTGGTTCGCGCGCGCAGGTTGCTGGACAAGGGCGTCGAAAATCGCCTCACCCGCCTTGATCATGCGGTCGAGCTGGGCACGCGCCGCCACATTGGCGATCTGGCCGCGCTTTTCGCGCAGGCTGTTTAGGAGCGCCCGGCCCTGGGCAATTTGCGCGTCCAGCGCCTCGTCGCCCGTGGAAACCGGAATCTCCACCACGCGGCCCGGCAGGAATTTGCTCGCCAGCACGTACACCACGATGGATACGCAAACCGCCGTGATCAGGTGCTTGAACTGATAAATCGGGCAGGCCAGGCCATACAGCAGCCAGAACGCCGCCGTGATGTAGATCGGCCAGGCCGATGGAATTCGCCTTGTACGCAAACGCATCACCTCGCATCTATTGTATCCGATTTGCGGCATGCCCGCAATCCCAAATTTCGCAAAACCGCGCCGCGCGCGCGCAACCGTCGCGCGCGGCGCTTTACGGCATCGAAAACCGGCCTTGCAGGAAAGCGCGCGGTTCGCCTCACGCGTCCGATAGAACCAGGGAAACCGGGCAGTGGTCGGAACCCAAAATATCCGAGTGGATGGCCGCTTCCAACGCGCGGGGCATCAGGCGGTTGGAAACCACAAAATAGTCGATGCGCCACCCCGCGTTGTTCTTGCGCGCGGAGAACATATAGCTCCACCAGCTGTACGCGCCCGTGAGATCCGGATAAAAATGCCGGAAACTGTCCGTGAACCCGCGCGCGAGCAGGGCGGAAAATTTTTCGCGCTCCTGGTCGGTAAAGCCCGCGTTCATGTGGTTGGTGGCGGGGTTTTTGAGGTCGATTTCCCGGTGCGCCACGTTGAGATCGCCGCAGAGCACAGCGGGCTTTTGCGCGTCCAACCGGGCCAGATAATCCTGGAAATCGTCTTCCCAGCGCATGCGGTAATCCAGCCGCTTGAGTTCCCGCTGGGAGTTGGGCGTGTAGCAATTCACCAGATAAAAATCCGGAAATTCCATGGTGATCACGCGGCCCTCGTGGTCGTGCTCCTCGATGCCAATGCCCATGGATACCGAAAGCGGCTTTGCACGCGTGAGCACCGCTGTGCCGGAATAGCCCTTTTTCTCCGCGCTGTTAAAGACCATTTCATAGCCTTCCAGCGGAATGTCCGCCTGATGCGGCTCCATCTTGGTTTCCTGCAGGCAGATCACATCCGCGTCCAGCGCGCGCATGGAATCGGCAAACCCCTTTTGCAGGCAGGATCGCAGGCCGTTCACGTTCCAGGATACCAGCTTCATTTCGCTTCGTCTTCCTTTCGCAGCTTGGCGCGCTGGATTTTGCCGGAAACCGTCTTGGGCAATTCCTCCACAAATTCCAGGATGCGGGGGTATTTGTACGGCGCGGTGACCCGCTTCACGTGCCGCTGCAATTCCTTGCGCAGCTCGTCCGAAGGTTCGTAGCCCTTGGCCAGCACCACCGTGGCCTTCACCACCTGGCCGCGGTCCGGATCCGGCACGCCCGTGATCGCGCATTCCACCACCGCCGGGTGGCTGATCAGCGCGCTTTCCACCTCAAATGGGCCAATGCGGTAGCCGGAAGACTTGATCACATCGTCCGCCCGGCCAATGAACCAATAGTAGCCCTCTTCATCGCACCAGGCCATGTCGCCCGTGCGGTAAATGCCCCCGGCGAACGCTTCCCGCGTGCGCTCCTCATCCTTATAATAGCCCACGAACAGGCCTGCCGGGCGGCGCTGGGAAATATCCACGCAGATTTCGCCCTCTTCGCCGGGTTCCACATCGCGGCCCTCGGCGTCGAGCAGGCGGATGTGATAGTGCGGCGAAGGCTTGCCAATGGAGCCGGGCTTGGGCGCCATCCACCGGGGCGTGAGCGCCAGCGGCGAATTCTCCGTTTGCCCAAAGGCCTCGCGCAGCTCCACGCCCGTGAATTCCTTGAAACGGTAGAACACCTCCGGGTTGAGCGGCTCGCCCGCCACAGTGCCCCATTTGAGCGCGGACAGGTCGTAGGAAGCCATATCTTCCTTAATCATATAGCGATAGATCGTGGGCGGCGCGCAGAACGAAGTGACGCGGTATTTTGCCAGCATGGCGAGCAAATTGTTCGCGTGGAAGCGGTCGAAATCGTACACAAAGAGCGTCGCCCCGCACAGCCACTGGCCATAGAACTTGCCCCAGCCGCACTTCGCCCAGCCGCTATCCGCCGTGGTGAGGTGGATGGAGTTTTCATCCAAATTGTGCCAGAAGCGCCCGGTGACGATGTGCCCCAGCGGATAGGTGAAGCTGTGCGCCACCATCTTGGGCATGCCCGTGGTGCCCGAGGTGAAGTACATCAGCATGATGTCGTCGTTCGTGTTGGGCCGCGCGGGCAAAGCGGGCGCGGCGCTCGCTTCCTCCATCATGCGGGAAAAATCCAGGAAACCTTCGCGCGCTCCGCCCAGGCAGGCCGCGGGCACGCCGCATTCCTGCGCGGCGGCAAGCGTGTGCTCGCACACCTCGTCCTCGCCCACGCAGATCACCAGCTTTGCCTCGGAAGCGGAGATGCGGTAGGCAATATCCTTCTTTTGCAGCTGCGCGGTGGCCGGAATCTGGATGCAGCCCAGCTTCATCAGGCCCAGCGCGATCGCCCAGTATTCCCAGCGGCGCTTGAGCAGCAGGATCACCACATCGCCCTTTTGCAGCCCCAACGCCTTGAGCGCGTTTGCGGCCTGGTTCGAAAGGCGGCCAAAATCGCCAAAGGTGAAGATGCGCTCCTCCTGTGCCTCGTTCGTCCAGATCATGGCGCGCTGGCTGGGGGCCAGGCGCGCGTATTCATCCATCACATCGTAAGCGAAATTGAAGTTCTCCGGCACCGTATAATCATAATTGGCGAGGAAATCCTCCAAAGAATCATAATCCAGGCGGGTAAACCGATCTAATAACTGCATGTAAGCTCCCTCTTTTTATCACGGAATCACAATCGCAAGGAACCTGCACGCTTCGCCGCCAATGGCCTGCATGGCGTGGGGATGGATCGAATCGTAATACGCCGAATCGCCCGGCAACAGCTCCATGGTCTGATTGCCCACCTTCAGGCGCAATTTTCCCTCCAGCACATAATCGAACTCGTGCCCGGAATGGCTGTTCGTTTCCATCTTGGCGTTCGCCCCCGGCACGACGGTGACCAGCAGAGGCTCAACCTTGCGATGATTGAAATTGTATGCAAGATTTTTGTATATATAGTGCTCGGCGCGGTTGATATCCACGCCCATATTTTTGCGGGTGAGGGCGCAAACGGAAAGGCGCGGGGCTTCTCCCGTGAGCACGGTGGTCGTGTCCACGCCAAACAGCGCCGAAAATTTGAGCAGAAAGCTGATGGGGATGTCCACGCTGCCGCTCTCGTAAGCGCTGTATTCCGCCTCGCTCACGCCGGTTGCCGCGGCGGCCTCCGCAACCGTGTAGTCCGAAATTTCACGCAACGCTTTGAGCCGGGTTGCAATCTGCATCACCTGATCGGACATGGTATCACCTCCAAAAGAATCACCTATTCATATAGTATAATTCCTGCGCGGTAAACGCACAAGGGGACGTGCCGTTAAGAATTTATGTAATCGCGCTCTGGCAAAACTTTTGGCGAATCCTCTCTCTAATGCTACGCTTTCTTTGGGCAGAAAATCGCCGGCGCCGGGCAAGAAGCGGCGCCGGATGGATGCAGGCCGAAGCGGTGCCAATGCTATGTTATGAACAATATCAGCATTAATGATCGCAAAACCCAATGGGATAAACTCCAATGTGGGATCCATTCAAGGGAATTGATGAAAAATTATGATAAATCATAGGTGGAGTAGCCGCTATTTTCTATCGCATTGCGTACATCATCAAATATTCTGCAATTGCATGCGTCAAAGATTTTCCAATTTGGCAAGCAGCCTACAACAATGGTGGTTTTGGCTGGATGCGTGAAAAAAACAAACATGCGCTTTGTAATGTCGCGT
>DVJN01000080.1 GCA_018716755.1 Candidatus Alectryocaccomicrobium excrementavium
TTCACCCTGATGATCGCCTCCGACAGCCTGCCGGACATCATCTTCAGCTCGGGCCTGAGCGCGGCGGACTGCGCGGAATATGGTTCGCAGGGCTATTTTGTGAACCTGCTGGATTATGAGGAGCTCATTCCCAATGTGAAGCAGGCGTGGGAAGACTATCCCGGGCTGCAGGCCGCTATGACCTCGTATGACGGCGGCGTGTATGGCACGAAAGCGATTGTCACCAGCGTGGTGAACAAAATCCCGCGCGTTTTCATCAACAAAGTATGGCTGGAAAACGTGGGCAAGGAAATCCCCACCACCATCGACGAACTGTATGACGTGCTGGTCGCTTTCAAGGAAATGGACGCCAATGGCAACGGCGACCCCAACGATGAAATTCCCATGGGCTATTACACCAACTCGACCGCGCAAACCGAAAAGGCGCTGCTGGCAGCCTTTGGGTTCATCACTGATTCCACAGAGTACATTCTGCAGGCGGACGAGGAGAACAACATCTACATTGCCGAAACCACGGAACCCTATCGCGCCTATCTGCGCTTTATGCACCAGTGCTATGAAGAAGGGTTGATGGACTCCGAGGCTTTCACGCTCACCAACGCCGAAGTGATGCAAAATTGCGCCAACGATCGATACGGCTTCTATGGCACGGGTTCGGCGCCCTATGTGATGGCGACGGCCGATATGAGCTACGATGCGAACTGGGCCGGTGTGATGGGGTTGACCAGCGAATACAACGATACGCCCACGCTTGGCATCCCCAGCGGCATTCAGAGCGGCTTCCAGATGCACATCAACGCCGCCAGCGAATATGTGGAAGAACTGGTGCGCTTTGTCGACTATCTGTACACGGAAGAAGGCGGCACTTCCACCTTCAGCGGCTATGAGGGTGTGACCTTCGATTATGAAATGGACGATCTGCTGGGCATCGAAGTGATCACCATCTATTGCCCCGAAGGGTATAGTTCTTCCGACGAATTCCGCCAGTACAAGGCCGTGTTCAATGGCCCGTTCCTCACATACAGCGGCATTCCCGTGCGCGATGCCATCTGGTACGATGCAAGCGAAGAAACGCTGAAGAACCCCGATGTGGTGAACAAATATGGCTGGATCGCCAACCTGGCGCTCGCTTCCCGCGCCGAAGGCCTGCAGCACGTATCCACCTTCCCCAGCGAGGCCATGTCGTACACGCAGGAAGAACTGGAAGTGCTCACAGCGCTGAAAACCGACATCACCAATTACCTGCAGCAGGCCAAAGCGAGCTTCATCATCGGCGAATGGGATCTGGACACCGATTGGGACACGTTTATCGAGCAGCTCAATGCGATGGGGCTGGATCAGCTTCTCGCCATCGAGCAGGCTTCCTGGGATCGCTTCAACGCTGCATAGTGCCATGTAACCGCGCCCGGCATGGGGCACGCCCGGCCGCGCGCTGTACCGGAAATCCTGGGCGCCGGATACCCCTTCAGCGTTCCCGGGATTTCCGGCGCGCCAACAAAACCTGTGCGGCACGCGCGGACCGGCGGCATGCCGCACTTCAAATTTATGCTGGAAAGGATGGATGCGAATGCCAGGGATCAAAAGAAAAGCCATATGGTGGCAATGGTTGCGCTGTTGGCAGCTGTGGGTAATGTTGCTACCGGCCATCCTGTATATATTGCTGTTTGTCTATAAGCCCATGTATGGCATTCAGATTGCTTTCAAGGATTACCGGATGCGCATGGGCTTTGCCGGGAGCGAATGGGTCGGGCTCAAGCATTTCACGCGCCTGTTTCAATCGTATTGGTTCCCCATCATCATCAAAAACACCCTGCTCATCAGCGGCCTATCGCTGCTCATCGGATTTCCCGCGCCCATCGTGCTTTCTCTGATGGTCAACGAAGTGCCAAATGCCAAAGCGCAGCGGGTTTTCCAAACCATTTCCTATGCGCCGCACTTTATCACCACGGTGGTGATTTGCGGCATGATCAACCTGTTCCTGAGCCAGAGCAACGGCATCGTAAACAAGTTCATCGAAGCGTTGGGCGGCGAAGCGCAGAACTTTATGCAAAGCCCGTCTGCGTTCAAATGGATTTATGTGCTCACGGGCGTATGGCAAGGCGTTGGCTGGAGCTCGATCATTTACGTGGCCTCGCTGTCCGGCATCGATTTGTCGCAGCTGGAGGCAGCACAGATCGACGGCGCAAACCGCCTGCAAAAAATCCTGCACATCAATCTTCCGCACATCGTGCCCACCATTATCATTCTGCTGATTTTGCAATGCGGCAGCATCTTAAGCGTGGGCTATGAAAAAGTCTATCTTTTGCAGACCATGCCAAACTTGCAGGGCTCCGAGATCATCTCCACATATGTATATAAAATGGGGCTGGAAAAATCGGACTTTTCTTTTTCCACGGCTGTTGGCCTGCTCAATTCCGTGTGCAACACGGCGTTCCTGGTGATTACCAACGCCATTTCACGGAAACTAACCGACACCAGCCTGTTCTAATGAGCAAAAGGAAAGGAGAGGCCGACAATGCCCAAAAGGAAAAAGAAGCGGATTGGGGCTGCGCGCCGCAACCCGGGGAACGCCATTCGTGCGCCGCTGAGCGACCGCGTCACACTCATTGTGATTTGTGCGTTTCTTTTTGTTCTCGCGCTGGTTTTCCTATATCCCATCCTGTATGTGCTGAGCGCGTCGTTCAGCAGCCCGCGCGCGGTTGAGGCGGGCCAACTGGTTCTATTGCCCGTGGAGCCCTCCCTGGATGGTTATGCGTATGTGTATCAGTATAAGGACGTGTGGACGGGCTACGCGAACACGCTGATCTACACCATCGGCGGCACAACTCTGAACCTCATCGCAACGCTTCCCGCGGCTTATGCGCTTTCCCGCCGGGATATGCGCGGCCGCAATGGCGTGATGGTTTACTTCATGGTCACCATGTACTTTTCCGGGGGCATGATTCCCTCGTATCTGAACATGCGGGATTTTGGCCTTTTGAATTCGCGCGCCGCCATTCTCATCGTGGGTCTGGTTTCCGTGTACAACATGATCATTGCGCGCACCTATTTTTCCCACTCGATTCCCTGGGAAATCCAGGAAGCAGCGCGCGTAGACGGCTGCAACGATTTTCAAACGTTTTTCCAGGTGATTGTGCCCCTGTCCAAGGCGATCATCGTGGTATTGGTCCTCTACTATGCGGTGGGGCACTGGAACTCGTATTTTACGGAAATGATCTACCTACAGGACCGCTCGAAATTCCCGCTGTCCCTGTTCCTGCGGGAAATCCTGATGTATGGAGAATATGCGGAAACCGCCATCAGCAGCGGCGAAGCCTATTCGCCCGAAGAAATGCTCGCCCTGATGAAGCAGGCCGACACCGCCAACATGTTGAAATATTGCTTTATCGTAATTTCAACGGCGCCCATGCTGATCCTGTATCCGTTCCTGCAACGATTCTTTGAAAAGGGCGTGATGATCGGTTCCGTAAAGATGTAAGTTTTGCCCAATGCCCCAAAACACAAGCCCTGGAAAGCGCTCCAGGGCTTGCGTTTGCGCCGCGCTAAATTTCCAGCGCGCAATATGCGCTTTGCCAGCCGTCCGCCCGGGCCATCACCCGGAGGGTTCCATGCTCCCTCCCCAGCCGGATCGCCACCGCCGCCCGGCCTGCGCGCATGTGTACCGCCGGATCGCTCAGGCGCTTATGCTGCGAAATATCGGATCCCGCGCCCACGATCCGCCCCAAAGGCGAAGCAAAAAACGTTACCGTCGCGCTGGCGTCCGGTACTTCCCGGCCCTCCGCGTCGACGGCCAGGCAGGTGAAAACCGCGATATCCTGCCCGTTGGCCGTCGCCCGCGTATCTTCTGCGACCAATTTCAGCGCAGCGGCAGGGCCGCTGGTGCGCACCGTTTCCCGCACGCGCTCCATGCCGTCCACATAGCCCACGGCCATCACTTCGCCTGGCTCATAGGTCACCTGCCATTCGCCGTGCCCAAAGCGTTCAATCCGCCGCCTGCCCTGGCTGCGGCCATTGAGCCACAATTCCACTTCTTCGCAATTCGTATACGCCCACACCGCGATCGTTTCGCCCTCGCGCCCCGCATGGTTCCAATGCGGCAGGATGTGCACCATGGGCGCGCTCGTCCAATGCGATTGGTTCTGATAAAACGCGTCCTTATTCTGCATAAACAGGTCGATCGCGCCGGATTGCGAGCACAGCCGGGGCCAAACGGCCTCGCCCCGGTGCTCGAAAGCGATCCATTGATACGCGCCCAGCAGCCACGGCCGCGCCATAACGGCTTTCCAGGTTTTTTCCCGGCCCAGGAAGGATTCGTTCGTATCGCGGTCGTAGGCGTTCAAATAAGCGTGTTCCGCGCTATCGGGCCAATACCAGCCGCGCGTGGTGCCCGTAGCGCAGCATTCGCTGATGAAAACCGGCGTTTGCGGCCACTTTTCATGGATCGGATCCCAGAGCGGAAAATTGTAATTCACGCCAATGGCATCGAGATCGCCGCCCAGCGTCGCGCGGTCGGGCCGCACGGAAATGGCCGCGGTGATCAGGCGCGTATCGTCCAATTTGCGAATTTCCGCCGCCATGGCGCGGTGAATGTTGCGCCCAATGGGGCTCACGTGCAAATCCTCCTCGTTGCTCGTGGACCAAAACAGCACCGATGGCCGGTTGCGGTCGCGCCGCACGAGCGTGCGCAGCTGTTCCAGCCCGTCTTCGCCGGATTCGAACCAGCGCGTTTCATCCATCACGATAAAGCCCATCTCGTCCAGCGCGTCCATGGTGGCCTCGGCGTGCGGATAGTGCGACGTGCGGTAACCGTTCGCGCCCATTTCGCGGATGCGGCGGACCTTCCAGCGCAGGATGTTGTCCGGCACGGCCTTGCCCGAAAGGCCGAAATCCGCGTGCGCGCAAACCCCCTGAATCTTCACGGGCTTTCCATTCAGGAAAAGCCCCTTTTGCGGATCCGCGTAAACCGTGCGGAAGCCAAAGCGAGTTTCGTACTGGTCGCGCAGTTCGCCCGCGACATACACGGAAACGGCCGCCCTGTACAAATGGGGTGCGTCCACATCCCACAGGCGCGGCGCGCGCACCTGCGCTTCGCACAAAAGCGTTGCCTTCCCGCGCGCGGGCAGGCTGCCGGTGGCGCTCGCAACCGCCGCGATGGCGCCCGCTTCGTCTACGAGCGACACCTGCGCTTCCGCCTCGCAAGCGGCATAGCCATCGTTGCGCAGGGTGATTTCCACGGGCACGCGCCACAGATCCTCTTTGAGCTTTCGCGGCGCGACGTAAGCGCCATACAAATCCACCGCCACCCGGTCTGTTTTCACCAGATATACATTGCGGTAAATACCGCCGCCATCGTACCACCAGCCTTCGCTCTCTCCGGTTTCCACATGCACGGCGAGCACATTGTCCGCGCCGAACTCCACCAGATCCGTAATATCCACCTCAAAAGGCGTATAACCGCAAAAATTTCGCTTGAGCAAACAACCATTCAGATACACGGTCGCCCATGTGGCGACGCCCTCGAAATACAGGGTGATCCGCCTGCCTGCATCGGAAGGCGGCAGCGTGAAATGCTTTCGGTACCATCCATCCCCATAGGCAAAAAAGCCCCGCGCGTTGTTGCCGCGCGCCTCGGGCAGGCCATCGATCACAAAATCGTGCGGCAGATCCACCTTCTCCCAGCGCTCGGGCGAATACTCCACCCCATCGCGATAATCGTCCACAGCGTCGTTGTGCATGCGCGCGGCGGGGCCAGTGCGCACGCGCTCGGTTTTGGCCTGCTTATACATAGGGCCCTTCACCGAAAACGCGCGCGCGGGCAACGCTTCCGCGCAAAAGAGCCAATCCGCGTTCCAGAGCAATTTTTCGCGCAAGATACACACCTCCCAATGTGCTATTTTCAATTTCCCATGGCTTTGCGAAACTGGCTGGGAGAAGCGCCCATATGCCGCCTGAACAGGCGGCTGAAGTATAGTGGATTGGGATAGCCCACGGCGGCGGCAATTTCGGATATGTTCAGCGTGGTAGAAACCATCAGATCCTTGGCCTTTTCCAGCCGCAGGCGCGTGAGGTAAGCGTAGGGCGCCTCGCCCGTATACTCGCGAAACAGGTGGATGAAGTGGTATTCGCTCAAATCGCACATTTGGGCAAAATCGCCCACGGACAGGGGCTGCTGGCAATTGGCGTGCATGTGGCCGATGACGGCGGACAGCCGCCGGTATTTCTGCGCAAAGGGCGCGTTTTCGCGCTGCTGCCAGCTGCGCGATAGCGTGGCCAGCAGCAGCACAATCTGCGCCTGGCAGAACATTTCATATTGTTCCTGGCGGAACTGCAATTCGTGGATGAGGCGGCGCAGCAATTCGCGCGCTTCCGGCACGCAGCCCACCGGCGCGATCCGCTCCGAGAAGCCCGCTTTTTGCAAAAGGTCTTCCGCGCCCGTGCCGGAAAAGTGCAGCCAGTACACCTGCGTGCGTTCCTGCGCCACGTGCGTGTAATGCTGCCGTTCGCCCGGGCGGTAGACCACCACACTGCCCGCGGGCGCAAGCAGCCGCTGCCGCGCTTCCTGCAGGCGCAACATCCCCTCCCACACATATAGCAGCAGATAATCCGAGCGCCCGCGCGGGCGCAACGTTGTGCTGTCCGCCTGCCCGGCGATGGTCAGGCCGCAGTTGTTGATGGCGATATACTCGCTCCGCACGCGGTCGCTGTTATATAGGTTGCCGCCGCCAATGGTAATCAAGCGCACCCCTCCCACCGCAATCATACCGTTTTTTCGCGGCCGCGTCAAGAGCAAATCGCAAGAATGTGCATGGAATCGCACATTTACCCATTGGAAGCGCGGCGGATGGGCGGTATAATACAGGCAAGCACAATCCGCACAAGCAGGAGGGATATCCATGGGCAAAAAATTTGTGTTGATCGGCGCGGGCAGCTATGTGTTCACGCGCAACCTCGTGCGCGACATCCTCACCTTTCCCGCCTTTCAAGACGCGACCATCGCGCTGGTGGACATCAACCCGGACGGGCTGGAATTCGCCCGCCAGGCGGTGCAGCGCATCATCGACGCGGGCGGATACCCGGCCAAGGTGATCGCCACCACGGACCGGACGCAGGTCCTGCCCGGCGCGGACGGCGTGCTCAGCATGCTGATGGCGCAACCGCTGGAAGTGTTCAAAAACGACCTTCTGATCTGCGAGCGGTACGGCGTGAAAACCTGCGTGGGCGACACGCGCGGCGCGGCAGGCATTTTCCGCTTTTTGCGCACCGTGCCCGTAATGCTGGACATCCTGGCGGATCTAAAGCACTATTGCCCCAACGCCGTGTTCCTCAATTACACCAACCCCATGGCCATGCTCTGCCGCGCCATGCAGGAAGCCGCGCCGGAAATGGCCATCACCGGGCTTTGCCACAGCGTGCAGGGCGGCATCGCCAAATTCGCGCAGATCCTGGGCGTCCCGGAGGAGGAAATCACCTATCTGTGCGCGGGTATCAACCACATGGCCTATTATTTGAAGCTGGAGCACAATGGTCGCGATCTTTATCCCGATTTGCGCCGCCGCACGCTGGAAGATCCGGCGGTGTATGAGAGCGATATCGTGCGCAACGAAGTTTTCCTCGCGTTGGGATATTATGTTACCGAATCCAGCGGGCATTTTTCGGAATATTCGCCATGGTTCCGCAAGCGGGAGGACTTGCTTCAGGAATATTGCTACCGCGGCACCAG
>DVJN01000081.1 GCA_018716755.1 Candidatus Alectryocaccomicrobium excrementavium
ATCGGCGGCGAGGTGGCGGCGAGCAATCTGAAATGGCTGCTCATCCCCATCGGCATGCTGATCGGCTATTTCATCGTGACCGCTGAACCGGCTGTGCACGTGCTCAACAAGCAGGTGGAAGAGATTTCCGCAGGCGCGATTTCCGCCAAGTCCATGAACTTGAGCCTGTCCCTGGGCGTTGCGGTTTCGGTGGGGATCGCCATGCTGCGCGTGCTCATGGGCATTCCGATTTATTATTTTCTCGTGCCGGGTTACGCGATCGCGCTGGCGTTGGGCTTCTTTGTGCCCAATATGTTCACAGCCATCGCGTTCGATTCCGGCGGCGTGGCCAGCGGCCCCATGACGGCCACGTTCCTGCTTCCCTTTGCCATGGGTGCGTGCGAGGCAGTGGGCGGCGATATTTTGATGGATGCGTTCGGCGTGGTCGCCATGGTCGCCATGACGCCGCTGATCACCATCCAGATCATGGGCTTTGTTTCCAAGCGCCGCATGCAGGCCGCTGAGCGCGTGTTGCTCATCGATGTGGACGCGCTGGCCGACCGGTTTGTGTACTATGACGAGGACGAGGAGGGATCCGGCGCATGACAGACCCCATTCGCTTGCTGGTGACCATTGTGGAGCATGGCAAAGGTGAGCGCATCACCAACCTTGCCAATGCGCAGCACATCCACTTCAATCTCCTTTTGCACGGGCGCGGTACGGCTTCCAGCGATATTCTGGATATGCTCGGCCTGGGCAGCACGGAAAAGGATGTGGTGGTTTGCGCGCTGCCGCGCAGCAGCGTGAAGCAGATGCTGCACAGCGTGGCGGAAGAAATGCGCCTGAAGCGGCCGGGCACGGGCGTGGCCTTTTCGCTCCCGCTTTCGGGCATCAACGAATTGATCGCGCGCATTATACTGGATGAGCGCAAGCAACAGGATCAGGGGAGCGCGCAGGAGGAGGCGGCGGATATGGGCGCAGAAAAGCACTGGCTGGTGTTGGCAGTGGTCAACCCGGGCATAACAGATCAGGTGATGGCGGTCGCAAAAGAAGCGGGCGCGACGGGCGGTACCATCTTGCACGCGCGCGGCGTGGGGCGCGAAAATGCGGAGGCCTTTTTGGGCGTTTCCATCCAGTCCGAGCGCGAGATCGTGGCCATTCTGTGCCCGCGCGCCAAAGGGCCGGCGATTATGCAGGCCGTCAACGCATCCTTTGGCCCCAAGAGTGGGGCAAAAGGCATCATCTTTTCCTTGCCGGTTCGCGATATGATGGGAATCGGTGTGACTGCGGAAGAAAGCAAACCATAAGGCACATGGTTTGCGAGTGTGGGAGGATAACCATGGCTGTTTTGTGGAAAGACCGGAAGCGTATTTGCGGCCTGCCCATCACTTTCACCAAATACCGGCTGGAGGATGAGCGGCTGTATGTGACAAAGGGGCTGCTGCGCACGGTGGAGGACGAGACGTTGCTCTATCGCGTGCTGGACATTTCACTGGAGCGCACGCTGGCGGACAAGATTTTTGGCGTGGGCACCATTGTGCTGCATTGCGCGGATCAGACGCACCCCCAGCTGCGCATTGAAAACGTGCGCCATTCGGAAAAAATCCGGGCGCTGCTTTCGGAAAAGATCGAAGAGGAGCGCAGCCGCGCGCGCGTGGCTGGCCGTGAGATGTATGGCGCGGCGAACAACGACCTGGATGTGGATGTAGATGTGAGCGGAGAAGATGACAATCCATGAATTGTGCGCCGCGCTCGCTGGGCGCCCGGTGATCGCGGCCGTGCGCGATGAAAGCGCGCTGGAGGCGGCCGTGGACAGCCAGTGCGTCGCGGTGTTTTTCCTGGGCGGTTCCATCCTGTCGCTGCCCGGCTGGGTGGAAAAAGCGAAGCGGGCGGGCAAGGCTGCGTTTGCGCACGTAGATCTTTTGCAGGGCGTAAAGGCCGACGCGGCTGCCCTGGAATGGTGCAAACAGGCCATGCCACTCGATGGCGTGATTTCCACCCGCGCGCCGCTGCTCAAAGCCGCGCGCGGGGTGGGACTGATGACCATCCAGCGGCTGTTTCTTGTGGATTCCAGCTCGCTGGCCACAGGTATCCGGTTGATGCGCGCCACTCCGCCGGATATGGTGGAGGTGCTGCCTGGCCTGGTGAGCAAGGCCATTCGCACGTTAAAACTGGAATTGGGCCGCCCCGTGATCGCAGGCGGCATGATTACCGAGGCGGAGGAAGCTGGGCGTGCCCTGCAGGCGGGCGCCATCGCGGTATCCACCAGCCAGAGGTCGCTATGGAAGTAGGGGGATATGGAATGGGCAAAGACATCGGGCGCATTCGCGATTTTATGCTCGCGCAAATGCGCGATAGCGCGCACGATGCGCAACACGTTTTGCGCGTGACGCGCACGGCGCTTGCGATTGCGCGCGCCTACCCGCAGGTGGATGGAGAAATTCTGGAAGCGGCAGCCCTTTTGCACGATATTGGCCGGGCACAGGAACGCGCCACGGGGGAAAGCCATGCGGAAGCCGGCGCGCGCATGGCGCGCGAATACCTGCTGTCCACCGGCTGGGAACCGGCGCGCGCGGAAGCCGTTGCCGCCTGTATCCGTACGCACCGCTTTCGCGGCAAGCATCCGCCGCAATCGCTGGAAGCGCAGATTCTGTTCGACGCGGACAAGGTCGATGTGGTGGGCGCGATTGGTATCGCGCGCACACTGATGTATGAGGGCGCGGTGGGCGAGCCGCTCTGCGAAGTGGATGAACGCGGCGCGCCGGTGCCCGATGCAAAGGATACCTTTTTCGGCGAATACAACCGCAAGCTGCGCCATTTGTACGGCCGGTTCTATACGCCACAGGCTGCGGCCATGGCTGCCGGGCGGCGCGAAGCTGCGCAGCATTTTTACGATTGCCTGCTGCGGGAGCTTTCGCCAGAGGAGGACGCTCCGTGAGCCGGATTTGGGTTCGGCCGGATTGGCACGCGCAGCGCGGCTACCGCCTTCCGGAGGTGGAGGAGCATACGCTTGATTTGCGCCATGCGCCTGAGAACTGGCCGGGCGCAACGGCGCTGTTCGTTTCCGACGTGCATCTGGGGCCGTTTGCGGGCCGGGAATTCGCCCGCCAGCTCGCCGCGCAGTTGCGCGCGATTCCGGCCGATATACTGCTGCTGGGCGGCGATTATGCGGAAACCGGCGCGGCCATGCGCATTTTTTGGGAAGAAATGCGCGCGATTGAAGCGCCGTTGGGCAAGTTTGCCGTGCGGGGCAATAACGACGCGCAGTGCGCACGGCGCGAAAATCTGGATTTGTCCGCGATGATGGCGCAAGCGGGCGTGCGCTTGTTGGTGAACGCGCGCGCGGAAGTATGCGTGCCGGGTGGGCGGATTCTCATTGGCGGGGTGGACGAATGCCATTTCGGCCAGCCGGATGGGCGCAGCCTTTTCCGGGACGCTGGAGAGAATGACGCGCGCATTTTGCTTTCGCACTATCCCGTGCGCGCGCGCGACGGCTTTTTCGGCGCGTCAGAGGCGGAAGCCGTGCTGTGCGGGCATACGCATGGTGGGCAAATCAATCTGCTGGGCTTTACGCCCTATTCCATTGGCTATGAGCCCAAATCATGCCCGGTGGGGCACATAAAGGGCTGGCAGGGCAATGTGCTGGTGTCGCCGGGCATCGGCTGCAGCAAATGGCCCGTGCGCATTGGCGCGCGGCCGCAAATCCATTGGATCCATCTGGCGAAAATTCCGCCCAGCGCCGTGTAAAACCGGCCTGCAAACCGGAAAGAACGGAAAGAAATCCGCATCTTGGAGCGGGAAAGCTGCGCGCGTTAGATCAAAAAGCAACCCGGGAGGGATCCTCCTTCCAGCCGCGGCAGCGCTGCGAGGCAATCCGCAACCCCGAAGCCTACGCCCATCTCATCCTATGCAGCATCATCCTTTGCGGCTCTGTGCCTTGCAGATGAGCTGTGTCATCGTGCCCATGGGGCAATAGACGCACCAGCTGCGCGGCTTGAACAGCACCATGGTTATGAGGCCCAGCACGGTGGAAGTGAGCATCACGCTGTAAAAGCCAAAAGCAAACTGCGCAACGCCATCGTGCAAGAGCGTTCCACGATAAGCCCAGTGCCACGGCAACCGGAACGCCCACAGCAGCGTGACTGCCTGTCCCAGATCCTGCGCCCCGGAAAATACCAGATAAGTGCTGTAGAGCATCTGGAAAAACATGGTGAAAAAGAAAATCAGAAAGCCATAGCGGAAGGCCCGGCTCTTCATCCATTGGGGGATGTCCTTTTTTCTGGAAAGGCCAAAGCGGCCGCCGAGCAGCCCCAAGAGCTGCCCCCGTCCACAGTAGCGGTTGCAGTATCCTTTGGTGCCCTTGGACAGCGCAATGAACAGGGGAAGGAAGAAGCACAGGAGCCCCAGCCAGGCAAAGAGAATGTTGAAAAACCCCAGCGCGAGATATATCAACGAGGCAATCCACAGAAAGTCATACCAACGCTTCTTCACGCGCCCACCTCCTGCATGGCGATCACGCTGGCCGGGCACTCCTTAGCGCATTTCCCGCAGCCGGCGCACTGCGCAAGGCGCACCTGCGCCGTTGTTCCCCGCACGATTTCAATCGCACCCGTTGGGCATACTTTTGCGCAGCAGCCGCAGGCCACGCAATGCGCCTCGTCCACAATGGCTTTGCGCCGTTTTTTGCCGGAATTCATCGCTCAATCCGCCTCCCTGCCTGGAATGCCCTTATTGTACCATGGTTTTTTGGGAAAAACCGTGACGAAGTCACACAAGCTAGGATCATTGCGCATGGAAGGGGAGTGGGGAAATCCTCATTTTGGCGGAGAATCTCCGGATTTTGGGATTGACTTTGTAAACTCTTTCCATTACAATGAAGAAGGATTGTACGCGAGAGAAACACCACGGCGCATAAAAGATGTGCAAGGAGAATGGAGGCGTGTATTGTATGGCTCGTATTCGAGTGGGGAGCGTTGGTTTGGGCGGCATCAGTCGAGGCGTGCATTTGCCCGGCATTGCCGCGAGTCCGGATCTGGAACTGGTAGCGCTGTGCGATATTTCCGAAGAGGCGCTGCGTTCCGCGCGGGAAGCCTATGGCATCGCGCCAGAGCGGTGCTTCGCGGATTACCGGGATTTGGTGGCCTGCGACGACGTGGATGTGGTGGATATTTCCACGCCGAACGATGTGCATTTCGATGTGGCCATGGCGGCGGCGCAGGCAGGGAAACCGTTCTGCATCGAAAAGCCGCTCACGCTTACCGCCCAGCAGGCAGACGCGCTGGCGGACGCTGTGGAACGCTATGGTGTGAAAACGATGGTGTGCTTCTCTTACCGTTACAAGGCAGCGGCGCGCTACGCGCGCGATCTGGTGCGCAACGGCACGCTGGGCAAGATTTACCATGTTGATATGGAATACTCTCAGGCGTGGGGGCTTCCGTCTTTTAATACGCCGCGCGTGTGGCGCTTTCACAAAGCGGAAACCGGATCGGGCGCGTTGGGCGACCTGGGCAGCCATGCGCTGGATCTGGTGCGCTTTGTAACGGGTGAGGAGTATGAGCGCGTCGTAGGGCATGCGGAGACCTTTGTGAAGGAGCGCAAAGCGCTTTGCGGTGATGGCATGGCTCCGGTAGATGTGGACGATTTTTCCAATATGCTGGCACAGATGTCCTCGGGCATAGCGGCAAGCTTTCGTATCACGCGGTTTGCCTATGGGCGCGGAAATTATCAGCGCATGGTGGTGTATGGCGAGAAGGGCTCGTTGGTGTATTTGCTGGATGAAAACGGCGCGCCGGAAGATACGCTGGATGTGTGCCTGGATCCCCTGGGCGCGGAAAATCACATGTTTGTGCGCGTGCCAATTCCCCAGCGGTATCGCGTAGATCAGATGCAGAGCTTTGCCGATATCCTGCTCAATAAGGCGGACGGCCTTTCCGCTACGGTGGCCGATGGGCGGGCCAATATGCACGCGGTGGATGCGGCGCTTGCCTCTGTGGAAAAGGGCGAGTGGGTGGATATTACTGGCTGAAACCGCGCAGGCATCCTTTTCGATACAGAATCAACAACCCTATCCGGCAGCCTTTTTCCTGCCGGATAGGGCCTTGACAAAGTCAACGTTCGAAAAGAAAAAGCATTTTCTGGATTCGCATCGCTGATAGGCCTGCGATTCTGTATACTCACGCCGGGCGCAGCAGAGCTGTGGCGCAGTGTCGAGAGGGTTCAATCTCAGTCCGCCGTTTGACGTTTTCTCTAAAGCGGGCTATACGCCCAGCAAATAAAAACCAAGGCAT
>DVJN01000082.1 GCA_018716755.1 Candidatus Alectryocaccomicrobium excrementavium
TTCCTCCGCGTCTTCCACCGGCGGCAGCTCGGCCTCGCCTTCTTCATCTTCCTCGGCCTCGGCAGGCGCGACGCACACCACCTGGCTACCCTCTTCCACGCGCATGATGCGCACGCCCTGGGTGTTGCGCCCGTGCGTGGAAATGCTGGAAACCGGCGTGCGGATGACGGTGCCATCGTCCGTGATGAGCAGGATATCCTCATCTTCGTCCACCAGCAGTTGGCCGGCGAGCAGACCCGTCTTTTCCGTGAGGTTCATGGCCTTGATGCCCTTGCCCCCGCGCGACTGCACGCGATACTCATCGATTTCCGTGCGCTTGCCAAAGCCGTTGCGGGTGATGGAGAGCACCTGCTCGCCTTCTTCCACAATGCTCATGGCGACTACCTCATCACCCTCGGCCAATTCGATGGACTTCACGCCCATGGAGACGCGGCCCATCACGCGCACATCGGTTTCGCTGAAGCGGATGGCCATGCCGCCGCGCGTGCCCAGCAGCACATCGCGCGTGCCGTCCGTGAGCGCGACGCCGATCAGCTCGTCCTCTTCGCGCAGTACGATGGCGATTAGGCCGGAGCGGCGCAGGTTTTCAAAATCCTTGAGTTCCGTGCGTTTGATCAGGCCCATGCGCGTGGCCATCACCAGGTAATGGCCCGCCACCTTTTCTTCCGGCACGGGCAGCATGGCCGTGACCTTTTCGCCGCCCTCGATGGGCAGCAGGTTCACAATGGCCGTGCCGCGCGCCATGCGGCCCGCCTCAGGGATTTCGTAGCAGCGCAGCTGATACGCGCGGCCACGGTCGGTGAAGAACATCAGCGGATCGTGCGTGGAGGTGACGAACAGCTGCTCCACAAAGTCCTCTTCGCGCGTGGTCGCGCCGATGATGCCCTTGCCGCCGCGCTTCTGCGCGCGGTAAGTGGCCTTGGGCAGGCGCTTGACATAGCCAAAGTGCGTGAGCGTGACCACCATATCCTCTTCCTGGATGAGATCCATCACGTCGATTTCGCCATCCAGCGCGGTGATCTCGGTGCGGCGCTCGTCGGCAAAGCGGTTGCGGATATCGGTGATTTCGGTCTTGATGATATCGAGCACCATGCGCTCGTTGGCCAGCACGGCGCGGAAATACTCGATCTGCTTGAGCAGCTCCTGGTATTCGGCCTCGATCTTATCGCGTTCCAGGCCGGTCAGGCGGCGCAGGCGCATATCCAAAATGGCGGTGGCCTGCTTTTCTGTCAGCCCAAAGCGGGACATCAAGCCGTCTCGGGCTTCGGCGTCGGTACGGGAGGCGCGGATCAGCGCGATGACCTCGTCGATGTGGTCGAGCGCGATGAGCAGTCCTTCCAAGATGTGCGCGCGGGCCTCGGCCTTGTTGAGGTCGTAGCGCGTGCGGCGCACGATCACGTCTTTCTGGTGATCGATATAGTGCCGGATCATTTCGCGCAGCGACAGGTATTTGGGTTCGCCGTTCACCAGGGCCAGCATGATCGCGCCGAAAGTATCCTGCAGCTGGGTGTGCTTATACAGGAAATTCAAAACGACGTTGGCATTTACGTCCTTCTTCAGCTCGATAACGATGCGCATGCCGCGCCGGTCGGATTCATCGCGGATATCGGAAACGCCTTCCAAGCGCTTTTCATGCACCAGTTCGGCGATTTTTTCCACCAGGCGCGCCTTGTTGACCATGTAGGGAATTTCCGTGACCACGATGCGGTCGCGGCCATTGCCCATGGGTTCGATATCCGTTTTGGCGCGCACGATGATGCGGCCCTTGCCCGTGCGGTACGCCTCATGGATGCCGCTCTTGCCCAAAATCACCGCGCCGGTGGGAAAATCCGGGCCCTTGATGAACTGCATCAAATCTTCCACCGTGCAATCCGGGTGGTCGATCATGTGGCAGACGCCATCGATCACTTCGCCCAGGTTGTGCGGCGGGATGTTCGTGGCCATGCCCACCGCGATGCCCGAAGAGCCGTTGACCAGCAGATTGGGGAAGCGCGAAGGCAACACCTCGGGCTGCATCAGCGTTTCATCAAAGTTGGGATAAAAATCCACGGTTTCCTTGTCCAGGTCGCGGGTCAGCTCCAGGCAGATCTTGCTCATGCGCGCCTCGGTGTAGCGCATGGCGGCGGGATCATCGCCATCCACGGAGCCGAAATTGCCCTGCCCGTCCACCAGCAGATAGCGCATGGAAAAGCTCTGCGCCATGCGCACCATGCTGTCGTACACGGCGATATCGCCGTGCGGGTGGTATTTGCCCAGCACGTCGCCCACGATGCGGGCGCTCTTTCTGTGCGGCTTATCGGGCGTAACGCCCAGCTCGGTCATCGCGTAGATGATGCGGCGGTGCACGGGCTTAAAGCCGTCGCGCACATCGGGCAGCGCGCGGCTCACAATCACCGCCATCGCGTAGGAAATAAACGATTTTTTCAGCTCGTCTTCCAGCTCCAGCGGCATAAGGTTGCCAATGTTCTGTTCGTCCATACCGTCCTCCGCCCATTAAATATCCAGCTCGGCCACGAGCTTGGCATTTTGCTCGATGAATTCGCGGCGCGGCTCCACCTGATCGCCCATCAGCAGGGTGAACATTTCGTCCGCCGCGATGGCGTCTTTGATCGTCACGCGGTACATGGAGCGCGTGGCGGGGTTCATGGTGGTTTCCCACAATTGCGCGGGGCTCATTTCGCCCAGGCCCTTGTAGCGCTGGATATCGGGCTTGTTGTCGCGGCCGATTTCATCCAGCAGGCGCTGCAGCTGCTCATCGCTATACACATATTTTTCCATCTTGCCTTTGCTGACCTTGTACAGCGGCGGCTGGGCAATGTACACATACCCATCCTCGATCAGGCGCGGCAAGTGCCGGTAGAAGAAGGTGAGCAACAGGATGCGGATGTGGCTGCCGTCCACGTCCGCGTCCGTCATGCACACGATGCGGTGGTAGCGCAGGCGCGCCGGATCGAAATCCGGGCCAAAGCCTGCGCCAAACGCCGTGATCATGGCCTTGATTTCGGCATTGGCCAGCACGCGGTCCATGCGGGTCTTTTCCACGTTGAGGATTTTGCCGCGCAGGGGCAAAATTGCCTGGAAATAGCGGTCGCGCCCTTCCTTGGCGGAGCCGCCGGCGCTATTGCCCTCCACGATGAAGATCTCGCTCTTGGCCGGGTCGCGCTCGGTGCAGTCCGCCAGCTTGCCCGGCAGCGAGCCGGATTCCAGCGCGGTTTTGCGCCGGGTGAGATCGCGCGCCTTGCGCGCCGCCTCGCGCGCGCGGGCGGCCTGCAGGCATTTGTCCATCACCAGCTTGGCCTCGCTGGGGTGTTCCTCAAAGAAGGCGCTCAGCGCGTTCCCCACCACGGTATCCACCAGCGGGCGCACCTCGGAATTGCCCAGCTTGCTCTTGGTTTGCCCCTCGAACTGCGGCTCTGTGAGCTTCACGGAGATGATGGCCGTCAATCCCTCACGGATGTCGTCGCCGGTCAGGTTCTGCTCGCTGGCCTTGAGCTGGCCGCTTTTGCGGGCATAATCGTTCACCACGCGCGTGAGCGCGGCGCGGAAACCCGCCAGATGCGTGCCACCCTCGGGCGTCAGAATGTTGTTGGCGAAGGAGGACACGCTCTCATAGTAGCCGTCGTTCCATTGCAGGGCGACTTCCACGCTGGAGTTGCTCTGCTCGCTCTCGATATAGATGGGCGGATTGAACAGCGCGGTTTTGTGGCGGTTCAAATATTCCACAAAGGAGATCACGCCGCCCTCGTAGCAATACGATTTTGTCACGCTTTCCTCACCGCGCTCGTCCGTGAGCGTGATGCGCAGGCCTTTGTTGAGGAAAGCCATTTCGCGAAAGCGCGTGGAAAGGGTTTCAAAGTTGAATTCGCCGGTTTCAAAAATGCCGGGCTCGGGCGTTTCGCCGGTGCGCACATCGGGCAAAAAGGTGATGGTGGTGCCCGTATCGCTCGCCTCGCCCACGATTTTCAGATCATAGAGGATTTTGCCGCGCTCATATTCCTGGCGGTACACGTGCCCATTCTGGCGCACTTCCACCATGAGGTGGCTGGAGAGCGCGTTCACCACGCTCGCACCCACGCCGTGCAGGCCGCCGGAAACCTTATAACCCTCGCCATCGAATTTCCCGCCCGCGTGCAGCACCGTGAGGCAGACCTCTACCGCCGGGCGGCCCATCTTGGGATGGATGCCCACGGGAAAGCCGCGGCCATTGTCCTGCACGGTAACGGAGCCATCCTTGTGCAGGGTGACTTCGATGTGCGTGCAATAGCCCGCCAGCGCCTCGTCCACCGCGTTATCCACAATTTCATATACCAGATGGTGCAAGCCGCGTTCGTCCGTAGAGCCGATATACATGCCGGGGCGGTAGCGCACAGCTTCCAGCCCTTCGAGCACCTGTATCTGGGTCTCGTCGTACGCAACGTGATTGTGATTGTCCATACTCGACCTCGATTCAAAAAATACCTTCTATTTTATTATACCAGATTTGCGCACCATAATCCAGAGGTTTTGCGTATTTTAACGCCTTGCGCAGCAGTTAAAAACGTGGTATAGTGTAGAGGGAAAAAGGGGGAAATGCCATGCGGCTGGATAAACGCATAACCGCGCTGGGCCTCACGCGCGCGCAGGCCAAGCGCCTGATCGCGCGGGGCGAAGTGCGGGTAAATGGGGAAGTGGAGCGCGACGCGGGGCGCATTGTGACGGATGCGGACGAGGTGCGCGTGGGGGGCAGGGCCGCTGTGGCGGCCGGGCATGCGCACCTGATGCTCTTCAAGCCCGCGGGCGTGCTCACCGCCACGCGCGATGGCCGGGAAACTACCGTGCTGGATCTGATCCCCGCGCCGCCGCGCGGCCTAGGCCCGGTGGGGCGGCTGGATAAGGACGTCACCGGCCTGATCCTGCTCACTACAGATGGGCAACTCGCGCACAGGCTGATTTCCCCGCGCTTTGAAATTGGCAAGCTCTACCGCGCGCAGGTGGAAGGCGCGCTGGACGAGGGCTGCGTGGAGGCCTTCCGGCGGGGCGTGCCGCTTTCCGATTTCACGGCAAAGAGCGCAAACCTTTCCATCGAAGCGCCGGGCACCGCGCTGGTGGAGGTGTTCGAGGGCAAATACCACCAGGTGAAGCGCATGTTTGCGGCCATTGGCCATCCGGTGGTAGCGCTCGAGCGGCTGCGCATCGGCGAAGTGTGGCTCGATTCCGCGCTCGCGCCGGGCGAATCCCGGCCATTGACCGCCCAGGAGGCGGAATCGCTCTACCGGGCCGTGC
>DVJN01000083.1 GCA_018716755.1 Candidatus Alectryocaccomicrobium excrementavium
AAGCGAGCTTGCGAGCGATGCAGATCGACGATTGCGAACTGTGGATGCAAATGCTTGCAAAAAGGTGAAGGCCCGAAGGGCTGAAGTGCCGAGCACACGAAGTGCGCAGGCACGGAACACCGCGCAGGCGAAGCGCAGGGCGGTGCGAAACGGAAAAATGCATTCCCGTCCCGGTCGCTGGCCGTTGAAGGCTGCGAAGCGGCTGGAGGCGCGAGCACACGCAGTGCGCAGCGCCGGAACACTGGGCCGCCGTAGGCGGTACAGTGCGAAGACAAGCGACCGGGTAATCCTCGTTGACAAACCGAAGGTTTGTCAACGATCAGGGGGCTGTGAAAAACAAAAGTTTTTTCACAGCCCCATTTCATCGTTTAACGGAAAGCCGCTATCGTCTGGTTTTTACCGAGCGGAATCTCCATCGCGCCAGGATTCCCTGCGCAAAAAGAAAAAGAACGCCGCACAAACCGCTACGCCCATCACGGCCAGCACGCAAAAGGTCGCCGCCGCGCCCGCGCCGGGGCCGCCGAAGAGCCGATCGAGCATTCCCCCTGGCGGCGCGGCGGCCATCAGGGGCGAAAACACCTCGTCCACCAGCACACCGCCCAGGAAAAAGCCCAGGGGAATGGTGAAAAATTGCAGCGTATTGCGGCAGGAATATACGCGGCCCTGCATGTTCGCCGGGATGGAACTGCGCAGAATTACATCCAGATTGGCGTTCATGATGGGAATGCCAATCCAGCCCAAAACGCTGCCCACGCACCAGGCGAGCGGCGTTTTCCCCAAGGCCAGCAGGAAATTTTCCGTGCCCATGGAAAGCATCAGCGTAAGGCAAATGACCTTTACGCGGTTTTTTGGCGCAGGCAGGAGGGTCACCAGAACGCTGCCCGCGAGCGTGGCCAGGCCGGATACGGCGTTGACCCAGCCGAGCACGGTTTCGCCGCCCTGGGGCCGCGAGAGCAACAGGGCGGGCAGGGCCGCGTTATAGGCGGACGCCACCAGGTTGATGCAGGCCAAAAACAGGATCAGCTTGAGAATCAACGCTTTGCGCCGCAGCCATGCCAGGCCTGCGCGCGCCGAGCGCAGGATCAATTCGTCCGCATTTGCGCTTTGGGGCGCGGCGGGAACGCGGATGCAAAACAGCAGCGTCAAAAAGGCGATGGCGAACGAGCTAAGATCCACCGCGATCACCCAGTCCATGCCCGCGAAGGCGAGCAGCACCGTGGCAAAAACCGGGGTGAGAATGGTGACCAGCGATTGCGAAAAAGAGCGCAGGCCGCTGGTCTTCTGGTACAGTTCCCGAGGCACCAGCAGCGTGGCCGCCACATCGCTGGCGGGCTGCTGCACCGTGTTCATCAGGCCGCTTAGCGCGTTTAGGATATACATGTGCCAGGGCAAGAGCCGGTCAGCCTTTAACAGCCCCAGCACGATAAGCGTGCAGGCCGCCGCGCACAGGTCGCAGCAGAGCATGGTGCGCTTTTTGTTCCAGCGGTCGCTGAGCGCGCCCGCAAAGACGCTCATCAGCACATAGGGCGCGTAGGAACAGATGGAGAGCAGCGCGGTTTCCAGCGCGGAACCGCTCTTTTGGTAGAGCCAGATGACCAGCGCATAATTGGTCATGGCGCTGCCCAGGGCGGACAGGGATTGCGTACCCCATAGCAAAAGATAGGGCTTGAGTTTCCGATATTCCATTTTCATAGGACTTTGCTCCTTTTTGATTTGAAATGCATCAAAATGGCAAAGTCCGAGGACGGCGCTTGCCACAAGGCGAGAACGGCGCAAGCCTGCCCAAGGGCTGGCGCGCGGGTTCATTGGCCTTGCTGCGCGCGCGGGTTTCTCCATGCAATCGTCCTCAAACTTTGCATGGAGCCGCGGCAATGCACAATCGCATGGGTTTCCTCCTTTAAGTCAGAGCATTGACAAAGTATGGGAAGAACGGGGGTTTTCATCAGAAATGACGGGGCGCACGAAGGCCGCGCGCAGTGCGCGAAACAGGCCGTAGTAAGCCCAATGAACAAGGGAGTACTGCAAGCACTCAGGCGCAGCAGGACGACCATTGCGAATTGTGGGGTGTACGTCATTTCTGGCATTTTTTGTGGGGCGCACGAAGCGCGCGCTCTGTGAGCGAAACAGCGCGTAGTGCGCCCAGTGAGCAACGAGAGCTGCAAGCGAGCTTGCGAGCGATGCAGATCGACGATTGCGAACTGTGGATGCAAATGCTTGCAAAAAGGTGAAGGCCCGAAGGGCTGAAGGCGCGAGCACACGCAGTGCGCAGCGCCGGAACACTGAGCCGCCTACGGCGGCACAGTGCGAAGACAAGCGGCCGGGTGATTCTCGTTGGCAAACCGCAGGTTTGTCAACGATCAGAACCGCCCGCATCTGGCGGACGGTTCTGGAATATAACATCATTCGCTTTTTACCGGCTGAAATCAGTCCGCGTAGAGCAGGCCCGGGAAGATCTCGTAGCCGCCATACGATTCGCCGCCGATCAGCACATTTCCGCCCACGATTTCGGGATCGAGCTGGAGATAGCCGCGCAACGTTTCATAATTCGCCTCATCGCGGTATTCCACCTGCACCCAGGTAGCGTCATCCGTCGAGCCGAACAGCAGCCGCGCGCCCGTCGGCACCGTGAAGGCGATTTCTTCGAAGTCGGTCGAGGCATATACGGGGATGTCCATCGTGGGATAGGCCACACCGCCCATGGGATAGCTGTAACGCGGCGCTTCCACCACTGCCGAGATGGTAACCGTATAGCCGTTTTCACCCGGCATGTAAGCTGTAGCCACGCGGAAATCGGCCGGACGGTACCAGGTGCAGAGCGCATCCGCACGGATCACGCCGCTGAAGGTGCCATCCGCATTGATCTGCAAATTTTCCGGCAGAGCGCCCACGCCGCCCAGGTCGGCCAGCGTCCGGGTATCCGGGTTGTAATAAAAGATCTCCGTCCAGTCATCGTCACTGGGGCCATAATCGCCCACCAGCAGGAACACATTGTGCCCATCCAGCCTGGCCGCGTAGACCTTTTCCTCCAGATACCAGCCGCTATAGGAATTTTCCGCCCCGCCCACGCGCAGGCGCACGGTCTGGTTCTCGTTATCCGGCAGGTCGAACTCGAATTCCACCGCCAGCGCTTCGGAGCCAAAGAGATAGGTTTCCCCCGAGGTGAGCTCCACCACCTGCCCGGCGGGGATTTCGGTTTCTGCCAGCGCCAGGCCCGGCACGGCGAGCAACAGCGCCATCACGAGCGCAGCGGCGCGCGCAAACATTGATTTCATAGTATTATCCTCTCCTTTCTCGGGATTCCTCTCTTAGACGGGCGGATTTCCATTCCGTTCCTGATTTTCGCAAAAAACACAAATTTATAGTCTCCATGACACATTGGGAAGGAACTTTTGAGCCGCCACTTTTTCACTCCTGGCACACGCTTTGTCATGCGGTTATTCTTTTGGCGCCACATTGGCATGCTATACTGAGGACATCACGCTCATGAGAGGAAGTGTGGAAAATGACAGACACACGTACGCCCCTGGCTCGGGAAGAAGATCGCCTGTCACGCGCCAGCAAAGCTGTGGCGATCGCATACGCAGCGATCAATCTCGCGCTGCTTTTGCGCTATGCCCTGGCGCGCGACCTGTACCACACGGGCCTGGCGCTGGGAACCCTTGTGCTGTTCCCCGTGCTGCACATTTTCTATCGCCTGAGCCGCCTGAAGCGCATTCACCGGATGGACATCTGCATCTATCTGTTCGCGCTGCTCGCCTACACGGGCGGGGAACTTCTGGGCGGCTACGCGCGCCTGGGGGCCTACGACAAGCTGGCGCACATGCTTTCGGGCTGCTTTGTGTATATGCTGGCGCACCCGCTGTTTTATTTTCTCAAGGCCGGGCACGCCGTGGAAAGGAGCGACCGCGCGCTTCTGATGGTTTTCTGCGCCGCAGTTTCCCTGTGCGTGGCGGGGCTTTGGGAGATGGGCGAATACCTGTTGAGCATGCTCACGGGCATCGATATGCAGCGCGTGGCCACCATGGGCATCCACGATTCCATGCAGGACATGCTCGTGTGCCTGGTTGGCACCATAGCCCTGCTGCCCGCCACCAACCGCTATTTCCGCCGGGGCGTTCCGGGATTTTGCATGCGCCCGTTCGACGAATTTCTGCGCAAAAATCCCAAATTCGCCAACCGCCTGCGGGAAGACTAGCCACTAGCGCCCCAGAGCGCGCATAAGCGCCGCCAGAACTTCCCGGTCGTTTTGAAACACCGCGGAAAACAGCGCTTTCAATTCGCGTTGCACGCTTTTTTGCAGCAATCGTTCGCCCGAATCCGCCGCCGGGCCGAAGCCCGTCTCCACGCCCACGCCCAAAAGGCCCCAGATTTTCCAGCACACGCCGTGGGTTTCCCCGCTGTTGTTCCGGATATACCGGGCAAAGAGCGCTTCTCCCAGTTCGCGCTTGACCGCCTCGCTGCCTTCCAGCCGCCAAAGGAGGTTCTCGCGCGTGCAAAACGCTTCCGCCGCGTGCCAGCGCGCTTCGATGGGCACGCTGGCAATGCCGATGAGCATGCACGCCGTGTCCTGCGCGGTTTCTGGCGGCACCGCTTCGATGCGGCGCAGAACTTCCCGTTCCAGGCGGCCATTGGCGGGGTTATCCAGCACAGCGGCGGCGCGCGCGAGCACTTCTCCATAGGTTGCGCGCAGTGGCGCCCGCCCTGTGATGACGATCGCGTCCAAAAGGCGCTCAGGCCAATCCTCGAGTACGAAGCTGCCATCCGCCGCGTAACGCGCACTGGAGTTTTGCAGGGTATGAGCATAAGAATCCAGGCCAAGGAGCGCGCCACCTTCATAGCCAATCGCCACCTGCCAGGCCGTATCCGGGCCGTATTTGCCTTCACCGCCCAGCCGTACAGGCACGGGAAAACCTGCGTCGAGAGCGGCGCAAAGCGCCTCCACACCCTCCCCCTTCCGTATGCGCCGCCAGGAAAGGCCTGCGGCGCCCATCAAAAAATCCACAAATTCATCCGGCCAGCGCCAGCCCTTTTCCACCCCTGGAAGGCTGTGCTCCTCCACCGTATCGTCTTCCGGATAGGAAAAGCCAAACGCGACCCCACTGGCCGCCAGCAGCGCGTGGTACAGGGCCAGATGGTGCTTTTGCAGCGCCGTTTTTTCTCCGCATTCGCCGCACGAAACGCAGCGCCTCCCCTTGGGCGCGCAAAAATACGGCGTGTCCTCCGCATAGCCCAGCGCGGGCAAAAGCGCGCTCGCCAGCGCGCAGAAGAAGGAATTGCTCTGCGCATCCACTGGATATTGCACAATCCCTTGCAGTTTCATCGTTTGTCCTCGCTTTCTTCCGCATTGTGCGGGAACGGCGCGTTTGCGCCCTGCCGCGTCGAAAACAGTATATCACAAAACCCTTCGCCCGTCCATCCCGTGCCAGACCGCGGCAATCCCAAAATCCCGCGGCCAAAACAAGAGCGGCCTTTCTGGAATCGCATCCAGAAAGGCCACATTGTTTCTTTAACCCTGCTCGATTACGCCTGGGCTTCCACCAGCTTTTCTGCCTTCGGCAGGCTGGTGAAGCGCAGTTCTCCGTCCTCCGCCGAAACGCTGACGCGATCGCCCAGGTGGATGGCGCCGGAGAGGATTTCTTCGCTGAGCGCGTCCTCCACCTTGCGCTGGATGGTTCGGCGCAGGGGGCGCGCGCCGTACTGCGGATCGAAGCCGCTCCTGGCCAGCAGATCGACCGCCTCGCTCGTTACCTCCAGTTCGATGCCGCGCTCCGCGAGCCGCTTGCCCACCGCCTTGAGCATCAGCGCCGCGATCTGGTGAATATCCGCCTCCGTGAGTTCATGGAAGACGATGATTTCGTCCACTCGGTTGAGGAATTCCGGCCGGAATACCTGCTTCACCTCATCCATGATGTTATCGCGCATCTGCTCATAGGTCTTTTCGCGATTGTCAGTGCTGCCAAAGCCCATGGTGCGCTGCTTTTTGATGGTCTGCACCCCGGCATTGGAGGTCATCACGATCACGGTGTTCTTAAAGTCCACCACGCGGCCCTGGCCATCGGTCAACCGGCCATCCTCCAAAATTTGCAAAAGCACGTTGAAAACATCCGGGTGCGCCTTTTCCACCTCGTCCAGAAGCACGATGGAATAGGGCTTTCTGCGCACCTTTTCCGTCAACTGGCCGCCCTCTTCATATCCAACATAGCCTGGCGGCGAGCCGATCATGCGCGAAACAGAGTGTTTCTCCATATATTCGCTCATATCGATGCGAATCACGCTGTTTTCATCGCCAAAGAGCGCCTCACCCAGTGCTTTGCACAGCTCCGTTTTGCCTACGCCCGTGGGGCCAAGGAAAATGAAAGAACCGATGGGGCGCTGCGGATCCTTGATGCCGGCCCGCGCACGCCGCACCGCGCGCGCCACGGCGGCTACAGCCTCATCCTGGCCGATTACGCGGTTGTGCAGCGTTTCTTCCAGGTGCAGCAGGCGCTCCGCTTCGCTTTCCGTCATGCGTGAAACGGGAATCCCTGTCCAGGAAGAAACGATTTGCGCCACTTCTTCCTCGCCCACGATTTCCACGCGGCCCTCGCGGCGCTGCTCCCATTCCTTGCGGCGCTGTGCGATCTCATTTTGCAGGCGCTTTTTTTCATCGCGCAGCTGGGCGGCCTTTTCAAAGTCCTCGTGTGCCACGGCTTCTTCGGTTTCCTTGCCCAGCGCTTCCAGGCGCGTTTCCTGCTCCTTCATATCCGGCGGCGCGGTGAACGCCTTGATGCGCACGCGCGAAGCCGCCTCGTCGATGAGATCAATCGCCTTATCCGGCAGGAACCGGTCGGTGATGTATCGATCGGAAAGCTGCACGGCGGCTTCAATCGCCTCGTCCGTAATGCGCACGCGGTGGTGCGCCTCATAGCGGTCGCGCAGGCCATGCAGGATGGCAATGCTCTCCTCCTTGTTCGGCTCGCCGACCATCACGGGCTGGAACCTGCGCTCCAGCGCCGAATCTTTCTCGATATATTTGTGGTATTCATTGAGCGTCGTCGCGCCCACGCACTGCAATTCGCCGCGCGCCAGGAGCGGCTTCATGATGTTGGCTGCGTCGATTGAACCCTCGCTCGCGCCCGCACCCACCATCGTGTGCAGCTCGTCAATAAACAGGATCACATTCCCAGCCTTTTTGATCTCGCCCATTGCATTCTTCAAGCGTTCCTCAAATTCGCCCCGGTACTTCGCCCCGGCCACCATGCCCGCCAGATCAAGCGAAACCACGCGCTTGCCGCGCAGGATTTCCGGAATGTTGCCTTCCACAATCAACTGGGCCAGCCCTTCTACGATGGCGGATTTGCCCACGCCTGGCTCACCGATGAGTACGGGGTTATTCTTCGTGCGGCGCGAAAGAATCTGCACAATGCGCTCAATTTCCTTCGTGCGGCCGATCACAGGATCCAGCTCGCCGTTCTGCGCGGCCTTGGTCAAATCGCGGGCAAAATGGTCGAGCGTAGGCGTGCTCTCGCTCTTCTTGCCGCCCTTTTCGCCCGGCGCAGCCTCCTCGCCGCTCAGGGCGCGCAAAATTTCCTCGCGCATCTTGGGCAAATTCTTGCCCATCTTGGTCAAAATCGTGGCAGCCACGCCCTCGCGCTCATGGATGAGTGCCAGCAACAGGTGCTCCGTGCCCACGTAATTGTGCTGCAAATCCCGCGCTTCCTTGGCACTCTGCTCCAGCACCTTTTTGGTGCGGGGCGTGTACACCATGGTGCGGATGGGCGAATTGTCGTCGCCCTTGCCCAGCATCTGAATTACTTCCTGGCGCGCCGCCTCCAGCGTTACGCCTTCCAGCGCGCTGGCCGCGCTGCCGGGATCGGTCAGAATGCCCAGCAGCAAGTGCTCCGTGCCCACATAATTGCGCCCCATTTGCGCCGCTTCTTTTTGTGCGGCCACCAGAACGCGCTGCGCGCGCTCGGTAAATCTCGAAAACATCGCCATAGTTGGCCTCCTTATTCTGACAATTTGGCGCGGACATATTCGGCGCGCGCCATATCCATTTCGCGCTCGTTTTTCTCGCCGCCCAGCTGCACGCTCAAAGAGCCGTCCTGCGCGTCCATCATCAGCGCGTCGATAAAAGCATAGTCCCGGTCCACATATCCAAGGCTGGCGGCCAGCCGCAGATCCGAACAGCGGCTCATAAATTCCTTGACGGGAAGGATGCGCGCGTTGGCAAATTCGCCATACGAACGCATGAGCTGATCTTCCAACAGGGCGGCATCGTGCTGCTGAAGGGCTTTGCGCGCGCCCCTTTCATACGATATGATCTGCGTCGTGGCAGCGATCAGCGTTTTGAGCGTGTCCTCCTCGCTGCGCCCCAGCGTCACCTGGTTGGAAAGCTGATAAAGGTTGCCCTGTGCTTCGCTGCCTTCCCCATAGATGCCGCGCACAGTCAGCCCCAGTTTGGAAATGGCCTGCAACAGGGCACTGAGCTTGCCCACCCGAGCCAGCGCTGGAAGGTGCAACATGGTGGAGGCGCGCATGCCCGTGCCCACATTGGTGGGGCAACTGGTGAGAAAACCGAATTGCGCGTCGAAGGCGTAGTTATCGTCCGCGCCCAGCGCATCGTCCAGCGCAAACACCATTTCCGCGGTTTTTTCCGGCTGCATGCCCGGCAAAAGCGCCTGAATGCGCAGATGATCCTCTTCGTTGACCATCACAGAGACGGTATCCTGCTGGCCAATCAGAGCAGCGCTCAATTCGGCAAATTTCAACAGATCATAGCTGATCAGATGGTGCTCCACCAATTGCCGCCGCTGCGCATTGGTGAGGTTCTCCATGCGAATGAGCTGATAGGTTTCCCGTTGGCGCGCCAGCGCATCCGCCGCGCGGCGAATGGTTTCCTGCGCCCACTCGCGGTTCATTGCCGGCGCGAAGGGAATGTCCTTGTAGTTGCGGGCCAGACGCACGCGGCTGGAAACCACAACGTCCCGTTCCAACGCGTTATTCACCGCCATGGCACTCCACCTCTTCTTCCAGTTGCTGCTTCAGCGCGCGAATCTCGTCGCGCAGCCGGGCCGCCTCTTCATATTCTTCTGCTGCGATGGCGTTCACCAGCTTTGCCTTCAGCTGGTCCACCGTCGCCTTCAGCGAAACGCGCCTGGCCATGCCGCCCGGCACCCGGCCGGTATGCTGCGTGTTCGCATGGATGGACATAATCAGTTTTTCCAGCGGCTCGCGGAATTCCTTATAACAATCCGCGCAGCCAAGCAATCCGGTTTTGCGGAAGGTCTCATATGTCATGCCACAGCGCGAACAGGTGAGGTTGGGGACATCCTCCTCGACTTTCGCCGTTTTCGCGGCCTCAAAAAAACCGCTCAAAAGCCCTGCCAGGCTGGTAAAATCCAATTCCGGCACAGCTTCCTTGAGCTTTGTCATGCAGGAGGCGCACAAATTCCTCTCTTTTTTTTCGCCCCCCGCTATCGTCGTAATGCGAATGCTCGCCGGACGGATCCCACATTCGTCGCACATCATAGCTATCCTTTTCCTTTCTGGTGGTTTACAAACGCCTGCGACACCATGTTGCGGAATACCGCGGCGCGCAGCACGTCTTTGGTGCTCACCGGCAGCGCGAGCGCGTTCTGCGCCACGCCGGCCCGCATGAGCAACGCTTCATTTCGCGAAACTATGCCGCTTTCCAAAAGCTGCGAAATGATCGCGTTGGCCGAATCCTCATCAATCGAGCGGCCGATCCGCTTGAGCAGCACGGCGAGCGAACTCTCGTCGCCCGAACGCTGGATGCGGATGATCCGCACATACCCGCCGCCGCCGCGCCTAGACTCGATCACGTATCCATGATCGATGGAAAAGCGCGTCGCCAGCACATAATTGATCTGCGAAGGCGCGCATCCAAAATGCTGCGCCAGTTCATTGCGCCGCAATTCAATCTGGCGATCCTCTTCCATCAAATCCTTGATAAACTGTTCGATGGAATCGCTCAATTGTGCCATCGTCGATTCCTTCTTTCTTTGACTTTCTCTGACTATTATAAGCCATCCAGCGGAAATTGCAAGTTAAATTTTTTTTAAGATAAACCTTTTGCCACGCTTCGTTTGCCACAACCATGCCCCAATATGTGAATTGTCCCGCGGCGCTGGCGCGCTGCGGGACAAATTTCCGGCGGCAACCGGAAAGTCTCGTTGGCAAATCAAAAGTTTGCAAAGCCGGATTACAGGCTTTTTCCCCCGTCCACATAAATGCTCTGACCGGTGATATAGCGCCCTTCTTCCGAGCACAGCAGGCGGACGATGCCAGCGCAATCCTCCTTTTCGCCATAAAATCCCATGGGGATCAGGCTGGCGACGTGCCGGGCATAGCCCTCGTCGCTCAGGGCGGCCAGGTTGCGGTCCGTATTGATCACCCC
>DVJN01000084.1 GCA_018716755.1 Candidatus Alectryocaccomicrobium excrementavium
CCCTGCTGCTGATCATACGCAAAGCCTATCAGGCTATCCATCGCATCCTCCGGCACAGTAAACAGCGGCTGCGCGCTGCTGGCCGCCATGGCCGGAATGCCCATGGCCAGCAGGCACAGGGCGAGTATCCAAGCAAACGTCTTTTTCATGTTCTCACGTCCTCTGCAAAAAATTTATGGGGTTTGGCTGACAAGGACAACGATCCGCTCACTGCCCTTCCCGCACGATCATCCGCAATTTCTGGTCGATGTTGCGGATGAATTCATCCAGCGTGACCGCGCCACGCAAATACTGGTTCTGTTGCTCGTAGCACTCGCCAAAGGTTTGGCTATCCAAGCCCCTGTACAGATTCACCGTCATGTACTGCGCGGCCTCGCGATAGGCGGCAATGCTCTCTGCGCTGGCTATATAGTGGTGATACTTTTGGTAATCCTCGCGTTGAGCCTTTGCGGTTTCCAGCATAAATTCCAGCATCTGACGTTCCTCTGCTTCGGCATTGACAACCTGCGCTTCCAGCACGGCGATCAATTCATCGTAGCTCGTAAGGTTCTCTTCGAAATCCTCATTGAGCACCGGCTCATTCTCCCCAGGCATCATCATAATGCGCGCGATGACGCCGGCCTGTTCTGCGGCGCATTCCAAATACTCGATGGCCAGATCGCGGTTGGGAGAGTCGGGATTCACAAAAGCCACGGTCACGCTCGCCTCAACGAGGGGCTGCATGTCCTCATCCAATGCCAGATACAATGTTTGGAAAGGCCAGCTCGAAACATAGGGATCAAACGAGCCATAGGCATAAAATAGGGGATCCGGCGCATCGGCAAGGGCGTAGATATCGCCCTCATATCCCTCTTGCAGGCCCAACGCCTCGAAATCCACGGCCTCAAAGGCCGCCATCAATTCGCGAAACAGCGGCGTATCAAAGGAAAATTCGTTTTCCGGCTGGCTGATATACAGCATATACGCATCCACCATCTCAGAAAGCAACGCCTGACGCATATCGCTTGCCGATAAACCCACTTCAAACGCGCTGATTCCCGGGGCGTTCTCCAATGCCTCCGGCAGGCGCTGGAGCAGCTGAAAAAGCTCCATCCAACTGGTGGGGATGTCCTCTGGGATGCCCAGCTTTTCAAACGTAGCCGGATCGCATGAAATGCGGGTACGTCCATGCACGCTCAGCGGCAGGCCGCACAATTCCCCGTCCTTCTGGATCACTTCCTGAATGGCGGGATATACGGCAGCGGCAAAGTCCGCAAGGATTTCGCTATCCGTAAGTTCGGCCATATAACCGTGCTCGAACGCCGCGCTATATTCGGATGAATCGACAGAAAGGGTGTAAATATCCGGCGTAGCCGTCTGCGCCGGTACGGCTTGCGCCATATCGCCCGCGGACTGCGACAGCACCACTTCCACTTCCGGATGCGCCTGCTGGAAAGGTACGCGCGCCGCTTCCAGAGACGAATCGTAATTGGACTGCACGACGAGCTGCGCTTCCGGCCGTTTCTCCGGGTCGGTGTTGACGCGCCAGATCTCCGCGTAATCCGCGAGCAGCAAATCCCCATCCGGCGTAAACGCGCTGCAATTGGCATAAGAAAGAGGACTGGCCGCCACGGCAACCGCCGCGTTCACATCCAGGCCCGCCACGCGCAACAGTTCGCCATTGGCTCCGCAATAGAAAGCGTCGTGCTGCGCGTCGTAGGCATAGAAATCCGGGTAGTCGTTCGTGCCAAGATCCAGCACGAACAGCTCTTCCACATCGCCCGTTGCCGGATCCAGCGCGCTTACAGGGAAACGCACCGCATCGGTGTATTCGCTGGAAACCACCAGCAGTTTGCCCTCCTTATAGGGCAGAAGGCCCTGCGTGGAATCGCTGATTTCCCGCAGCTCCACGCTGCCCGCCGCCGGGTCGAGGGAAATCAATTGCATACCGCCTGCCATATATTCCATGCTATACAGCCGGTCATCCGTCTGAATCATCTGAAGGGGCAGGCTGAAAAACGCATAACCGTCCACTTCCTGCACCAGCGCTTTGCCATCCATGGGCAGGGCCAGCTCCAGGCGCGCCGTGCCCGCCTCTTCATCAAAATTTAGCGCGTGCAGGCCAAAATCCCGGATTTCCACCTCGCTCTGATCCGCTGAGTAAACCGCACCCGCGGCCAGCGCGTAAAACGCGCCGTCCCAGCAGAAAACACCGCTGATAGCAAAATCGCTGTTCGCGCTGTCTTCGCCCAGATCATAAGGCGCAATTTCCCAGGCCCGCGCCTCGCTGCCGTCTTCGTTCATCGTATAAAGCTGCTCATAGCCCAGGGCACAAATCTGGCCCTGTTGTGGATCGTAGGCAAAACCCATCAGGCTATCTGCCGAGTCCGCCGGCAGGGCGAACAGCGGCACAGAGCCGCTGGCCGCCATGGCCGGAACGCCCAGGGCCAGCATGCACAGGGCGAGCATCCAGGCGGTTGCCTTTTTCATGGTTTCACTTCCTTCCATCGGTATGGTAGAAGTTGGGTTTCATCCTTTGCTGCGCTATCCATCGCACAGAGCCTGTAAGCATTCCCCTTTTATAGACGCCGGGAATGGGATTTGGTTCCATTCCGGGCGTTTATCCCCTGTAAAGTTCTAATCTTCCGCCGGGCCGCTATCCGCCGCCACATCGCTCGCCTGCACGGCGCTGTCATGCCCGTCAATGGTGTATACGAGAACCGTCATGCCCAGGCGCACGGATTCATCCGGCGTGAAATCGACATAGGCCGTGTACATGGGCGCGCCTTCCGCCTCGGGATCGGCCACGTTGTAAGAAATCTCCGAGATGGTGCCTTCCATGCGGTGCTCCTGATTGACGTCCCAGTTGAATTCAATGCCCACCTTCATGCCGGGCACGACATAGGCCAGATCCGCCTCGGCCACGGCGATCTCGATGCGCATGAAATCGCTGGGATAATAGGTGATCAGCTTGCCGCCCTTATCCACGCTCGCGCCCATGCCCGCGTCCACGGCGGTGACGATGCCGGAGGCTTCCGAGCGGATTTCGTTCCCGGGCGCGTACAGGCCGTCCAGCGTGCCGCTCACGCTCTCGAACAGCAGTTGCCCGCGCTCGACGGAATCCCCCGTCTGAACGTGCATCTTCAAAATGCTGCCCGTGCCCTTCACCGCCACCGCGGCCGTACTCGCCACGGTGCCGCGGCCAATGCGGGATTTGCTGTCGTAATCCGGCTTGCGGTAGATGTTCACGGTTTCTTCCAGGTAAAACTCGCCCGCCGTCACTTCGACGGTGTAGCTGCTGTTTTCCACCTTGGTCACCACCCCCACGCCCTGATGCGTGCCATCGGACGTGCAGGAGAGGTACACCACCTCGCCGGTATGGATCACCCGGTTCTGGTTGGAATTGTACGCCTTGCTGGTGTCGGCGGAAATCGTGTACTTGTGCAGCGGTTCAATGAACAGCACCGCGCCATAGCGCTCGGCGACGCTTTCCGTGTTGTCGCCCGGCTGGCCGAACACGCCCGCCACTCTGCCTTCCACCGGGGCAAATTCCTTGGTGGTGGCGAGCTTCGCGATCAGATCGCCCTGTTCGATCCGCTCGCCCACGCTCACCGCCATTTCCTCCACGATGCCGCCATAGGGCGCGAGCACCGATAGCGTCTCGCCCCCGGCCACCTTGCCTTCAAAATACAGTTCCGCCGCCTGCGCGCCGGGCGCGCCCAGCAGGGCGAGCGCGAGCGCCAGGGCCATTATGGTTCGAACGCTTCGAATCTGCCGCATGGGATTTCCTCCTTTCGGATGGTTATTGCAGCGTTTGCTTGAGCAGGTTGTAGGCCTTCAGCACCTCGTCCATCTTATCCGCGCTGGCCAGCAACACATCGTAATAGTACATGGGCTGCTTTTCGTCGTCCGTCATCTGATACGTCTCTTCACCCACATTCACGGACA
>DVJN01000085.1 GCA_018716755.1 Candidatus Alectryocaccomicrobium excrementavium
TCCAACGTGGGCCTGGGCATTGTGCACTCCATGGCGCACCCGCTGGGCGCGCTGTACGACACGCCGCACGGCGTGGCGAACGCGATCATCCTGCCCACCGTGATGGAATACAACGCGCCCTGCACCGGGGACAAGTATAAGTACATCGCCGCCGCCATGGGCGTCAAGGGCACGGAAACCATGAGCCAGGAAGAATACCGCAAGGCCGCGATCGACGCGGTGCGCCAGCTCTCCAAGGACGTGGGCATCCCCGAGAACCTCAAGGACATTGTGAAGGAAGAGGACATCCCCTTCCTTGCCGAATCCGCCTATGCGGACGCCTGCCGCCCGGGCAACCCGCGCGATACCAGCGTGGAAGAAATCGCGCAGCTGTATCGCAAGCTGATCTAATCGAAATCGCGCAGCAAGAGGGGCCGCTCTGCAAAGAACGGCCCTTTTGCTGCGCGCGCTGGGAATGCGAATCGTCCCTTTGCCTCAGAAAAACAGAATATCAGATACACCTCGCTCTCTGCCGCCGGACGGCTGGCTGATGACCTCCCCTTGGAACCACATTTCCGCGGAGCCGCCGCCATCCAGATTCATGGCGGTATGCGCGCCCAGTTCCAGAAAGAGCGCCTGGAGCTCCGGCAATGTCATTCCAGCGGAATAGCCGTCCTGGCGGCCGTCCGCTACGACGACCACATAATGCAAAGGCCCGATCTGCCCGATGGCCGTGCGCGGTTCGCGCCGGTTGGGGTTTGTGGAAATCACGTCGAAATCGGGGCTGAATTCCACCGCCTGCCCATCCCGAATCAGCTCTGGGCCAAATTCAAAGGTTTGCCATACGTTTGCGTCCATCAGCTGCTGGCCCAGCTGAGCGGGGTCTTCGTTCGCGCGGTCCACGCGCACCGAAAAATCGCCGTTTTCATCGACGATCAGCATGTTGCGGGTCGTATCGTGCGCGCGGAGCAGCGTGCCATTGCGGATGATGGTGCCATATTCATGCACGCCATAGTCGTCGGCATTGATTGCCAGAGTTGCTCCGCTGCGCTGCGCCATGGCGGACACGGCGGCCAGGCTGTCGCCGGACAAGGCCGTTTGAAATTGCGAAACGCTGGTGAGTTGCACATCGGCCACAAAATAGGTTATGCCATCGCGCGAAAAGCGGCGAATTGCGATTTGTTTTTCTTCGTCAAGATACTGGTAGTCGTAGGGCGCGTCGATGCAGGGGGCTTGAAAAGCGGCAGCCGCCTGCTGCGAAGATTCCGCCTGCACCGTGGCGCTGGGCGCGGGGGTTTGCGCAGGCGCATCCAGCGCTGGTGTGGGCGCGGGGGAAGCGCCGCGGCATGCGGTTGCGCACAGCATCAACGCGAGCAGCAGTCCTGTCAGCACACATTTTTTCATTCGGAAAGCACCGTTCCTTTCTCCTTGTGCTTTGTAAAGCGCGCCGCCAGATCCGGGAGCGCGCCCATTGGCAAGGCGCCGGTCAAACCATATTCCGGCGCTTGCCGATGGTGAAATTCTACGCGCCTGGCATGAGAGTTTCCCAAAGATTTTCATGACAAAATGGTGAGAATTGCCGCAAGAGATGGAAATGGCGCTGGACGTGCGGTATAATTGGGAAGAGATGGGAGGGGAGAAGGATTTCATGAAAATGCTGCTGGTGGAAGACGATGTGGAAATCGCCGCGTTTCTTCAGATGGAGCTGGAGCACGAGGGATACGAAATAGAAGTCGCGCGGGATGGAAGGGAAGGGCTGGAACGGGCGCTTGCCACAGAATATGGGCTGATCCTGATGGACATTATGCTGCCCGGATTGAATGGATTGGAGGTGCTGCGCCGCCTGCGAACGCGCAGGACCACGCCGGTGATTCTGCTCACGGCGCGCGATACGGTGATGGACAAAGTAACGGGGCTGGATACCGGCGCAAACGATTATGTTACCAAGCCGTTCCACATCGAAGAATTGCTGGCCCGCATCCGTGCGCTGACCCGCGGCGCGCAGCATGGCGGCGATGGGAGCGTTTTGAAAAATGGGGATGTGGCGCTGGACAGGCGGAAACGGCTTGTAACGCGGGCGGGGCGCGCCATTCGCCTGACCAAGACGCAGTTCGATCTGCTGGAGTACTTCCTGATGAATCTGGATATCGTGCTTTCCCGTGAGCAGCTGCTCAACGCCGTGTGGGGGTATACCTTTGCTGGGGACAGCAATGTTGTGGATGTATATGTGCGGTACGTGCGTAACCGGTTGGGCGAACCGGCGGATGGAGGGCTGATCGAGAGCGTCAGGGGGATTGGATATGTCATGCGTTCGCAGGATCTGGAATAAGTGCGGCCAGCTTTCCTTCCGGTTGACGCGCACCTATGCGCTGCTGTTTACGGCCACAACGCTGTGCTTATCGCTGTGCATCTATGGGGTTTCGTGGCAATTTTTGATCAACCGGCAGCGGACGGATCTGCTTGGCAGAGTGCAGAGCATCACCGATATCTTTTATGAGGAGCTTTCCGACGGCAGCGCTCCAGAGGATCCCGCGCTTTTGTGGGAACTGAATACCGATGAAAATATGGCGCTGCTTCTGCTTTCTCCGGATCGGTCCGAGCTCAACCGGGCGGGGGATTTTGCCGTGGATTTGCAAGATCTGCCGGATTGCGATGGGCGGACGGCGATGTATACGCAAGGATATGGCCTTGCGCTCCTGGCGCATGGAACGCAGATTTTCGCTGACGGGGAGAATATAGGCTCGCTGGTCGTGGTATACAGGATCGACCGGGAATATGAATTCCTGGAAATACTGGTCTGGCTGCTGCTGGGGATCAATCTGATTGGCGCGCTCATATCACTGGCGGTGGGGAGGTATACCGCCACGCGCATGCTCCAGCCCATATCGGCAATGATCCGCCGGGCGCGCGAGATTGACGCGCAGGCGCTGAACGTTCGCATTGAAGTGCCGGAGGCGGAGGACGAGCTCAGGATGCTGGCGCTGACGGTCAACGCTATGCTGGATCGCATGGAAGCGGCTTTTGTGCGGCAGGGACAGTTTGCCCAGGATGCCTCGCACGAGCTGCGCACGCCGCTTGCGGCGCTGCAGGGAAACGCGGATTTGCTTGCCCGGTGGGGCAAAGACGATCCGTCTGTGCGAAATCAGTGCATCGCGGCCATACAGCGCCAGGTGAATTATATGCACCATCTGGTGGAGAGCCTTTTGTTTCTCGCGCGCGGCGGCGCTGGGGAAAAGATGCTGCGGCGCGAGGACATTTCCCTGGAGGATTTTTTTGCGGAGGTTCTTGAGGAGCGGCGCGCGTTGGATCCGGGCCACCATTATACATTGCGGCTGGATGCGGGGCTTAAGCAACTGCGCGCGGATCCGACGCTGCTCAGGCAACTGCTGCTGATTTTGATGGACAACGCGGCCAAGTACACGCCGGGCGGCGGTGGGATTCATCTCATTGCCGAAAAGGATGGCAATGTTGTGCGCCTTTCCCTGCGCGACGAGGGGTGCGGCGTGCCGGAAGAGCAGCTGGACAAAATTTTTGAGCGATTCTACCGGGTGGACAAAGCGCGCGCCCGGCAGACGGGAGGAACAGGGCTGGGCTTGTCGATCGCTCAAACCATTGTGGAACTGCATGGCGGCACGATATCCGCTCAAAATAACCCTGAAGGCGGGCTGTGCGTCAGCGCGGTATTGCCGGTTAAATGACGCGGGAGGGAATGGAAATGTGGCTGATTTTTGCGTTTGGCTCCGCGCTGTTCGCGGGCGTAACTTCGATTCTGGCAAAGTGCGGCATACGGGAAACGGATTCTACTGTGGCCACCGCGATTCGCACGGTTGTGGTGCTGGCCTTTTCGTGGCTGATGGTATTTGTGGTTGGCTCGCAGAATCAGCTCCGCGCGCTGGACGCGCGAACGCTGGGCTTTCTCGTTCTGTCCGGCCTGGCCACGGGTGCGAGCTGGCTGTGCTATTTTAAGGCGCTGCAACTGGGCGATGTGAACAAGGTGGTGCCCGTGGACAAATCCAGCACGGTTCTTACAATCCTGCTGGCGGCCGTGCTGCTGGGCGAGGGGATTTCGCTGGCAAAGGGCATCGGCACGGCGCTGATCGGCGTGGGCACGATCCTGATGATCGAGAAAAAGCCGGGCGCGGCGCAAAACGGCTCCGGTGGGCGCTGGCTGCCGTTTGCGCTGGGTTCGGCGGTGTTCGCCAGCTTGACCGCGATCCTGGGGAAAATTGGCATCGAGGGCGTGGAATCCAATTTGGGCACGGCCATTCGCACCTGCGTGGTGCTGGTGATGTCGTGGGTGATGGTTTTTGTTACGGGAAAGCAGCGGGAAGTGCGATCCATTGGGCGCAGGGAATTGGGCTTTATCTGCCTTTCGGGCCTGGCGACGGGCGCGAGCTGGCTGTGCTATTATCGCGCCTTGCAGGACGGGCCAGCCAGCGTGGTGGTTCCGGTGGATAAGCTGAGCATCCTCGTCACCGTGCTGTTTTCCTATATTGTCTTTCGGGAAAAGCTCACGAAAACGTCCTTTGCCGGGCTGGCGGGCGTCGTTGCCGGAACGCTTTTGATGCTTGTGGAGTGAGCGCCGCACAGCGGTTTCAGGGCAATTTCTCCTTTTTCTCACGATACTCTCATTTGCGCGCTTTACAATGCGAAAAAACCGTATGGAAAAAGGGGAAACGCATGGAGGGCAGAACATATGCGATTGTACCGGCATATAAGCCGGATCGAAAGTTGCTTTCACTCTGCTGGCAGCTTGTGCGCCAGGGATATTCGATCGTGATCGTGAACGACGGCAGCCCGCCGGAATACGACAATATCTTTGCGGAGGCGGCTATGTACGGCTGTGTGCTAAGGCACGACGGCAACCTGGGCAAAGGCGCCGCCCTGAAAACGGGATTGCGCTATCTTGCCGCAAAGGCAGGCGCTGGCGATGTGGTTGTAACCGTGGATGCGGATGGGCAGCACAGGGCAAAAGACGTTATCCGCGTCGCGGCGCGCGCCCGGCGCGAAGGCATGGCGCTCGTGCTGGGAAGGCGGACATTCGAAGGCGGCGTGCCGCTTCGCAGCAGAACCGGCAACGCTTTGGCGCGAGCGGCGTTTCGCCTGCTGTCCCATAGCGCGGTAACCGATACTCAAACCGGGCTGCGCGCTTTTCCCTGCGCGCTGATTCCCTTTTTTCTGGAAGTGCGAGGGGAGCGCTATGAATATGAAATGGATGTGCTGTTTGCCTGCGTTAGATATGGGATTCCCATTGTGGAGGAGCCGGTTGACACGGTCTATCTGGACGGCAACGCCGCTTCGCACTTTCGCGTATTTCCGGATGGTTTGAAGATTTTTCGGGAAATCCTTTCTTTCGCGGCTTCATCCGCGGTTGGGTTTTGCGTCGATTATACGCTTTTTGCCCTGCTTTCCAGGGCGCTTGTATTTTTGGGGAGCCCGGCGCTGCAAGTTTCCAATGTGCTGGCGAGGCTGGCCAGCGCGGGCGTGAATTTTGCCGTCAACCGCAGATTTGTGTTTCGCGCGCAGGAGGAACGGCTTCTTTCGCCAGCTGTCCGTTATTTTCTGCTCGCAGCCGGTATCCTTGCGCTGAATACGCTGGCGCTGACGGTGCTGGTGCGCTACTGTGGCATACACGTATATCTGGCCAAGATTCTTGCAGAAGCGGCGCTGTTTGTCGTCAGCTGGATCGTTCAAAAGAGCTTTGTATTCCGCAAAAAACAGCGCCGGGAATAACCTTCCGCCCTGTTGCGCGCTTTTCCTGGACTTCCGCCCCGGCATCTGGTATAATGTAGGATGCAATTTTGCGGCAAAAGGAGATGCGTGCTATGCGCTGCGCAGAATATTATGAACGGGAATATGGCCGCGCGCCCGAGGCGGTGGCCTTTGCGCCCTATCGCGTTTGCCCGATTGGCGCGCACGTCGATCACAATTTGGGGAAAACCATGGGCTTTGCCATCGACCGCGGCGTGCGCATCGCCTATGCGGCGGAGGAGAGCGGCGCGGTGGAGGTGCGGTCGTTGCAGTTTCCGGGCTGCGCGCATTGGCGCGTGGATGGTGTGCCGCCGGAGCGGCTGGGGGATTGGGCGGATCATTTGCGCGGCGCCACGCTTGCGCTGGGCCGCCGCTTTGCGCTCCGCGCGGGCTTGCGCGCCGTGATTGAGGGCGAATTGCCCATCGGCGGTCTGTCGTCTTCCGCGGCGGTGATCCTCGCGTTTTTGTCCGCGCTGTGCGCGGTGAACGGCATACACCTTTCGGGCGAAGATTGGGTCTCTATCGCGCGCGAGGCGGAAAACCAGTATGTGGGCGTAGCGTGCGGCAAGCTGGATCAATCCTGTGAAGTGTATGGGAAAAAGGGCCAGCTCTTATATATGGATTTTCAGGAGGGCAGCTTTTCGCGCATTCCGCCCGCGGCGGGCATGAAACCCTTTGTCATTGCCGTGTTCTTTTCCGGAATCACGCGCGCGCTGGCGGGCGGCGGGTATAACACGCGCGTGGACGAGCTGCGCGGTGCGGCCTATGCACTCAAGGCTTATGCGGGCATGGAATACGGCGCCTTTGCGCAAACGAATATGCGGGATGTGCCGCTCGAGGTTTACCAGGCGCATGGGGCTCGCTTGCCGGAGCCGTGGCGGCGGCGGGCGGAACACTGGTTTTCGGAAATGGCGCGCGTGGAGGAAGGCGTCGAAGCCTGGCGGCGGGGCGATCTTGCGGCGTTTGGGCGGTTGTGCCTGGCCAGTGGGCGCAGCAGCATTGAAAATTGGCAAACCGGCTCGGCGGAATTGATTCAGTTGCATGAAATTCTCTCGCGCACGGAGGGTGTCTATGGCGGGCGCTTTTCCGGCGCGGGTTTTAAGGGGTGCTGCGTGGCCCTGGTGGATCCCGCGCTGGCGGAGAGCGCCGCGCGAAGCGTGGCGAGCGCATATGCGAAGGCTTTCCCCGCGCTGGCGGAGGCGTTTTCTGCGCACATTTGCCATAGCGCGGATGGAATCCAGCCCTAAAGCTGGATGGCGTTGGGAAAAGTTGTTGGCATACGAAAATTTTTACGATTCTGGTATTGATTTGGCACAGACATTTTGCTATACTCTTAAGCGTTGTTACATTCCCAAGGGGTGAATGGAACACAGTCATGTTTTATCGCAAATTTTCCTTGGGATGCGATTGCGATTGGAACAAAAAGGAAACACTTGCCGTCCAATACATGGAACGGTAAAGAACAAAACAGTTTCGGAGGATTTTGGGATGAAATGCAACCGCAATGATATTGTAACGAAGTCGCTGAGCAATGGCTCGCGCAGCCGCATGCTGCGCGTGGGGAGCGCCGTGCTGTGCGCGGCGGTCGTGGGCACCATGATCGGCGTCGCGCCCGATGTGGGCTACAAGGGCTTTGCACCGGCATATGCGCTGGCGGAAGAGGGCGGCAACGACCTGTTTTCGGATTTCTTTGGCACGAATGGCGCCGGTAATCAGGCGGAGCAATCCGCACCGGTGGAACAGAATGGGGCGGAGCAGAGCAGCCAGGGGGATGGATCCTTTTCCTCCTTCTTTGAATCCGGCTCGGGCACGACCGATCCCGGCACGGCGCAGGTGAGCCCGACCGCGCCCGCCACTTCGCGCGAGGCAAAGTACCAGGGCGAGGCGCCCGCTCTGCAACAGAAATTCATGACCAATGAATATTACTATGCCAACCCGGATTTTGTTGGGTATTTGACGGCTGGCGTGTCGGTAAGCGAACCGGTGCCTTATAGCCGCGACAATGAATACTATCTTACGCATAACTTCCTGATGGAGGAAGACGCGGCGGGCGCGGCGTTTATGGACGCGCGCTGCAGCCTGTGGCCGCGCTCCCAGCAGATTGTTATCCATGGCCACAACCAGAAGGATAAGACCATCTTTGGCTCGCTGGACGATATGCGCAGGGAGAGCAACCTGAAGGAGCATCCGATCGTCGAGTTCGATACGATTTATGAAGATGGCACCTATGTGGTATACGCCGCCTTCAACGCTTCCATGAATACGGACGATAGCAGTTTCTTCAATCTGGAGCGGTACAATTTCGATACGCAGGAGGAGTTCGATAGCTACATTGCCGAAGTGCGCGAGCGCTCGATGTTCGATATCCCGATCGATGTCAATTATGAAGATGAGCTGCTCACCCTCGTTACTTGCAGCTATTATCAGGACAATGGCCGCTTCATATTGTTCGCTCGCAGGCTGCGCGCGAATGAAACAGTGGAGAGCGTGAGCGCCCTCGTTCAGGAAGCGGTAAAGGTGAAAGAACATTAGAATTAGGGACTTCTTACAGGGTAAGATGGGCTGTGAAAAAAGCACCAACACAAAAAAGAGGATTTGGAGCCGGAGAGGGGGACTATACCCGAGACCACGGACAAGGGAAGAAACGCCCTGTTGTTAGAACGAATATATTTTACGCGGCCTTGCCCCGAATTTGAATCGGGGTAAGGCCGTTTTTGGGTGAGATACGTTTAAAATCATAGAAATGGATGCACAAGCT
>DVJN01000086.1 GCA_018716755.1 Candidatus Alectryocaccomicrobium excrementavium
ATATCCAGCAACCGGCGCAGCTCTTCCCGGGATAGATCCGCCATTTTTGCGGCCTGAATGGCCTCTGCCAGGTGGTTTTCCGCCCGCACAATCAGCTGCTCTTTGATGAGCTCGGAGCCTCGCCCCAGGGCGAAACAACCCCGTCCCTGCACATTTTGCACAAATCCCTCCTGCTCCAATTCCGTATAGGCCCTTGTGACGGTCAACACGCTGATTTTCAGGTCTTTCGCCAGGGTCCTGAGGGAAGGCAGCGCTTCCCCTTCCCGCAGTTCTCCTGCCAGGATGGCCGCCTTGATTTGCTGCTTGATCTGTTCATAGATGGGCACGCCCGACGCGTTGGAAAGAACCAATTTCAAGCCCATCCCTCCTCTTGCTGTTTAATCTGTTATGCTGTTATGCAATTCAGTATAACACAAAGGCAGCACGGCGGCAAGTTATTTTGGAATTTTAACAAATAAAAATGGGGCTGTGAAAGAGCTATTGTTGTTCTTTCACAGCCCCAGAAAAAGCGCAGAACGGGCGATGTCAGGCGCTTTCCTTCCGGGACACCAGGGCATGCCCTTTGCGAAAATCTGTTTTGCCAGGCGCCCGGGGATGCGGAAGCTGTGCGCCAGCGGGAAGCGGCGCGCGGCAAAAAGGGCTACACGGACTTTGCCATAGAGCCGTTGCGCGCTGCCTTTTTGCGCGAAACCCCGCGCCTGGGTTTCTGGCTGGAAACCTCGCGCCTTTCGCCGCAGGAAACGGTGGGGGCGATTCTAGCGCACTTTTCTTAAAAGGGACGAACGGCTTATGGTTTGGGGGATTGCGGCTCCTCTGCGGCAGCGGAGGGCGATCCTTCATTTTTTGTGGCTTGCCGCCACGCGGCCGGGGTAATGCCTTCTTCCGCCTTAAAAACGCGGATGAAATAGGAATCGGAGCTGAACCCTACGCGCACGGCGATTTCCGCCACGCTATCTTGCGAGGTGCGCAGCAGTTCCTTGGCGCGCGTGAGGCGCTTTCCCGTGAGAAATTTTTTGAAGCCTTCGCCCACGCCCTCCTTGAAGATGCGGCTGGCGGTATACTCCGTCATGCCAAAGGCCTCCGCCAGGCTGGGCAGGCCGAAATCGCAATCGGCATAGGAGCGCTCGGCCAAATCGCGCATCTGCGCGGCGAGGCTGTCCTTTTGTTCCTGCGAATTTTCGCGGATTTGCCGCAGGAAAGCGGTCAGTTCCGCCTGGCAGGCCGTGCGGATGCCGTTGAGGCTGTTGTGATCCAGGATTTGCGCCACGCGTTCGCTGGAAAGGGAAACGTCCAGCTTGGCGAGAATGCGGCGCAGGCTATCCAGGATTTGAAAGCAGGCATACCGCTGGCGGCTGAACAGCGGCATGTGCTGGGCAATATCGTCAAAGAGCGCGTCCATTTGCTGGAGGGCGGCGCTATCGCCATTTTTCAGGGCGCGCGCGAGCTGCATCAATTCCATGGAGCGATCCTTTTCCGGCTCCCGCTCGCCATTCCATACCTGCTCGAAGAACACAATGGATTCGCTGGCGCTTTTGTCAAACGCCAGCATGGCCTCCAGATAGGATTTGTACAGGCGCATCCAGCCATACTCCATGGTGCCCACGCTGAGGGGCGCGCGTATCGCCTCGTGCAGCAGGCGAACGAGCGGGGTGCGCATTTCCGGCGCGCTGACCCGGCACAAAAAGGCGATGTACCCATCCCGGCGCATTTCAAAGGCGTATACGCCCGCCTTCGATTGCGGGGATTGTTCCCATGCAAGGGGGCGCCTTATGGCGCTAAGCTGCGCGATGGCAACGAAGAAATAGCCTTTTTCGCCAATGGCGCTTTCCAAAATGGGCGCCTCCGCCGGGCGAATGCTTTCGCCGTCCAGCAGCTTTTCCACCAAACGGCCGCGGAGCAACGCGCGGTTTTCGTCGTTTTCGCGCACCAGCGCGTTCATGCGCGATTCGCGGGAAGAAAACGCTTCCCAGATTGCCTCAAATTCGTTCTGTTTCGCGCTGGAACGCAGACCCATGCGGGAAAGCAAATGATGAACGGGCCGGTAGTGGAGCCACGTGAGCACGGCCACGATGACCAGCGCCAGGCAGGTGTTCACCAGAATGATGATGCGCAGCGAAGCCTCAAAGGCCGACGCGCTGTTGGCATAGACGCTTTGGGGCACATAAATGGCAATGGTGTATCCGCTGCTGGCAGTAGCGCTAAAGCAGGTGTACTTTTCATCGGCGGGCAAAGTGCCCGTTTGGCTGGCGGCGGCAATCTGCTCCAGGGAGAAGGGGCAGGAGGAATTGTAAAAGAGCGGCTCCCCCTTCTTATTAAAAATGGCTGCGATTTGCGAGCCATTCTCGCCCAGCACGGTTTGAAAGGCCTGCAGGATTTGCGCGCGCGGCAACAAAAACAGGCACACGCGCCGCGCGGTTTCGCTGGTGTGGGGCGCCATGGAAATGGCGCAGACGGCGCCGGGCGCGCCCGGCTGCCAGGGCAAAAAGGCGATGGTCTGCGGCTGGTTCAACAAGGCCAGAAAGGCGTCGCGCTCCATGGGCAAAACATATTTCAGAAAAATATCCGTTTCATATTTTCCCTCCGAGGTATAAATCGCGTCGCTGAGGCTGCCCACGTACAGCGCGCAGTTGCTGGCATAGGGCAGGGCGCTTTGATAATATTGCAGCGTTTGCACAGCCATGCGGTCTTCATAGGTGCTTTGGTTGAGAAAATTCGGCTGCAAATAGGGGTGCGCGAATACATCCTGCGATACCAGGAACATCTGCTCCGCCCAGGTGGAAAAGTGCGAGGCCGTGGACGCCGCGATGGAGGCGGAATGCTTTTCCCAAGCCGAGAGAATATCCTTTCTTCCATTGGCTGTCAGATTAAAAGAGAACAGCATCAGCGGGACGCACACGAGCATGGCTGCGTAGCAGGCCGTGCGCATAAATACGCTGTGCCGCGCGCTCCACGCGCGAATTTTTGGCAGCATTCGCATCCCTCCATCTCCTCTTTTATTATACAACATCCCAGTCCTGTGCGCAAATGCTGCGGGCATTGCACTTTTTTTTCTGGCCGAAAATGCAAAAAATTGTGGTTTTGAACCGACGGGAGCGGTGGTGAACGCGGAAACTTGGCATTGTGCTTTCACCCGGAGGCGGCTACAATGGTGGCATACGATTTCAAAGGGGGCGCGGGAAATGAACGCATCGCAAAGGAGCGCGGCGCGCGGGCCAATGCACCTGGCAGGCGCGCGCAGGAGAAAATGGTGGCACTATTTGAAGCAATTCTGGCCCTTTTACATTATGTTGCTGCCCGCGCTGGTGGACACCATCCTGTTCCGTTATTGGCCCATGTACGGCGTGCAGATCGCCTTTCGGGATTTCAGCATCCGGCGGGGATTCTTTGGCAGCGAGTGGATGGGGCTGGAGCATTTCATCCGCTTCGTCACTTCCAACAATTTTGTGCCGCTCTTGCGCAACACCTTTTTGCTGGCGCTGTATTCGCTGTTTTGGGGCTTTCCCATCCCCATCGTGCTGGCGCTGATGATGAACGAAGTGGGCAACGCCGCCTTCAAGCGCACGGTGCAAATGCTCACCTACGCGCCCTATTTCCTTTCCAGCGTGGCTGTGGTGGGGCTGGTGAACCTGTTTTTTCAGCGCGAAACGGGACTGGTCAACATCCTGGCCGTCAACCTGGGCCTGAGCGACCACAACTATCTGGCCGACCCCACATGGTTCCGCACGCTCTATGTGGGTTCCGGCGTGTGGCAGGGGGCTGGCTGGGGCACCATCATTTACATGGCTGCGCTTTCCAGCGTGGATGGCGAAGTGGTGGAAGCGGCGATTGTGGATGGCGCCAACCGCATGCAGAAGATCCTGTACATCCACATTCCCACGATCCTGCCCACGATTGTGATCCTGCTCATCATGAACACGGGCTCGCTGCTGAGCGTGGGCTATGAAAAAGTGCTGCTGATGCAAAATTCCCTGAACATGGAAGTTTCCGATGTGATTTCCACGTATGTTTACCGCCTGGGCATCCGCAACGCGCAGTTTAGCTATACGACGGCCATTGGCCTGGCCAATTCCCTGGTCAACGCGCTGATCCTGGTGATTGTGAATTTTGTCGCCGGCCGGCTGGGCGAAACCAGCCTGTGGTAAAAGGGGGAGAGCGCATGGTTTATCGAAGCAAAAACGATCAGGTTTTCCGCGTGATTAACACCATCCTGTTGCTGTTGGTGGTCTTTATGTGCCTGTATCCGCTCTATTTTACCGTCATCGCCTCTTTTTCGGATGCGCATGAGGTGGTGCGCGGGAATGTGGTGCTGTGGCCCAAGGGCTTCACGCTGGAATCCTATCAGGCGGTTTTCAAATACAAGCAACTGTGGGTGGGCTATCGCAACACGCTGATTTACACGGTGGTTGGCACGCTGTATAACCTCTTTTTGCTCATGCCCAGCGCCTATGCCATGGCCAAGCGCGGGCTCAAGGGCAAAAAGGTGCTGATGGGCTTGTTCGTGTTCACCATGTATTTTTCCGGCGGCATGATCCCCTCCTATCTCGTGATCCAGGATTTGAACCTGATCGACACGCCCTGGGTGTTGATTTTGCCGGGCGCGTTCAGCGTGTACAACATGATCGTCACGCGCACTTTCTTTGCCAGCAATTTCCCGGAAAGCCTGGCCGAGGCGGCCAAAATCGATGGCGCGGGGGAATTCCGCATTTTCTTCACCATCGCGCTGCCGCTTTCGGGGGCGATCATCGCGGTGATGACCCTGTTCAACGCGCTGGGCCACTGGAACAGTTATTTCAACGCGCTGATTTACATCAACAATAGCGAATATTACCCCCTACAGCTCGTGCTGCGGCAGATCCTGGTGCTGAACCAGTCCATGAACGTGGATGTCGGCGCCATGACCACGGAGGAAATGGCCTATCAGCTGAAAAAGGCCTACATGGCCGAGACCATGAAGTACTCGCTGATCTTCATCGCCAATTTGCCCATGCTGGTAGCGTATCCCTTTGTGCAAAAGCATTTTGTCAAGGGCGTGATGATCGGCTCCATCAAGGGATAAGCGAGTGGCGCAAAGCGCTCGTCCAATAGAAGAGGAAGAAAGGAGGGCAGCGGCGAATTTTGACGCACGCGCAATAACAATCGATTGCAATATGAGGAGGAAAAGGATATGAAATCCATGGCAAAGCTTCTGGCACTGGTTTTCGCGCTGAGCATGCTCGCGCCCGCCGCGCTGGGCGAAGAGCTCATCAACACCGAAGGCACGTATCCCATCGTGAACGAACCCTATGAAGTGAGCATCGGCTTTATCGCCAGCAGCGACGGCATCGATCTGGATCAGTTCTATTTCACGGCCTATATGGATTACCTCACGGGCCTGGATATCGAGTGGACCAGCATTGACGCCTCCGCGCGCGGCGAGCGCCTGCCTTTGATGATGGCCACGGGCGATTTCCCGGATGCCATGATCGCCGTGGGCTTTTACGTGAACGACATCATGCGCTATGGCATGCAGGAAGGGCTGCTGCGCCCGGTGAACGACCTTTTGCAATACATGCCGAATTTCAAGGCCATCACAGATGCAAACCCGCAGATCCTGCAGGATATGACCTGCCTGGATGGCAACTATTATGGCTTCCCGCGCCTGGCGGCGGAGCTGGGCTTTGACATCCGCTTCTGGTACAACCAGCAATGGCTGGAGCGGCTGGATCTCGCCGTCCCCACCACGCTGGATGAGCTTTACAATGTGCTCGTGGCTTTCCGTGATGAGGACGCGGATGGCGATGGGGAAACGGACGACGAAATCCCCTTCTCCGGCTCCTGGGACAATGGGTATAATGAAAGGGCGCCCATCATGACGGCCATGGGCTTCAACAGTTCGGGCAATTACCTGGGCATCAATTTCCTCGCAGAACAGCCCAGCATCGGCTATTTCCCCTACACTGAGCAGTACTACGACTATCTGGTGTATATGAAGAAGCTGTTCGACGAGGGACTGATGGATCCCGATATGTTCACGCAATCGGAAGTGCAGTACAACGCCAAAACGCTGGAAGGCAACGTGGGCTTTGGCGGCGGCGCGGCGAACTTCACGATGAATACCGATCCGGACGTTTACACGGGCTATATCCCCATGACGAGCGAAGTGTGCGATCTTCCCCTGTATCCGCAGCTGACGTCCCCGGTCACATCGATCGCCATGATCATCAACAGCGAAGTTTCAGATGAAAAGGCCATCGTGCTGGCCAAGCTGGCCGACGCCTTCTACGACCCGCGCACGTCCATCGAAACCTGCGAAGGTGTCGACCTGGGCAGCGAATTGGACTTCTTTGGCTGGGGCAATGTGTACAACAAGGAAGAGGGCATCGTCGAATACTCCAATAAGCCCGAGGACGTGGACGACTGGACCTTCCTCACCCGCTATATGGCGCCTTACGACCAGCCGGGCTACAATACGGCGGCAGCCAATATGATCCCGTACGCCATCGATCATCCGGACACCGCGCTCGGCCAGCTCTACGCGGATTATGGCTATGTGTATGAGGACTGGAACCTGCAGTATCAGGAACAGTGCCAGCCCTATGCCAACTACGTGGTGCCGAACTTCTATATGGAAGAAGAGGATCTGGAACGGATCACTGAACTGAGCACGCCGCTGGACGATTACGCGCGCAGCATGGAGGCGCAGTTCATCACCGGCGCCATCAGCCTGGAAGAGGAATTCGACGCTTTCCGCGCGGAACTGGAAAACCTGGGCGTGCAGGAATACATCGATATTTACGCCAAGTA
>DVJN01000087.1 GCA_018716755.1 Candidatus Alectryocaccomicrobium excrementavium
TCGTTTTCGATGCCGCCCGCGGGCTGCAGCCATGGATGATTTTTGATTATATCTGGTTTGCCTCCGCTTCTATGTCTCGAACGAATTCATCCAGGTATCCCAGATCCCAGAGCATAGAGCAGGAAAGGTACTTGTCGCGGATGTCGCGCGCGCCGAGCAGGGCGTCCCTGGTGTCGGCGAGGGAAACATTGATTTCCGCCGGGGTCATGGGCAGGCCTGCGGCGCGCATCACGCCGGTGATGAAATCATAGCTGGGCAGCTCTTCGCGGATGATGGAGAGCACTTCGTCCCAATGGCCAATCAGCCTTTCCACGCGCGCGGCGTGCTTTTGCGGATCGTTCTTGTGCGTCTTTTCCTCGATTTGCAGAATTTGCGGCGCGGTCTTGCCGAAGATGCGCCGCACCTGGGCTTCCCAGGCGGCCGCGTCGAAATTTTCCGTCACGGCCATGGCGCGCGCCCGGTCGGGGGTGAGGCGCAGGATCTTCTGGTAGATCTGCATGGTCAGTTTCGTGCCCACGCCCACCTGGATGCCGTGCAGGTCGCTCTTGTGGCCGCGCTCCAGCGCCATCATTTCCCACATGTGGGAGAAATAGTGCTCCAGGCCGCTGGCAGGGCGGGAAACCTCTGCAAAGCCCATCGCCATGCCGGAGAGGATCAGCCCCTCGGCAATCGCGCCCACGGCCGCGCCGTCGCGCCCGGGCAGGCCGGGAGCGGCGTCCACGCACTTTTTCAGCGAGCGGCGCACGAGCCTGGCCACTTCCTCGCAATAATATTCGCCGGTGACCAAATGGGAAATGCGCCATTCGCAGATGGAGATGTACTTGGCCAGCATATCGCCCAGTCCCGCGCGCAGCATGCGCATGGGCGCGTTTTTCATGATATCGGTATCGGCCAGGATGGCTTCGGGCACGCGGTTGTACAGCGTGGTCTTCACGCCGTTCACGATCATGCTGGAGGAATTGGAGGCGTATCCGTCCATGGAAGGCGCGGTGCCCACCACCAGGGAGGGCTTGCCCGTGGCGTGGCCCACCACCTTGCACAAATCGTTGATCACGCCCGAACCCACCGCCAGCAGGCAATCGCAGGAGGGGTCGAGCGCCATGGCGATGGAGCCCACCGCCCATTCGTCCGGCTCGATTTCCTCGCGCGCGAAGGTGAAGGGCACAAAATCGATGCCAGCGCTTTTCAGCACAGTATACACCCGTTCGCCCGCGGCGCGCAGCGTATTGGGGTCGCACACCACAAAGGGCTTTTTCGTGCCCATAACCCGCAGCGCCTCCGGCAGGGCGTTGACCGCGCCTGCGCCGATTTTGACGAATTTGAGAGGGGTTTTGTGCACCTTGCCACAGGCGCAGGGAAACGCGGCCGGCGCAATGAGGTTTTCAATGGAAAGCTCGGAAAATTGCATGGGAAAAGCTCCTTTCGCGCAATGGCGGTTTTTATCTGTGGCCTATAGCAGGAACACGCCGTTTGCGGCGCAGATGTCGCGCGTTTCCCGCGGCCAGAGGGAAACCTGCACTTCGCCGATGTGGCACTTTTGCAGCATCAGCATGCAAAGCCGCGACTGGCCGATTCCGCCGCCGATGGTGAGCGGCAGCTCGCCCGCCAGCAGGGCGCGGTGGAAATCCAGCCCGGCGCGCTCCTCGCATCCGGCGGTTTTGAGCTGGCGCGCGAGGGATTCTTCGTTTACGCGGATGCCCATGGAGGAAACTTCAAAGGCGCAGCCCAGCAACTCGTTCCACACGATGATATCGCCGTTGAGCGCCCAGTCGTCGTAATCCGGGGCGCGGCCGTCGTGCGGCTTGCCGCTTTTCAGCGCGCCGCCGATCTGCATCACGAATACGGTGCGGTGCTTGCGGGCGATTTCGTTTTCGCGCTGCTTGGGGGAAAGGTTGGGATACATGTCCTCCAGTTCCTGCGAAGAGATGAAATGCACATCCGGGCAGATGCAGGGGGTCAGCCGCGGATACATGGCCGTGGTGGCCAGTTCCGTGGCGGCCATGGCGCGCACGATCACTTTCACGGTGTTTTTCAGATATTCCACGGTGCGGTCCTCGGGCAGGATCACTTTTTCCCAATCCCACTGATCGACGTAAATGGAATGCAGGTTATCCGGTTCTTCATCGCGGCGGATGGCGTTCATATCGGTATACAGGCCCTCGTGGGGCAAAAAGCCATAGAGCTTGAGCGCCATGCGCTTCCACTTGGCCAGCGAATGCACGATTTCCACATCGCCATTCACGTCGCGCACGGAAAAGCTCACCGGGCGTTCCACGCCGTTTAAGTTATCGTTTAGGCCGGAATCGCGCGTGACAAACAGCGGCGCGGAAATGCGCAAAAGCTGCATGGCCTTGGAAAACGTGCGCTCAAAGGTGTCTTTCACAAATTTGATGGCGGTTTCGGTTTCGCGCACATCAAGCGCGCTCTTGTATCCCTGGGGAATGTAGCACTGGGTCATATTCGCACCTCCATGGGTGACAGTATAGCAAATTCGTGTTAAGGATGGATGCGCGCGGCCCGCAAACGCGGGAATTTTTTTGCGCTGCGCCCTGGCCTTAACCGCGATTTTTGGGTTTCGCGGCGGATGGCCGGCGCGCGTTGCGCTATAATGGCAGCATGCAAAATGCCGGTGGATACAGGGGAATGGGGGCAAAGTTATGAAAAAAGTGGATACGCACGTGCATACCTGCGAAGTGAGCCGCTGCGGGCACGTACCGGGCGCGGAGATGGCCCGCCTTTACGCGCGGGCGGGATACGGCGCCATCACCATCACAGACCATTTTATCCTGCCGGAAGTGGCCGAAAGCGGCAGGACGCCGGAAGAAACGGTGGAAATCCAGATGCGGGGCTACCGCGCGGCGCTGGAAGGCGCGGGGAGCGCCATTCAGGTGTTCCTGGGCGCGGAAATCCGCTTTTTTGGCGGCGTGGAGGATTTTCTGCTCATGGGGCTGACCGCGGAAAAATATCTGGCCATTGCGCGCGCCATGCCCCGCACGCCGGGCGCCTGCCGCGCGCTGGCGGAGAAGATGGGCGTGCTTTTGTATCAGGCGCATCCCTATCGGGAAGGGCAGCAGCCCGCAGCGCCCGGCGATTTGAGCGGGGTGGAAGTGCTCAACGCCCATCCCCGGCACGATAGCCACAACGATCTCGCGCTCGCTTATGCGCAGCGGCATGGCCTGCGCATGCTGTGCGGTTCCGACGCGCACCAGGCGGTGGACGTGGGGCGCGGCGGCATCCTCGCGCCCGATTGGGTGAACAGCGCGGAAGATCTGGCCGCCTATCTGCGCGATGCGCCGCGCCCGCAATTCTGGGTCAATGGCGCGCCGCAATAGCCGCGCTGGCCGCGCGCATCAGGGCGGGCAGGATCTGGTCGCTGGCCGAGGGAACGCGCTGCATGCCAAAGACCACGGTCAGGCCGCGGGCGGGGTCGATCCGCAGCGTCGTTCCGGCCATGCCGTTCCAGCCGAAGCTGCCGGCGCGTTCGCGGTATTGCCCGTTTTTGCTCTCATCCATTAGTGTGCGTACCAGATAGCCAAAGCCGTATCCATGGGGCGCGTCCCAGAAAGTGGAAAGCTGACTTTCTGTCAATTGGTTTTGCCGCATGCGCTGGATGGAAGCAGGCGAAAGAATGCCCGCGCCGCCTTGACGCAGCATTTCGCAAAAGGCCATGAAATCGTCCAGCGTGGAAAACAGGCCCGCCCCGCCCATCTCCACCCGCGATTCATCCAGCCCGTAGCCAAGCGCTGCCGCGTGCGGCGCAAGGGTTCCGTCCGCTGCGCAATGGTATAAGGTGGCGGCGCGGGCGGCCTGGGATGCGCCCAGGGAAAAGCCCGTATCCGCCATGCCGAGCGGGGCAAAAAACGTCTTTTTCAGAAAATCGCCCAGTTCCATGCCCGTGGCCGCGACGATGACGCCGCCCAGCACGTCGGCGCTCAGGCCATAGAGCCATGCTTCGCCCGGATCGAAGCACAGCGGGCAGCGGGCGATCGCGCGCACAAATTCGCGCGTGCTGCACGCGCGCATGTCGCCCAACGCGGCCAACTGCTCTTCGTACATCTGCGGGATGGGCGCGGGAGCGTCGGGATAGGGAATGCCCGAGGTCATGGTGAGCAGGTGGTGGATGGTCAGTTCCGTGCGCGCGGGGCGCAGGGCGCCATCCGGCATGAGCACATTCATGTGGGCGTATTCCGGCAGGATGGCTGCGACGGGCGTTTCCGGCCCCAGGATGTTCTGCTCGAACAGTTTTAGCGTGGCGGCTGCGGTCACGACCTTGGTCATGGAAAACATGCGCATGACGGTGTCGCGCGCAAAGGGCGCGCCCGACGCCAGGTCGCGCTGGCCCGCGCAGCCAAAAAAGATTTCCCTGCCATTTTGATACACCAGCGCCGATGCGCCCGCGACCTGCCCCGTCTCCACGATGCTGTGCAAAAACGCCTGTATGGGATGCATGGGATGCTCCTTTCTGCGCGCGTCAGCGCTGGCCGGATTCTTCGCGGTAATGGGGCGTGCCGATCAGGCCCGCCTGCGCGAAGCCGCTCATATTGTGCCGGATGATGTAATCCATATAGGAGGCGATCAGCTGGGCAGTGAAGAGATACCCGGCGGGATTCATGTGCCCCCGGAGATAAAATTGCCGGTGAAACGCCGCGCCGTAATCGGGCGCGTATGTGTTGAGATCGATGGCGTAGGCGTGCGGGAAATGGGCCGCGAACTGGCGCAGCAGCGCGGCGTGCTGGGCCCGGGCGTCTTCGCGCTCGGGCTCGGTCGAGTCGCGCGGCATGGTGACGAAGAAAAAGCGTGCCTGGGGCTGAATTTCCTTCAGGCGCATGACGATCTGCGCGTAATACCCCGCGAAGGTGGGCCGGTTGCGCCGCCAGTCGGTGGCGTCCACGTCCGCGAGCGAGCCCAGGGGCATTTTCAGGCCGAACAGGTCGTTCACGCCCAGCGCGAGGATGTAGGCCTGGCAGGCCAGATCGGGGCTCCAATAGCCGTTTGCCCCGGCAAAACTCTCGCAGTATTCTTTGGCGGTCATGCCGCCGCGGGAGAAATTGCGCGCGGTCAGCCCCGCCATGCGCGCCAGGTACTGGCCCCAGGAATATTCAAACATATCGTGATAGGTCTTGTTGCCGTTCGCGTCCAGCGATTCGAATTCGCCCGAGGACAGGCTGTCGCCTACGCAGCCAATCGTGCGGAAAATGCCGCATAGGCCCCCGCCGGTCACGAGCGTGTCCAGCGGCTTTTCCCCGGCGCGGGGCAGGAACATTTCCATATTCATTGCAGGCTCCTCCATGCTCTGTTATGGGCAAAGGTATCGCAGCGCGCCTTCCATGTTGATGGCGCTTTCCCAGGGGCGGCAGCGCGTGTTTTGCGGCTGGCCGCCATCGTAGTATTCGGCCCACATGCCGGCACTGTCTTTCAGGGCGAGCATGTGCGCGAGCAAATCGTCCGCCGCGAGGCCGAGCCGGGCCGCGGCGTATAGCAGCAGGCCGAAATCGTATCCCAGGCACCGGCCGCCCGCGGGCAGGGAGGGCAGGATTCCGGTCCGGCGGTATTCCGCCAGATACGCCGCAATCTGGCCGCGCAGGTATTCCCGGCCCAATAGCGGAGAATCCACGTAAAGCGCCATCATCAGCGTGCTCTTGAGGGGGATTTCCCGCTCGCAGGGCTGCGGGGAAACCCGCCCCGCGGCCAGGCAGCGCGGGCAGACGTAGAGCCCTTCCCCCACGCGCTTGAGCCAGCCAAAGGTATCGCCGTTCAGGCACATGCCGTGCCGGTATTCGGGCTCCGCCAGGCCGACGAGCCGCGCGAGCGAATTGGCGATATAGCCATTCCCGCGCCGGAAATTGCCCTCAAACCGGCGCTCCGCCTCCGCGATGGCTTCTCTGGCCCGCTCGATCCAGTCTTCCCGCTTTTCAGCCCGCCGGCTGGCAAGATAGCGCTTTGCGCCCTCGATGAAGAGCAGCGTAGCCTCAAAGGAACCATGATTGAGCGCGGCGCGCGGCAGGAAACCGCCCGCCACATAGGTTTCATCGCCATTGAAGGGCAGCATGCCCCGGTGCAGCTGAGCGACCTGGCTGCGCAGCGCCCAATCCAGCATGGGCCGCTGTTCATCGAAGAAGGCCCGGTCCCCGGCCGCTTCCAACAGCTTTGTGGATTGCAGCAGCAGGTATCCGGTGATTTCCACGGCGTCGTTCTCGTGCTCATGGAAACTGTTCGCGATGCCGATGGCCTGCGCGTTGGCCAGGCGGCCGGAGCGCGCAAACACATCGTTGGAAAACCGCACGATTGCCGCAGCTTCCTCCAGGCAACCCATGGCGAGCAGGCCGCGGAAAGTGCCGTATTGGTCGCGCACATAGGCCAGGTGGTAGTTGTGCCCCGCGAGCACGCCGCCATTTTGCCCCTGCTGCGCCCGGATGAGGAAGGATACGCCCTCGCCCGCCTCCCGCACCGCTTCCGCAAGCGGATGCGCTTTGAGCGCGGGCATGCGCTCCAGGCGGCGCTGGTGGAATGCCCCATCCTCCTCGCGCGCGGCGCGCAAGATTTCATCCGGCCCGGCCGCCAGGGCGCGCGATGTGGCCTCCACGCAGGCGGGATACGAGTCCGCGCCCACCACGATCATGCAGCCTTCGCCCTGGAAAGTGACGCGCAGCGCGCCTTCCAGCGCTTCCACATGCGCGCCTCCCGTGAAAGCGATCATCATATAGCGGCGCGCGCCGCAGGGATAATCGTTGTAGTAAGGCGCGCAGGCGGGCGCGACACAAAGGCCGGCCCACGCGCAGCCGGGGAACAGCGCGGTTTGCCCGGCAAGTTCGTGCCCGTGGAGGCACAGCTTCATGCAAAGCGCCTCGCGCAACCGCCAGGCGCGCAGCAGGCAAGCGGGATGGCGGGCGGCGCATTCCGCGATTTCGCCCTGGGGCAGGCGGTGCTCCCACAGGTTGCTCCCCGGCAACCGCCGGGATTCGCAGCGCGGCGCGCCACCTTCCTCTGCGATGAGGGAAAACATCGTCGGGCTGGAATAGGGCGGGCCAAAGACCTGCACCCATTCGATTCCCCGGCCATAGGCGATGGCGCCGCCGTTGCCCAGGGCGTGCAGGGCGCCGCCGGCATTGGTTTCAACCATAAAGAAATCCTCCCTTGAGCAAAGCGCGGTGCGGGCCTATTGCCGGCGCACCGCGCTTTGCGTGTTTTAAGGCCGGTTCTCCGCGCGCGCTTCCATCAAAATGGGCGCGCTGAGCAGGCCGATGGGCTTGAGGCGGTATTCATACGTCCACCTGTCGCCCGTGGTGTGCCAGGCGGATGGGCCAATCCAGCGCTCGTTTTCGTCCGCCAGGTGCACGGGGCCAAAGGCATTGCCCCGGTGGCCCAGGAGCGCGATGGTGAGGGTGTGCCTGCCCGCGGGCAAAACGCCCAGGGACATTTCATAGGGCGCGTAGGTCAAAAGGCCCAAATCCCTGCCGTCGAGGGCGATTTTCATCGCCGCGCCGCGATAGTGCGCCGCGCGCAGGGTGACTTCGCCGCCCTGGCTCTCAAAGGGAATTTCATAGGAAATGTTCCCGCCATAGAAGGGTAAGCCCTGCTCCGCAATGCTGCCAAAGCCGATGACGCCTTCCCGCGGCACGAGCCGCGCCTGCCGCCCGCGCAAAACGACGGCAAAATCGCCCAGCAGATACATCCACTCCAGGTTGGTGCGCTGGCCAAAGGGCATTTCCACGAGGAGCGTGTTTTCGCCCGCCTGCAGCGGGGGCAGCGCATAGGCGGCGAGGCATTTGTCCACATACCAGCCGTCGGAGCTGGCCGCCGCGCTTTCGCCGTTGAGGGAAATCTTCGCGCCCTCCAGGCACTCGCCCGCCAGGCGGAGGCCTTCGAAGCGGGCTTCGCTGTGGATGCTGAAGCGGAAGCGCACCGTGTGCGAGGGATCGTTCGGCGCCTTGGCGTAGGGCTGCAGATCGTCGCCCACGGGCCAGCCCAGCATGGCAAAGCATTTTTCCGCCGCGCGCAGAATTTCCTCGCGCGCCTGCCAGGGACCATCATCCACCGCGAATTCCGCCTGATCGAGCAGCAGCGCGTTCGGCTCGTCGAGCGCATAGCGCGCGAGCGCGCTTACGGGCAACACCGCCTTTTGCGCGGCAGGCGCGGCGCTTTCCGCCAGGCAGCTGTGCTCCACGGGCTCGAGCAGCAGCAGCAGGCTGTCTTCATCCCAGAGGCGGGCATAAATTTCCGTGGCGCCGCTTTCCGCCCGGTGGCAAATGGCGCGGGTCTCTCCGGTGAGCGTATCGTACACGGTGGGGCGGAACGCGCCCTTCACGCGGATGCGCACATCTTTCCCCATGGGCACGTCGCGGTTGTAGGGCGTTTTGCCCTGGGCGATGAACAGCCACAGGGCGCTGCCATCGCGGCGGAGCTGGTGCACGTATTGGTTCGCGCGCTCGCCGGAATCGAAATGGATGTCGATCAGGCGCACGGGCGCGATGGCGTCCATCAGCGCGCTCTGCGAGGCGGCGATGCGAATGGAGCGGTCATACAGCGCCTTTGCGCGCTGCGAGGGGCGCGCGTTTTCGTATTGGGGCGCGTTGCCGATGAAGATCAGCCGCCCGCCTGCGTTGGCGAAGGCTTCCAGCCGCTCCAGCGTGGTGGAACGCAGCGTTTCGCAGCCGGGCACGATCACCGCGTCGTAGGCCATTTCGCCCACTTTCAGGGGATTGGCACCCTTATCGCACAGCGCGGGCAACTGGGATTCGCACAGGAAATCGAAATCCACATTGCCCAGCAGCATCCATTCGGTAACGTTCTGGAACAGCTCGTCCAGCTGTTCGCGCGCGGAGGCGGTCTGCTCCACCGGGCCCCAGTGCAGCCAGTAGCTCTCCACCGGATGCACCACGGCAGCGCGCACGACGGGCCTGCCGCGCGTGAGCGCCGTGTTCAGCCGCGCGAAGTGATCTTCAATGGCGTGGTATTCCTTCCACCACGGGGATTGGAAGGAGATGGAGGCCGGGTAATCGCGCTTGGCCGCGCCCGCCATGGACATCCAGCTCAGGTGCGGCACGCGCAGGGTCACGCCCAGCGCGGCCTGCCAATCGCCCTGCAACTTGTGGCCGCGGAAATCAAAATCCCAGCCGGTCACGCCGTCCAGCTCGCTGAGCATGGCCTCGCGCCCATATTGGCGCACCGCGCTCTGGCACTGTTTGGCGGTGGTATATTCGCGCTTGTCGCACAGCATGTCGATGCCCGGGATGCCGAAGGAGCGGTAGGAACGCATGGCCTCGCCCAGCGCGCAGGTCTGGCTTTTGAGCGTGGGTTCTTCCATCATGTGGCCCGTGAGCGGCAGATTGTGCGCTGCGCACCATTTGCCGCAGGTGTCCGCAAACGCGGCGGCAAACCGCTCGGCCACGTGGTCGTGGTAATGGTAGCGAATCTCGGAAACCTGGCCGCCGGGCAGCTCCCAGATCAGCTCGGGCAGGTGCCCCAGCAGATCCAATCCGGTGGCGGCGCGGAAGGTTTCGGGCAGATCATCGGTCCAGGGGAGCCACACGTCCATCTTCTCGCGCGCGAATTTCAACTGGCGCTTGCGGGTGAACTGCGGCTCGTCCGTGAAGATGGCGGGCACCGCGCCGCCGAAATCCGCGCCCACTTCCTCGCGGTAGCGCTCATGCGTGATTTCGATAAAGCGCTCAATGGCGCGCGGGTTCAGCGTGTCCACATAGCTGTTGCCGTTGAAGCGGTCGCGGCCCGCCTCGCACATCCGGTAGGCGTACCAAGCGGCCGTTTCCCCTTCCGAAACCGCGTGGTATTCCGCCAGGCAGCCGTTTTCATCCAGTGAAACGGCGTAAGCGCCCAGGAACAGCCCTTCCGTTTGCGGATTGGGCGTGAACAGCAAATAGCGCGCGCGGAAGGCCTCTTCCTGCGTGACCTTGCCGCCCGCCGCGCCGGAGGGCCAGCGGTCCTCGTCATACAGGTAAGCCAGCATCCGGTTGCCCTTGGCCTTTTCCACACAGGCGCGGATGCAGCGCATGAAGTCCTCGTTCATGTAAGGCGTTTCCAGGCCCGTGCGCACGTGCATGAAAAAGCCGCCCATGCCCATGCGCTCAAAGATATCGATCTGCTCTTTGAGCGTGGCTTCATCCAGGCGGCAGTTCCACGCCCAGAAGGGCGCGGCACGGTATTCTGCGGGCGGCTGGGCAAAAAGCTGCCGGGAGAGCTTTTCGCTTTGGCTCTTGGGATACAGCATGGTGGATTCCTCCTTAGTTTTATGCGTTCCGGGCCTGCATGTAAGCGCGCAGCATGCCCGGCCAGTCGGTTTGCAGGATGTTGTAGCCACGGTCGAGCAGCCAGCCCCAGCCCTCGTCGGGATGGCCGGCGGCGGAAACGTCGTCGTTGTGCCCGGCGGCAAGCACCGCGCGGTAATTGTACACGATGGCGTTGGCCCACACGATCAGGCCCTTTTGGTGCATGGATTCCACATATTCGCGCGAGGCGATGGGCGCGTCTTCGCTGGCGAAAAGGATTTCCGCGCCCACATAGTTGAGCGGCATGGAGAGCATGCGGTCGGAATACTCGTCCCGGTCGCGCAGGATCAGCATATAGGCGATGTCGGGCGCGACTTCGGCAATGCGGCGAAAGACCTCTTCGCTGGGCCCGGTTTTCACCAGGATCTGCTCTTCCATGCCGTGGCGGCGGATGGCCCTGGCGACGGGCTCGATGTTCTCCCAGAATTTGTCCACATTGATGTAGCAGCGGCCCTTGAGCGCTTCCAGCGCCTCGTCGAAGGTGTTCACGCGCGCCTGCGTGGGGGTTTGGTCATAATTGCGGAAGCGCAGTTCGCGCACCTCCTCCGCGCGCATGCCGGCGATGGCGCGCTCGCTGCCCAGGTGCGCACTTTCCATGCCCGGATGGAACACGAACAGTTCGCCGTCCGCGCTGTGGGCGACGTCCAGCTCGATCATGTCCGCGCCCTGGGCGAGCGCCACTTCAAAGGCGTCCAGCGTGTTGCAGGGGATGTTGCCGCCCCAAACGCCCCGGTGCGCGGTGATCAGCGTGCGCGCGAAGGCATCGCGCTTCAAATCAAAGTTCATGGTGAGAAGCCTCCTTTTCCTGGTTCTGCCGCAGCAGATATTCGCTGGGGGTAATGCCCGTTACGCGCTTGTACGCGCGGCTGTTTACGCATTCGGAAAACGGCTGCCCGAGCAGACTCTGGATGCGGCCGGATATATGGCGTCTTTGCGGAATGTTTCCATGGCCGGCGTGCGCGCCAATGGGCGCATTGAATCGTCTGGCGCGAGAATGTGGTATCCGTGCTGCTTTCCAAACATCGTCGATTGCGAGGATGGCGGGGGATCAAAAGATACGGCAGGGAGAAGCGGACTGGCGCGCGAAACTGCACGGCGCTTCTTTCGCTATTTGCACAGCGGTGCCAATGGCGGCCTGTGCAGCTCTTTTATTATAACATGTTCGCGTTCCTTCCGCAATCGCAAATTGCGCAGTAACAATGCACAGAAAAAAACGGAGAAGGCGGCCCGAAGGCACTTCTCCGCTGAGAGCACATGGATGCAATGGAAAGGCAGGGAAAAGGGTTCGATCTGGCGGTTAGTCACCCCAATAGCCCGTGCCGCCGCATATGGAACAAACGCCATCATCGCACGAAGAGCAGGCGAGCAAGTTGCCCGTATAGGGATTGCGGTAGGAGCCGTCGCCGCCGCATATGGCGCATACGCCCGTGCCATGGCACGACAGGCAGGTGACAAGGGTGTTCCCGCCCTCGACGGGCAGCGCGAGATCGCTGGAATCCACAAACAGGCCGTTTTGAAACTGGCTGCGCGCGGCAACGTCTTCGTCCAGCAGGAAGGGCATGCCATCGGGCACGTATAGCGCCGCTGTGCAGGTAGTGGCAAAGTAGCCGCCGCTCACGCAAAGCTGCGCGGTGCAATCCTCGTTTGCAATGGAGTACCAGGCGTCGCCATGGATGCCGTCATGGGTCGATTTTTCCGCCAACCGTTCCCAGGAAAAACCCGCTGCCTGCACCTTCCATTGGTAGACAGTCAACATGCTGGAAAGAGAAGAGGAGGCTTCCTTTTCATAGGTATAGCCATATACGTCGTAGAGCACACCGTCCAGTTCCAAGCCGCTGGCGAGAAGCTCACCGGCGGCAAAAAAGCTGGCGCCGGGATCGGGCAGGACAATTTCTTCGGCCTGGGCGGCCAGGGGCAGGATCAGAATGAGACACAGCGCGAAAATTCTTTTTTTCATGGCGATTCCCCCTAAAGAATGATCCAAATGGTCAACAATTCCATTATACTATAAAAGCGGCGCGCTGTCCATGGCTTCGTATCAGGGAAAAAGGCTATCGAGCAACGCTTTCCAGAAAATTTTCCGAACCGCTTCCTTTTCCCACGCGTTCGTGGTACAATGGCATGGAAGAACCGCGCAATGCGCGAAAGGAGACGGCGAGAATGGGTTTCGTGGCAAAACCGCCCTATCTGGGCGTGGCGTATTATCCGGAGGACTGGCCTGAGGAGCAGCTGGACAGCGACATTCGCCGCATGCGGGAGATTGGCGTCAATGTGGCGCGCATTGGCGAATTCGCCTGGCACCGCATGGAGCCCCGGGACGGGGAATTCGATTTTTCGTTTTTCCACAAAGTGGTGGACAAGCTGCGCGAGGCGGGCATCGGCGTCGTTATGGGCACGCCCACGGCCACGCCGCCGCGCTGGCTCAGCCGCCTGTACCCGGATGTGTTCATGGAGCGCGAGAACGGCCGCCGCAGCGAGCACGGCGGGCGCAGGCACTGCTGCTCCAACAATCCGCATTACAACGCCTATTGCATGCGCATCGTGGAGGCCATGGCGCGCGAATTTGGCGAGGATCCCGGCATCATCGGCTGGCAGATCGACAATGAAATCTACACGTTTGATCTGGGTTGCTTCTGCCCGGAATGCCAGGCGAAATTCCGCGAGAGCCTGCGCGAAAAATTCGGCCATATAGACGCGCTCAACGAGGCCTGGAATCTCAACCTGTTTAGCCAGTGGTACGACGATTTTGCCGATATCCCCGCCCCGCGCGATACCTGGCACAACCCGCACCTGCTGCTCGCCTGGCGCACGTTCCAGAACGATTCGCACATCGCCTTTGTGCACCGGCAGGCGGAGATCCTGCACCGCTACGTGCGCGTGCCCGTGGGCACGGATACCATGCCCTTTAACGCGATGGATTACCGCCGCATGACGGAAAAGCTGGATATCGTGCAGTTCAACCATTATAACGAAGCGCATTCGCTGCACGCCTGCTCCTTCTGGTTCGATTTCCTGCGCACATTAAAAGAACATCCCTTCTGGGTGACGGAAACCGCCACCAATTGGAACGGTTCCGTGGCGATCACCCAGAGCGTGAAGCCCGAGGGATTCTGCCGCGCGAATTCGTGGCTGCCCGTGGCGCTGGGCGCGGAGGCGAACATGTATTGGCTGTGGCGCACGCACTGGGCCGGGCACGAGTTGATGCACGGCGCGGTGCTCGACGCCAGCGGCCGGGATATGCACACGGTTGGCGAGGTGGAGGAAGTCGCGCGCGGGTTCCGCAAGGCGGCGGATTTTTTGAACGGCACGCGCGTTCAAACGGATGTGGCGCTGCATTTCACCTCCCTGAGCTGGAATTTGAATGAGACGCAGCCGGTGGTCAGCGGCCTGAAATACATGGAAATCGTGCAGGAGCGCTGGTACCGCCCGGCGGTGGATATGGGCCTGCGGCCGGACGTGATCGACGCGGCCGCCCCACTGGACGCCTACAGGCTGATCGCCACGCCCATGGTGATGGCGCTGGAGGAGGAAAACCTCGCCGCGCGCATGGCCCAGTGGGTACGGGATGGCGGCGTGTGGGTGGTGGGCCCGCTCACAGACGTGCGCAATCCGGAAGGCGCGCGGTATCGCGACCGCTTCTATGGCACGCTGGAGGCGCTCACGGGGCTGACCTGGCGCTACGCCGTGCCGGACAAAGAAGGCGGCGTTGCGGCGCAGTGGAGCGACGGGGCGGCTTTTGCCGGGGAAACCTGGTTTGAGATGGTGGACGCGGAGGAAGGCGCTCTGGTGCGCGTGTGCGGCGGGCACAGCGCGTTTGCCGGCAAGGCCATTGTTTCCCAAAAGCGCGTGGGCAAGGGCTGGGTGATCCTGCTGGGCACCATTCCTTCTTATGAAGATGCACGCCGCCTGCTGGCGCACGCCTGCGCGCTGAGCGGCGTGCAGGGCGTTTCCATCGAAGGCAGCGTGATGGCTTCCCCGCGCGCGGGCACGGCGGGCCGCGGGCTGATCCTGGTGGAATACGGCGCGAAGGAAGCGGCGTGCGTTCTGCCCGAACCCATGACCGATCTGCTCACCGGCCGCGCGCTCTCCGGCCGCGTGGCGCTGAAGCCATATGAGGTGCTGGTGCTCAGGGCATAAATGAAATGCCCGTTTGGGGCGGCCGCCTTTGGCAACGGCCGCCCTCGTTTTCGTCCGCAATGTGATTTTGTCACGGTTCAGGCCGCCCTTTGCGTGGTATAGTATGGGTGTAAAGAAAACAAATGAGCGCGCAGCGCTTTTACCAAAAGGGGGCGGAAACGTGGGATTTTTGGATAAGCTGTTCCGCAAGGATAAAGATATCAACGCGTGGGTGCAGGAGGCCGCCGGTGTGGCGGGGAGCGTGTTGCTCGATGTGCGCACGCGGGAGGAATACCGCCAGGGGCACATCCCCGGCAGCGTGAACGTGCCGCTGGGCGAGCTGGCGGCGGTGGACGAAACCATTTCGGCAAAGGATACGCCGCTTTACGTATATTGCCTCAGCGGCGGGCGCAGCGCCCGCGCCGCGGCGCAATTGTCCGGCATGGGATATGCTTCGGCCGTCAATATGGGCGGCATTGCCGGCTGGAAAGGCAACGTTGTGAAGGGGGAAACGTAAGAATGAAAGTGGTGATCGTTGGCGGCGTCGCGGGCGGCGCGTCCGCCGCAGCGCGGCTGCGCAGGCTGGATGAAACGGCGCAGATCGTGGTGCTGGAGCGCTCCGGGTATGTGTCGTATGCCAACTGCGGCCTGCCCTATTACGTGGGCGACGTGATTCAGGAAGCGGGCGCGCTCTCGGTGCAGACGCCGCAGAGCCTGGCCGCGCGTTTCGCCCTCGACGTGCGCGTGCACAGCGAAGTTACGGCCATCGACCCGGCGCGCAAAACCGTTTCCGTGCGCGCGCTGGATAGCGGCAAAACCTATGAGGAAAGCTATGATAAGCTAATTCTCGCGCCCGGCGCGCGGCCGGTGGTGCCCAATTTGCCCGGCGTGGGGCTGGAGCGGGTTTTCACCCTGCGCACCGTGGAGGACACGCTGCGCATCCGCCAGTTCGTCGATTCGCAGTCGCCGCAATCGGCCACGGTGATCGGCGGGGGCTTCATCGGCCTGGAAATGGCGGAGAACCTCAGGGAGCGCGGCCTCCATGTGACGCTGGTGGAAAAGATGGATCAGCTGCTCGGCCCGCTGGATGCGGATATGGCCTCCTTCGTGCATGCGAAATTCCTGTCTGAGGGCGTAAAACTGCTGCTGGGCAGCGGCGCGGCAGGGTTTGAGGAAAAGGATGGCGGCATTTTCACCCGCCTGGACAACGCGCCGGGCGTGCAGGCGGATATGGTGGTGCTGGCCATCGGCGTAGCGCCGGATAGCCAGCTGGCGCGCGCGGCGGGGCTGGAACTGGGCGCGAAGGGCAGCATTGCCGTGAACGAGCGCATGCAGACTTC
>DVJN01000088.1 GCA_018716755.1 Candidatus Alectryocaccomicrobium excrementavium
CGTTCCCCGACGAAGTTCCAGATACTATAGTGAAAGGACTGCGCCCTCAAAATATTATGGATATGTTGTCACGCGGCAGGCTTGAAAAAAGCGCCATGCGGTTAAACCGCTGAGAGTTTATATTGCCCCTCAAAAATAGCGGTCTACCGCACAACCATTCACTATACCAGCGTGGATATTTAGACGGGCAAAAAGCCTGGATTAAAAGTAAAGCGGGGCATATCATATCCCTCGAAAGCGCAAAAATGCCGTTCTATTGTTCCGCACGGCACAAAAAAGCGGGCAAGAAGTTTTTGACCTCTTACCCGCTTTTCATCGTAATTTGTCCGCCCACGTTAAGTTAGCTTATTTTCAAACCTTCCTTATCGGCGGTTGCCTTTTCGCAGCTCTTTTGCATGCCCCTCTGCGGCGACATGCAGTTTGAAACCTGTCTGCCGCGCTCCATTACAAAGCGATGAGCGCCGCATAGCGCAAAAACGACCAATCGATACGTTGCCCGCAGTGGTCGCAAAACGCCTGGTATTCGCGTTCCATGGTGTAGTGGCAGCGAGGGCAAACCGGGTACAAGCTCATGCCGCCGGTGCAGGCGGGATACTGCCGCACGGTAAGCAGGCGCATGGGCTGACGGTAAAGCCATGCCTGTTTGTTCCGGGAAACGCCCAGCAGTTCATCGGGCGCAACCTGTAAGCCTGTGCAGAGCTTTTCCAGCACCAACAGCGTGGGATTGGCCTGGCCGCGAGCAATGGAACCCAGGTATCTGGCGCTGATGCTGCACAGGCTGGCGATCGATTCGTAGGAGAGATTTCGAACATCGCAAATGCGGAGAATGGATGCAGAAAGATTGTCGGTAAACATCGAACTCCCTCGCTTTCTGTAGAATGTACCTTAAACATAAAGGCACGATTCTGCTATGGCAAGGAACGATATTGCCTAAATTTTCCAGCAAGCGAAGCTTTATAAAAATTATACAAAAACTTTTCGCGCAAATAAGAGGATTTTCCGCGCCCATATTGGCGATTTGCGGTGCTCACACGTGTGCAAATGGGCTCCATGGGACTAACACGACAGATACCTTATAAGCGCATCTCTCCACTCCGGCAGCGGCGTAAATCCGCTTTCGACCAGTTTTGACTTGTCCAGCCTGCTGTTGAACGGCCGCGCCGCCTTGCTCAGGCCATATTCCGCCGTCGTCACCGGGATGACTTCTGTTTTCAAGCCCGCTTGGCGGTAGATCTCGCGGCAGAAATCGTACCAGCTAATGTACCCGCCCTCGTTCGTGGCGTGATAGCAGCCGTACTTCTCCGTCTCGATCATGTCCACCAGCAGCCGCGCAAGGTCGTAGGTGTAGGTCGGCGTACCGATCTGGTCGTTCACCACCCGCACGCTCCCGTGCGTCCTGCCCACGTTCAGCATCGTCTTTACAAAGTTCTTGCCGTTGCGCCCAAACACCCAGGCGATGCGCACGATGAAGTATTTCTCCAGCATCGCCCGCACCGCCATCTCGCCTTCGAGCTTCGTCTGCCCATAGACGTTCAGCGGCGCGTAGGCCGTGCAGTCCGCCTTCCAGGGCTCCGTCCCCTGCCCGTCGAAAACGTAATCCGTGGAAATGTACATCAGCTTGCAATCGAGGCCCTTGCAAGCGGCGGCGATGTTGCGCGTGCCGTCCGCGTTGATCGCGCGAACCTTGGGGACGTTCTCCGCCTCCTCCGCAGCGTCCACCGCCGTCCACGCCGCACAGTGGATCACCGCGTCCGGGGCGGCTTCGGAAATGGTCTGCCCGACCGCTTTCTCACCGGTGATGTCCAGCTGGACATAGGGCATCGCGCAAACAGCCGTACCATCCTGTATACCGCTATATTGTGGCGCGATATCGCTGCCGACGCCCTCATGGCCGCGCTTTGCCAGTTCGTTCATTACGTCGTGCCCAAGCTGCCCGGCGACGCCTGTTACAAATACTTTCATAAACCGCGACCTCCGTAAGCCCTAGCGCCCCGCATACATGCGCTCGTAGTAATTCTGGTACTCGCCGGAAACGATTGCTTCCCACCACTCCCGGTTCTCCAGATACCACTGGATCGTCTTCTGGATGCCATCCGCGAACTTCGTCTCCGGCAGCCAGCCGAGTTCCTTATGGATCTTTGTCGGGTCGATGGCGTAACGCAAATCGTGCCCCTTCCGATCCGTGACATAGGTGATCAGGCTCTCGGGCTTCCCCAGCGCCTTGCAGATCAGCCGCACGATGTCGATGTTGCGCATCTCGTTGTGCCCGCCGATGTTGTAAACCTCCCCGACCCTGCCCTGCTGAAGGATCAAGTCGATGGCCTTGCAGTGATCCTCCACATACAGCCAGTCGCGCACGTTCTCGCCCGTGCCGTAGACCGGCAGCGGCCTGTCGTTTAAGCAGTTGATGATCATCAGCGGAATCAATTTCTCCGGAAAGTGATACGGCCCATAGTTATTCGAGCAGCGCGAAATCGTCGCCGGAAGACCGTATGTGCGGTGATACGCCATCACCAGAAGATCCGCCGACGCCTTGGACGCAGAGTACGGGCTGCTCGTGTGGATGGGCGTCTCCTCCGTAAAAAACAAATCTGGCCGATCCAGCGGCAGATCCCCGTAGACCTCGTCTGTGGAAACCTGATGATAGCGCTTCACGCCATACTGGCGGCTCGCGTCCATCAGCGCCTGCGTGCCGAGTATGTTCGTGCGCAGGAACACGCCCGGATCCTCGATGGAGCGATCCACATGGCTCTCCGCCGCGAAATTGACCACTACATCCGGCCGTTCCTCCGCAAAAAGAGAAAAGACCGCTTCGCGGTCGCAGATGTCGCCCTTCACGAAGCGGAAATTCTCCATCTCCATCACCGGCGCGAGCGTCGTCAGATTTCCGGCATAGGTCAGCTTATCCAGGCAGACGATCCGATCCTCAGGATGCGCGCGCAGCATGTGAAAGACGAAGTTGCTGCCGATAAAGCCAGCGCCGCCGGTCACGATAATCGTCACGGCTTATACCTCCCCGTAGACGAAGTTGCAGTCGCTCTCGGAGAGCAGAGGCGAAGTTGTATCCTTCTGCGAAAGAATGGGCGCTTCGATCCCCCATGCCACGCCAATGTCCGGGTCGTTGAAACGTATTCCCCGGTCGCACTCCCTGCTGTAAAGGTTGTCCACCTTATAGCAGAATTCCACATTGTCCGTCAACGTCACGAAACCATGACCGAATCCGCGGGGAATGTAAAACATGCGCTTGTTCTCCGCGCTCAATTCCACGCTCACCCATTGGCAATAGGTGGGGCTGCCTTTGCGCAGGTCTACCGCCACGTCCAGCACCGCGCCCTTTGTGACGCGCACCAGCTTTGCCTGCGCCATGGGCGCATTCTGAAAGTGTATGCCCCGCAGGACGCCCTTCTGTGCGGAAAAGGACTGGTTGTCCTGCACGAACACCGTGTCGATGCCCACCGCCGCGAACGCCGCCGTGGAATACGTCTCCATAAAATACCCGCGATGGTCGCCGTGCACCACGGGTTCCACGATACATACGCCCGGGAGTTTTGTATCTATGCGCTTCATCAGTACCTCACCCTTCCTTCCGCCACCGCGCGCAAATGCGCCCCATAGGGCGATTTGCCGTGGCGATTTGCCGATTCAAGCAGCGTGTCCCGGCTGATCCAGCCGTTTTTGTAGGCGATCTCCTCCGGGGCGGAGATTTTGATGCCCTGGCGCTTTTCGACCATGCGCACAAAATCTGCGGCATCCACAAGGCTGTCCATGGTGCCGGTGTCCAGCCATGCAAAGCCGCGGCCGAGAAGCTGCACGTCAAGGCTCCGCTGCTCAAGGTACATGGCGTTGAGCGTGGTGATTTCCAGTTCACCCCGCACTGAGGGCTTTACCGCATGCGCCATGGCGCTCACGCCCTTTGGGTAAAAGTACAGGCCCGTCACGGCGTAGTTGCTCTTGGGGCACTTGGGCTTTTCTTCTATGCAGACAACGCGACCGTCGCCATCGAATTCCACCACGCCGAAGCGCTCCGGATCGCTGACATAATAACCAAAAACCGTCGCGCGCTCGCGCTCCTGCGCGTTCTCCACCGCCGCGCGCAGCAGTTTGCCCATGCCGTTGCCGTAGAAGATGTTGTCCCCCAGCACCATGGCGCAGGCCTCGCCGCCGATGAACGCCTCGCCCAGCGTGAACGCCTGCGCCAGCCCGTCCGGCGAGGGCTGTACCTTGTAGAAAAGGCTGAGGCCGAACTGCGAGCCGTCTCCCAACAGATGTTCAAAGCGCGGCGTGTCCTCGGGCGTGGAGATGATGAGTATCTCCCGGATGCCCGCCAGCATGAGGGTGGAAAGCGGGTAATAGACCATGGGTTTGTCGTAAACGGGCAACAGCTGCTTGCTCGTTACCATGGT
>DVJN01000089.1 GCA_018716755.1 Candidatus Alectryocaccomicrobium excrementavium
TGACCACCAAAGAGAAACCTGTTGACCGCGTGGATGATCCCGACCTTTCCGAAAAGATGAAGGCAGAAATCGAGGGCATTTTCCTCTGGGCCTTTGCGGGATTGCAGCGGCTGGTGGCGAACAACTTCAAGGTCACCGAGAGCCAGCGTACCAGAGAGAACCGGGAGGCCGTCAAGCGGGATAACAACAATGTGTTCGATTTTCTGGAATCCGAGGGCTATATCCGGCTGAAAGCGGATGCGCCCATTAGCTCAAAGGATTGCTACGACATTTACCGGACGTGGTGCGAGGAAAACGGTCTGACTGCACTCAAACGCCGCAGTTTCAGCGATGCGCTGGTGGCCGCCTGCGGCAAGTACAATCTGGAACACTGTAACACGATCACCAATTCGGCAGGACGCCGGGTGTGGGGCTTTATGGGCGTTGAGGCGGTGGCAAGGCCGCATATAAACGAGTTTACGGACGCTTCACAGTGTACGTACGTACCGGAAGACTGGCGAGATTGATTTTCGCTCTGGTCGCCGGTACGTATGTACGCAGCGATTAACCCTGTTACCTCATATATTACAGAAATACTTCATTTAACTAAAGTGGTGGCTGCCATTTTGACCACGGGCAAGCCAAACAGAACGAGAGGTGATTTTGTAGGCATATTTTGAAGCAAACGTAAAACTGTGAAAACTTTCGCCGCAGATAGTACACGTTTCACTAAACAGTGACTCATGGATATGCGTATGGGCTGCACTGTTCAGCATCTATACGCTCGGTATGGTGAAAAGGCCCGCATTTCCGCAAATCTCAAAAATTTACCTTTGACCAACGGTTCACGGCAGACAGTTTCTATCGCAAAACAGTAACTATAACAATTTTATCATCCCATGAAGCCGGTACGCCATCCAGCGCAACCGGTTCTTTTTATGGGCAAGAAAATTTGGAGGATTATTATGAAATCAAGTATCCGAAACGAAATCAAGGCGCAGATCATCCGCGCCGGTTACACCATGCAAGAAGTCGTTGACCTTCTGCATGACGAATACGGCTGGAGCGACAGCGTATCCAATCTTTCCGGGAAATTGCAGCGGGAATCGCTGCGGTATCGGGAGGCCGTGGAGCTGGCCGATGTGCTGGGCTATGATCTTGTCTGGCAGAAACGGAGGAATTGAGCATGGAAAAAGCACAATATGCGATTATGCGATTTGCAAAGTACAAGGGGCCGGAAATCGGCAATATCGAGACCCACAACGAGCGCACAAAGGAAAAGTACGCCAGCAATCCCGATGTGGACACCAGCCGAAGCAAGTACAACTTCCATCTAGTCAAACCGCCCGGCAAATACCGGGCGGAATCAGAGCGGCAGATTGCTGCTGCTGGATGCCGTACCCGGAAGGACAGTATCCGTATGATCGAGACGCTGTTCACTGCCAGCCCGGAGTTCTTCAAGGGGAAGAAGCGTGCGGAGATTCATGTGTTTTTCGAGGAAGCTCTGCACTTTCTGGAGCAGCATCAAGCCAAAGAGACAATCATATCCGCCGTGGTGCATATGGACGAGAAAACGCCCCATATGCACCTTTGCTTTGTCCCGCTAACGGAAGATGGCAGGCTCAGCGCCAAAGACATTATGGGTAACAAAAAGAAGCTAACCTGGTGGCAGGATGAGTTCTGGAAACACATGGTCAAGAAGTTCCCAGATTTGGAGCGCGGCGAGAGCGCCAGTTTGACCGGGCGCGACCACATCCCACCCCGCGTATTCAAGGAGATGACCCGGCTAACTAAACAGAAAGAAAAACTGGGTCAGTTGCTCACCGGAATCAATCCTTTCAACGCAAAAAGCCGAGCGGAGGAAATCTGTAAAATTCTGGACACCTATATTCCCAACGTAGAGAAGATGGACACACTGCTGCGGAAATATGGCGTGGCGTTCACAAAAACGGCATCCGAAAACAAAAAGTTGAAAACGGAAAATGCCGAACTGGAAGAATCCCTTGCATCGGCGCAGAAGGTCAGCACATTGAAACAGATCGAAGATTTCAAGCTGCGGCGCGACTACGACAGTGCCGTGGCAATTTTGGAACAGATACCGGCAGAAGTTTTGGAATTTTACAAACAGCCTCATAGAAAAGAAAGGGAAAATGCCTATGATAGATGAGTGGAGCGGTTTTGCAGACCTGTTAGCCAATCTAATCGAAAAATACGCTTCAGAGTTAGATATTGAGAATATGCCCACTCCTTTAGCACCTTGTGATAGGCTGGGCAACGCCGAGGTAAATCAAAAAGATCCTGATTCCAAGCAGGAAGCAGTTGAAAGCAAAATTGCTGCATGATATAATGAACGTGATATAAGTGTCCAAACAAGAGGGCAGGTCTACTCCCTGTCCTCTTGGAACATAAAAACGGAATCAGATGGGAGCGTGAACAAATGGCGGAAGATAAAATGAGACCAAATCAGGGCCAGGGTGAGATTGTAATTTATCAGGCGGAAGATGGACTTACAAAGGTAGAATGCCGGTTTGTGGACGAAACCGTTTGGCTGACACAGCAGCAGATGGCGGAACTGTTCCATACGTCCAGAAGCAACATTGTGGAGCATATCGGCCACATCTATGAAGAAGGCGAACTGGATGAGACTTCAACCTGTCGGAAATTCCGACAGGTTCGAATGGAGGGCAACCGGCAAGTAACCAGAGAGCTGCCTTTCTATAATCTGGACATGATCATTTCTTTGGGGTACAGAGTGAAGTCCCTAATTGCCACCCAGTTTCGCCGGTGGGCCACCGAGCGCCTGAAAGAATATATGATCAAGGGCTTTACGATGGACGATGAGCGCCTGAAAAATTTGGGCGGTGGCAACTATTGGCGCGACCAAAAAAACAGGCCTGCCTCCCAGCTCTTGAAGCGTTTGGGAGGCAGGCCTTTAGAAAAAGTGCCGGCCGGCGGATAAAACAGGCGAACTGTGCGCGGTCCCGGCCGGAAACGCGCCGCGCGCAGATCCATAACAAAAAGGGAAAGCGGTTTACCGCGGCGTGGACAAGGCCAAAGGGCCGTCTGCGGCCGGGATTACACGATACCGTGCGCCAGCATGGACTTGGCGACCTTCTGGAAGCCCGCGATGTTCGCGCCCGCCACGTAATTGTCGCCAAAGCCGAACTCTTCGCACACAGCGCGGATCTGGCCATAGATACCGGCCATGATGCCCTTGAGGCGCTCGTCCACCTCGGCAAAGGACCAGGAGAGGCGCTGGCTGTTCTGGCTCATTTCCAGCGCGGAAACCGCCACGCCGCCCGCGTTCGCGGCCTTACCCGGGGCAAAGAGCACGCCCGCGGACTGGAAGCGGTGCGCCGCATCGGGCGTAGTGGGCATGTTCGCGCCCTCGCCCACGGCGAAAACGCCATTTTTGATCAGGGTATCCGCGTCGGCCAGGTTCAGCTCGTTCTGCGTGGCGCAGGGGAGCGCCAAATCGCAGGGCACATCCCAGATGCGGCCCGTCTCGTGGTATTCGGCCTTCGGGCGGTAGGAGACGTATTCGCGGATGCGCTTGCGCTCCACCTCTTTGATCTGCTTGATCGCAGCGAGGTCGATGCCCTCGGCGTCGTACACCCAGCCGTTGGAATCCGACATGGCCACGACCTTCGCGCCCAGCTGCTGGGCCTTTTCGCAGGCGTAGGTAGCCACGTTGCCGGAGCCGGAGATGACCACGGTTTTGCCGCTGATGGACTGGCCCTTCGCGGCGAGGATTTCGCTCATGAAATACACCAGGCCGTAACCGGTGGCTTCCGTGCGCGCGAGCGAGCCACCATAGGTGAGGCCCTTGCCCGTGAGCACGCCTTCATACAGATTGGTGATGCGCTTATACTGGCCATAGAGGTAGCCGATTTCGCGCGCGCCCGTGCCGATATCGCCGGCCGGTACGTCCACGTCCGCGCCGATGTGGCGGTACAGTTCGGTCATGAAGCTCTGGCAGAAGGCCATCACTTCGCGGTCCGACTTGCCCTTGGGATCGAAATCGCTGCCGCCCTTGCCGCCGCCGATGGGAAGCCCGGTGAGCGCGTTTTTGAAAATCTGCTCAAAGCCCAGGAACTTGATGATGGAAAGGTTCACGCTCGGGTGCAGGCGCAGGCCGCCCTTATAGGGGCCAATGGCATTGTTGAACTGCACGCGATAGCCACGGTTGACATGCACGACGCCCTTATCATCCACCCACGGCACGCGGAACAGAATGGCGCGGTCCGGCTCGGTGAGGCGCTCAAGAATCGCCTGCTGGCGGTACGCCGGGTTCTTTTCCACGGCGGGCTCGATCGAAGTGAGCACTTCTTCCGCCGCTTGCAGGAATTCACCCTCATGGGGATGGTTGGCGGCAAGGCCTTCATAAACCTCTTTTACGTAAGACATGGGCTTCCTCCTTTGAATCTATATGCATAGATTATACTGCCTTCTGCACGGGCTGTCAATGCGAAATTGCAGGATTTTACATGCTTTTCTGCAAATTTTGATAAAAACCCCCTCTTTTTCGGGGCGGAATGAAAGTTTTGCCTCCACCGCTCCCGCCATGATCGTTTTCGGCGCGCATGTAGCTATGCGCGCGGGGCAGAATTGCAGCCTTGCATTTTCGCGCGAATCTGCTATAATGGGTAATCATCGGAGGGAAAATGAGGCGCGGCTTGGGCCGCGATGGAAGGGGATACAGCTTTATGAAACGATTGCGCGGCGCGGGCGCCGCATGTCTGATTCTCAGCGCAATTTTGCTCCTTGGCATGGTTGCCGGTATGGCGCTCCACGCGGGCGCGCTGGATGGGCTTATGGCGGAGGCGCGCACGGCACAGGAGGCGGAAAACGCGCTTCTGGCGCGGTGGGAGCAGGCGCAAAGCGCCGCGCAACAGGCGGAAACGGCGCGCGAGCAGGCGCAAAGCGCGCAGGACACGGCGCAGGACGCCGCGGCGCGCGTGGATGCGAACCTCGCGGCGCTGGAAAATGGCGAAATGGACGACGAAGCGCTCGTGACTCTGAACGCGGCGCTGCAGGAAGCGCAGATCTCCCTCGCTTCCTCTGAAAAGGCCGTAGACCTGCTGGCCAGCATCCTGCATTCGCTGATGGGTGAAGGCGGCGCGCTGCAAAACGCGCTGGGCAGCGTCGAAAACGCCACGGATGAAATGGGCGCTTCCCTTTCCCAGGTGAGCCAGGCGGTGCAGGCGATGCTGCTGGATTCCCTTGCCGGGCCGCTGAGCGGGGCGCGGGAGAGCCTGCGCGGCGCGGCAGCGGCAGAGGCGGAAGCGCGCGCGGCCATCAATGCCGCCGCCGCGGCGCTACAGCTGCCGGCGTGCGCGGATTTTGCCCTGTCCATTTCCGCTCCCGCCTATGCCAGCGCGGCGGACGTGGCAGCGGACGCGCTTCACTTGCAGGAAGGCGCGCAGAGCCTTGCCGCACAAACGGAAGCCCTTGCCGCGCGGGCAGGCGAACTCGCAGAGGAAGCGAAGGCGCGGACGGAGGACGCGGGGCTTTCCCCCCGGGACGCGATGCTCCTGTTCCTGGCAGAGCGGCGCTTTGCGCTGGGCGGCGCCGCGGCCATATTGCTGATTTTGGGCGCGATATGGGTCGTTTTCCCGGCCGCCTTTTTGCGCGGCTGGCGCCGGTCGCGCGCGGTCCCCGCGCTTTGCGCGCTCCTCCTGCTCCTGGTCGCGCAGATGGGCGCGCTGGGCTTTTCCGCAGCGTCGCCGGGCGAATGGTGGGGCCGCTGGGCGGATAACGCGCTGGACGTGTTGTGCGCGAGCGCCGCGCCCGGCATCACCGCCCTGGGCATGGCGCTTGTCCTGCGGGCCGGCAGCGTGGACCTGGCCGCCGGAGCCACCCTGGCATGCGCCGGAGCCGTGGCGTTGGCAGTGGGCGGAGGCAATCCCCTGCCCGCCGCCATTGCGGGCCTGGCGGTGGGCGCGCTGGCGGGCGCGCTGATGGGCCTGGCGGCCGGCAAGGGGCGCGCGCCTTCCTGGCTCGTGCCCCTGGCGGCGATGTATATCCTGCGCGCGGTGGCGAACGCCATTGGCGGCGGATTGGCGCATCCGGCGCCAGCGTTCGCCGCGCTTTCCGGGATGCTTCTGGGAGACCGTCCCCTTCTGCCGCTCGCGTGCTGGCTTTTGCTGGCTGTGCTCTTCGCCGCGGCGATGCGCTCGCGCTTCGGCCGGGCCCTCTGCTCCGCCAATGGGCCGGGTGATTTGCCCGCGGAAAAGGCGCGCGTCAAGCTTACGGCCTTTGTGCTGATGGGCATTGCGGCGGCGCTGGCGGCGGTCGCACAGCTTCCATACGCGCAGGATGGAATGGGAACGGATTCCGCCTATGTCCTGGATGCACTCGCCGCCGCGGCGATTGGCGGCGCGCTTTCCCCTTCCGATTGGCGCGGCGGCATACCGGGGGCGATGCTGGGGGCGCTGGCCATCGGCATTTTGGACAATCTTCTGGGCTTGCTGGGCGCGCCTTTGCTGCTGGCAGCCGCCGCAAAGGGCGCGATTTTGCTCGTTGCCGCGCTGGTGCGCGGCGCCGGGACGCAAGCGGAGGAACGGAGCGCATGAACGGCGATATGCACAAAGTCATTTCCGTGGCGCGGATGGCGGCGAGCCTGATTTTATCCAACGGCGGCGAAACGTATCGCGCCGAAGAAACCGCCGTGCACATCGGCAGGACATTCGGCTTTGACATCGACGTCATCGCGTTGCCCACGGGCCTGACCATGACGGTCCGGCGCGGCGAGGAAAGCGCGACCTCCATCGCGCGGGTGAGCAGCCGCACGACGGATCTGGCCCGCCTGGAGCGGGTGAACGCGATTTCCCGCGCGCTGGAAAGCCGCGAAATGAAGCTGAGCGATGCGGAATTGGAGTTAAAGCGCATTGCCCGGCCTTCGCCCGCGCGCGTAGCGCTGAGCGCGGCCGCGGGCGGCGGTTCGGCGGCGATGTTCGCCCTCATGTTTTTGGGCGGCTGGTTTGACATGCTGGCCGCGGGCCTGATCAGCGCGGCGGTGCAGGTGGCGCTGCGCTTTCTGCCCGACCAGGAGGGCATGCCGCTCACCTGCCTGATCGGCGGATTTCTGGCGGCGGCGCTTTCCCTGGCGCTCGTCACGCTGTGCGGCATGGGCGATGCGGACCGCATCATTCTGTCGAACATGATGCCGCTGTTGCCCGGCCTGGCGTTTACAAATGGCATTCGGGATTCCATGCATGGGGACATGGTTTCCGGCGGCGCGCGCATCTGCGACGCGGTCATGCGCGCCGTGGTGCTCGCCACGGGCGCAGGCATCGCCATGCTCGGGTTTCTGCGATTGGGGGGCACGTTTACGTGGTGGATGTAATCAAGGGGCTGGTGGGCAGCCTGGGCGCGAGCGCGTTTTTCGGCCTGCTGTTTCACATTCCGCGCCGGCTGCTTGCCAGCGTAGCGCTGGTGGGCATGCTGGGCTATGGCGTATATCTGGCGGCGCTGGGCCTGCTGGAATCCGCCGTGGGCGCGAATTTCGTAGCCGCGCTGGTCGTGGCTGCGCTGGCGGAGACGTTGGCGCGCAAACAAAAAGCGCCGGCCAACATTTTTGCGTTGATCGGCGTGGTGCCGCTGGTGCCAGGCGGTGGCCTGTACCGCACGATGCTGGCCCTCGTGCTGGACGATTATGGAGCGGCGGTTTCCACGGGCGTGGAGACCGTGCTCATCGCGGGCGCGATCGCGCTGGCCATCGCCGTGGTGGCGGTGTTATGCCGCGCGCGGCCCCGCCGCCCGTCCAATGCGCAAAACCAAGCGGACTATTCTTCCAGGCGGTAATACAATTGCCGCGCGGCGGTGTCGCTCACGCGGATGGCGGGCACGCCGATGTGAATGGGGAAATGCAGCGTAAAATCGATGCGCCCCTTTTTTTTGTGCATGCGCATTTCTTCCGCCATCGCGTGGAACGCGCCATCGAGAAAATATCCCGCAGCCCAGGCGTCCACTTCCTCCAGGCCCTGGCCAAAATCGCTGATGTGAAAAATGTAATCCGCAATGCCCGTGGCAAATTCGGCGTGCAGCGGGCGCGCCTCGCGGCTGGCCGTGCCGGAAAACGTGCACGCCTTGCCATAGAGCGTGCGCATAGCCGCCGCCGCCGCACAGGGGCTCTTGTCCACGGCGAGAAAGCGCCGGTTGAGCGCGCTGGCCGCGGCGGGAAAAGCGCCCGAGCCGCACATCAGATCCGCCACCAGATCGCCCTCCCGCGAGGCGCATTTGAGGATGCGCTCCAACAGGGCAAAGGGCTTTTGCCCATCATAGCCGCTGCGGCGCGGGTCGCGCTGCTGGATATGGCTCACATCGTCCCACACGTCGCTGGGAGGGACCGGCTCGTCGTCATAATACGTATAGACCTTCCCCGCCGTGCGCACGGAACGGTACACGCGCCCGTCCGCATCCACATGGCGCTTTAGGTGATTGTCGCGATTCCCGCGCGCAGTGGCGACGGCGTCCGGATCAAAAAACAGATTTTTCGATTTGCGGTAGAAAAAAATGTTGTCATGCTTGCGGCTGAAATGGTGGCGGGAACGCCCGCCGGTCTGGTAAGCCCAGATGATTTCGTTCACAAAATTGCGCGCGCCAAACACCTCGTCCAAAAGCAGGCGCAAATGCGCGCTGCGGTGCCAATCGCAATGCAAAAACAGCGCGCCCTCTTCGCAGAGCAGATCCCGCGCGCCCGATAGCGTTGTGCGCAGCAGATGCAGATACTCGTCCAGCGGCAGATCGTCCGCATAGGCTGTGAGGCACCGGGACGCGTTGGCGGCGCGCCAATCGGCCTCCCCCTGCCGCATGCGCAGGTGAAAAGTATCGCCCGTGCCAAAGGGGGGATCGATATAGATAAGCTGCACCTTGCCCGCGAATTCCCCGAGCAGCGCGGGCAAAATTTCCGTCAGCTCTGCCAGATAAAAGCGCCCCCCGGGGCCGCCGCCCATGCGCTCTTCGCGCTGCGGATAAAACTGAATCATCGCGTTTCCCTCCTGCGAGAGTATGGCATAGGAATAAACCGCGCAGAGCCGCGCGCTCAATTGTCCAGGGGACGGAAGGTAAAGATCGCGTTGCCATTGCGCACGGGCCTGGGCATGGAGAGGAGGATGCGCCAGGCATTTTCGCCCAGCGGTTCCGCAGAAGCGGCCAGAGAGCGCTCCCATTCGAGCAGCACATGGCCCAGGATGGCCATGCCCGGCTGCATCACGGGCTTTTCGGGCGTGATAAAATGAAAGCGCACTTCCTGCCGTTCGCGGGCAAAGCTGAACACCTCAATCAGGCGCACCTGGCGCATGACGCGCGAAACAACCACTGTGCGCTGGTAACTTTCCATTTCCATTTTGGCGGGATACGCACGCGAAAGATCCACGCTGATCATCAGATCGTCGCCCCGCTCCTCAAATTCCAGGTCGGCCGCTTTGCCGCCCGCCTGCTGGCCCTCCAGGCCAATGAGGGGCAAATTGTGCTGCCCGGTTTCGGCAAAGCCCGGCCCCAGATCGCACAACACCGGCTGATTGCGGTAAAACAGCAGCCAATCGCCCGCGTCGCGGTGGACGCCATCGGGATCGCCCTCGTGAATCGCCGCGCAGAACACGTCTCCGCGCGCCACGGCAAAACCGGCGCCGCGCGCGCAACCGGAAGGCGCCGCCCCTGGCCGGATCGCTTCGCGCGCGATGTCGGGTTCGTAGAGCGCGCTGAGCAGGCGCTCCGCAATCGGGGCTTCGGATGGCGCCGAATGCGGCAATTCGAGCTTGCAAAGCTGCGCGCCCAGCGCGCGCAGCGCGTCCGCCCCGCAACCGCGGCCAAAGCGATACAGCGCCGCGCCTGAAACGGCGCTTTTCATCCGCCGCTCGCCCGGATTGAGCCAATACCCGCCGCCCAGGTTCGCATATAGCGGGATTTCCGCCAGCGGGCGCAGCATGCGGCGCAAGTCCACTTCGTTCCCCGTCGCGAAGCTGGCGATGGTCAGCGCGTCCATAAGCTGCGCCGCGCCCCTTTGCCACACATCGATGGAAGGCGCGCGCAGGTGGCCGGCGCTGGCTTCCAGCCAGAGGAGCAGCTTGCGCAGCGCGCCCCAACGCTTGGGCGCGTCCCGCTCGCAGAGCAGCACGGCCACGGTGAGCGGCGCGAGCACCGCGACATCGGTCGTGGGCAATTCCATGTTCCGAATGATGGGGTCGCACACCCGCCGCGTGATTTCCTGGCGGATGCGCGCATCCAGCGCATCGCTGATGCGGGCGATGGGCTTGCAGGCGAGGCAACACGTCCACGCGAGCAGCTGCGCGGTTTCGGCGAATTGCGGCGAATAGGGATTGTCCCGGGCCAGGATTTCGCCCGGCTGGTTGGCCCAGGCGGTTTCTTCGCAAATGGCCCAGGCCAGGTCAAAAATGCGCTCATCATAGCGCGCGGTATCGTTCGCACCGGCGCCCAGCACAAAGGCGGCGAGCATTTGCCGGCGCAGGCGGTAAGCCTGCTGGTATTCCGGCGAACCACTTTTGCGCATGGAGCAGGCCGTCCACATCGGGATGGGCTGGCGGATATAACGCTCCGCGTCCCGCGCCAGTTCGCCGCGGCGCGCCTCGGTCAATCCCGCCCAGGCCCTGGCGAACGCGTACCGCAAATCGCTCTCTGGCCGCAGGTGCGCGCGCAGCCGGTCCAGATGCTCGACAAACACGGTGTAACCCCTCCCGTTTCGCAAAATCCCCGTAGCATATTTTACCACAAATCGCCCCGCGGCGCAAGCAAGGCGGAAGGTATCTCTCTTTTAATCTCCGCCCGGCCAGTCGCCGGTGAAGCACACTTCGGCAGGGCCGGCCATATAGACATGGTTATCGCTTTGCTGCCACTCGATTTCGAGCGCGCCGCCGGGCAAATCCACGCGTGCGCGGCGGCCGGCCAGGCCGCTGAGCACGGCGGCCACGAGGCTGGCGCACGCGCCCGTGCCGCAGGCCAGCGTGGCGCCCGACCCGCGCTCCCACACGAACGCCTGCAGGTGCCCGCGCGAGAGAACGCGCACAAATTCCACGTTTGTGCGCATGGGAAAATGCGCGTCCCGCTCCACCAGCGGCCCGTTTTCCAGGCACCATTCGCGGCTCGCTTCCTGGGCGAAGAGCACCGCGTGCGGGTTGCCCATGGAAACGCACAGAAACTCGCGCAGCGTGCCGTCGCTAAGGGGCACGAACACGCGGTTGCCGCACCCGTTCACGGGAATGCGCGGCGCATCGAGCACGGGCTCGCCCATATCCGCGCGCACCGCCCGAATCTGGCCATTTTCCAGCACCACCCGCGCCGCGCGCAGTCCGCCGCCGGTTTCAATGGTCATGTCCGTGCGCGGCACGCGGCCGGATGCGTATAGATACCGGGCGGTGCAGCGCAGGCCGTTTCCACACATTTCCGCCTCGCTGCCATCCGCGTTGAAAATGCGCATGCGCGCGTCCGCCCTGTCCGATGGCCCGATCAGGATCAACCCATCCGCGCCCACGCCATAGTGCGGCCGGGAAATGCGCACGGCCAGCTTTTCCGGCTCCTGCACCTGCTGCGCAAAGGTATCCACATAAACGTAATCGTTCCCCAGCCCCTGCATTTTGATGAATTTCATGCACTGCCCCCTTCTGCAGGCGCAATCTAACGCGGTTCGCGCCGCGCCATTTTAGTATGTATTTCGCGCGGAAGAAAAGCATTCCTGCCCGCCCGGCATGTTAATCTTCCGTGCGCGGCGCGCCAATGTTAATTTTGCAAAAAACGAAAAAAAGCCCTTGACGGGCACGCGAAAATGTTGTATAGTTCATTACATCACTAATTAACCGATTGGGTGGTGATGTCGTGGATGATTTGCTGTACCGGCGAATCGCCAAAACACTGGAAGATGGGATCCTTTCCGGCGCATATCGCGATGGGGATCCCGTGCCCTCCACCAACCAATTCGCGCGGCTGTACGCCATCAATCCGGCCACGGCGGCGCGGGGGGTGAACGAGCTGGTGGAAGCAGGCATTCTTTATAAAAAGCGCGGGCTGGGCATGTATGTGTGCGATGGCGCCCGGGAAAAGCTGCTGGAAGCGCGCCGGAAACAATTTGAGCGCGAATCGCTGGGCGCGTTTTTGCAGGAGGCCCGGCGGTTGAACATTCCGCGAGAAACGCTCGTCCAATGGATTATGGACTACCATGAGGAGGAAAACGATGGAAACGGCGCTGGAGCTTAAGGGACTGTGCCACCGGTATGGCAAGTTCCAATCGCTGGACAATTTGAATCTATCCCTGGAACCGGGCAAGATTTATGGCCTGCTGGGCCGCAATGGCGCGGGGAAAACGACGCTGCTCAACGTAATCAGCGGGCTGCTGTTCCCTTCGCAGGGGCAGGCGCTGGTTTTTGGCCGTGCGTGCTACGAGCATCCGCCGGTGCAAAAGCGGCTGTGCGTGGTGCGGGAAAAGGCGGCGTACCCGCGCGATTTGCGCGTGCGCGAGGCGCTCAGGCTGGGCAGGATGCTTTACCCCAATTGGGATGAGGACTACGCGCAGTCCCTGCTGGAAACCTTTGAACTGAACCCGCGCAAGAAGGCGCGGCAGCTTTCCCGCGGCATGGTATCTTCGCTGGGGCTGGTGATCGGGCTGGCCTCGCGCGCGGATCTTACGATCTTCGACGAACCCTCCCTGGGGCTGGACGCGGTGGCGCGCGAACGGTTTTACGACGAGGTGATCCACGACTTTGAAAACCATCCGCGCACCGTCATCATTTCCACGCACCTGATCGACGAGGTTTCCCGCCTTTTTGAGGAGGTCGTGATGGTGGATGGCGGCAGAATCCTGCTCAAGGCGCGCACGGACGAGCTGCTCTCCCGCGCGGTAACGCTCACCGGCGCGAAGGACGCGGTGGAGCGCGCGATTGCCGGGCACAGCGTGCTGCACCGGGATGAACTGGGCGGCATGACCATCGCCTCCATCGTGCGCCAGCCGGGCGACGACTACGGCGATCTGCAGGTGGATCCCGTGCCGCTGCAAAAGCTGTTTGTGTATCTCACGGAAGGGGGCAGGCTGTGATGCGCTCGCTGAAGCTGGTTTCATTTTACGCCATGCGCATGCGCCGCGTGGTGCCCGTGGTGTGCGCGGTGATGCTGGTGGTGATGCTGGGCACGCTGATTTCGCTCAACGCCCTCACCGAAAAGGTCACCCAGTACGATCTGGAAGGCGCGCAGCTGGTGGCGCGGGAAGTGAACGCGAACGTAAACTTCGGCTTTGACTACATCGGCGCGTTCACGGTGCTGGCCTGGGCCATCGCGCTGGCCATTGCCACGAGCGAGCGGCGCTTGCTCGCCTCCATGGGCGCCTCCAACTGGGAATGGCTCCTTTCGCTGGTGCTGTACAGCGCGGCGCAGGCGGTTGTGTTCACGCTGTTTAGCGTGCTGCTGGGCGCGCTGGGCCGCAGCGCCATGATGCTCATGGGCATGGAGGCTTCCACGCCCTGGAGCGCGCAGCTGGTCTTCACCGGCGGGCGGGAAAATTTCTGGCAGGACTGCCTGTATGGCGCGGCGAATATGCTGCGCATGTGCGCGGGCGCCGCCCTGCTGGCCGTGGTGTTCAAGCGCTGGTGGAAGCCCATTTTGATCGTGTTCGGCGTGGGGATCATAACGATGGTGGTGCTGGTAATCCAGGTGGAAGTATCTTCCTATGCCACGCAGATCGTGTACTGGATCGAGCGGTTTATCCGCTTCCTGGAAACTTCCGTGCTCCCCGCGCTCGAAGCCTACTATTCCAACACCACCTTTGGCGCGCGGCTGGGCCGCGAGTTCCTGGATGCGCTGGTGCTCTTCGCACTGTGCTATCCCGCAACCTGGCACATAAAGAACGCTTAAAACGGCGATCAGGGCCGCCCGCGCGGCGACCCTGTGGAGGATTCCCATGAAACGATATGGAAAAATTTTTCTTGCCGCCCTGTTTGCCCTCATCCTGGCGCTGGGGAACGGCGCGGCGCTGGCGGAAGAAAGCAGCCGCACCATCGTGCTGCGCGACCCGGTTTTTCAGCTGGACGGAGAAGACGTGCTCGCGCTCGACGGCCTGTCTTTCACGCTGAGCCAGCTGAGCGGCGGCGAATATCTGCGCCTGGAGGCGGGCGACGCGCGCCTCGCCATGGGCATGGGCCGCCAGGACGGGCAGATTTTGCTCTTTATGGACGGCCTGGACGGGCTATATGCGCTGCCAACGGACGAGGCGCTGGCATCCTGGGATGTGCGTTCGCTATCCAGCGCGCAATTCTGGCAGGATCTGCTGGATGGCTGGATGGCCGCGCTGCAAACAGGCACAGCCGAAGATGTGGAGGTGGAAATCCTGGGCGAAACGCGCCCGGCCCGCCAGTACGCCGTTTCCATGAGCGGGCCGGAACTGGAAGAACTCCTGGCCGAGCTTTTGCCCTCGGAGCTTCCCGCCTTATCGGGCGCGGCGGGCACGCTCGCCGTTTCGGATGACAACGCCTTTGCCCTCCATCTGGCGCTGGAAAGCGGGCTATCGCTTAACGCCGAAGGATTGCGGGGGGAAACGGATTCCACCTTCCATCTGGCCGCTTCGCAGGCCGGGGAAGAAGTGGGCTCTGTCAGCCTCGGCATCCAGGGCGGCGATATGTCGCTCGAAGCCACTTGGCAGGACGCGCAGCTTTCCGCCGAAATCCGGGATGTGAGCGGCACGCAAACCGCGCAGCTTTCCGCCGCGTCCGGCGGCATGTCGCTCTCCGCCACGGGCCTGCGCACGGGAGAAGCCGCGCAGTGGCGCGCGGTGCTCTCGGGGGCGGACGGCGCGGACGCCTTCCGCCTGGAAGCGCTGTACGACGCGCAGATCTCGCCCCTGGAGGGCGGCGGCACGCACGAGGCGGGGACCTTTTCGCTGAATGCAGAGGATTTTTCGGTTTCCTTCGATCTGGAAGCTTCGACTGTGCCCACTGAAGGGACGGCAGGCTTTTTCGATGGCATGGACATGCCCGTTATCCGCGTGGACGAGATGACCGAGGCCGAACAAATGGCGCTGGGGGCGCGCGTGCAATCGCTGTTTTTGAACTTCGCGGCGGGCGCGATCCAAAATGTGCCGGGCCTTACGGATTTTGCCACCATGCTCGCCAGCTCGTTTGGCGATTCCCTCCCCGCGCAGGGCGTGCTCAGCGCGCTGATGGAAGCGGAAGAACAAGGGTTTGAAGAGAATTTGCCAACAATTAACACAATTTGCGCCGCGCGCGGGAACCCAACGCCCGGCGGCGCAGTCTAAATCATAGGCACAATTATGGAAAGGGGTTACTGACATGCGTATCACCACTCGTTGCCTTGCATGCCTGCTGTGCGCATTGCTCGCGCTATCGCCCGCCTCCCTTGCCGAGGCTCCCGCCGAAGCGATGGGCGCGTATTTCAAGCTTTCCGACCTGCAAATGGAAACGGAAGGCGTTACAATCGATATGAGCGGCCTGGGCCTTGAAATTGGCGCCGCCATTGGCGAAGAACTCGCTCTGTACGCCACGGCCGAAGCGGGGGACGCCGCGCTTTCCGCCGTGGGCACGATTGGCGAAGAGGGGATTTCCTTCGCCATGGACGGGCTTTCCAGCCGGTATGTGCTCCCGCTGGAGACTCTGATGCAAGCCGCCGGCGTGAGCACGAGCGACCTGGAAGAACTGCTTGCGGCTTATGAAACGGGCTTTAACGCGACCGCGTCGCTGGATGTTGAAGCGTATGCGGAGCAATTGGAAGCGTATTTTACCGGCCTCGGCGAGCAGATCAACGCGTTGGCGGAGGACGCGGTCATCATCCAGAACATCGACTTTGAGATGTACGACGATACGCACAGCTGCACCGACGTAATGATCACCATCCCCACGGATGTGCTGCGCGATGCGGTGGTGGATGGCTACGCCATCATGATGGATATGATGGAAGACATGGCGGGCATCATGGAAGAGGCTGGCGCGGATGTGACCATGACGCAGACGAGCCTGGAAGAGATCGACGCCATGTTCGCCAGCGAGCCCTATGCCGAGATCGACATCTTTACCACCGAGGATTCCGAAGAGCTGCTCAGCTACATCTTCACCTTATACGATTCCCCGGAAGATGAAACGCCCATTTACTTCTACCTGGATCTGTACATGCCCGCGGACGGCTTCGCCGCCTATGCCTTCACCGATGGCGGCACGGAGGGCAATCTGCTGGAAATGCACTTTAGCGCCTATGACGACGCTTCTGGCGATATGCAGCTCAGCATGACGGAAAATGGCGAACAGTTGCTGTATTTCGGCTATAACACGGGCATGGACGAGAGCGGCGATTTCATTATCCACAACGTTTCGGCCTATTCGGACACTGCGTCCATCGATTTCCATTACAACACCGATAACGCCACTTCGCGCTACGCCATTCTGCAGGTGAGCGAGGCGGGCGTCACGGTTTCCGCCGAGCTGTCCACAGCCTTCACCGGCGATGAAAACGCCCACAGCGAAGCAGGCACGCTCACGCTGTCCACGCCAGAGGGTAACCTCAGCGCCACGGTAGAATATGGCGTGCTCGCGGAACTGCCCGCCATTGCCCAGGCCGGTCTGGAAACGGTTTCCATCGACACCATGGACGAGGCGGCCCTGGCTGCGCTCTCCATGGAAGCGGCCAGCGCGGCGAGCGCCTTTATGGCGGAAGCCATCGAGAACCTGCCCTGGCTGGCGGACATCATCAACAACATGGCGGCGGACGCGCCGCTCATCGGGAGCACGGAAGCGGTCGAGGTAGAATCCCTGCCTACGCCGCAAGCCACATCCCAAACCGCGAACGAAAACGCGGGGCTGTAAGCATCCATTTGCAAAGGCGGTTGGCCAGGTTTGGCCAACCGCCTCTGATCGTTGACAAACCTGCGGTTTGCGGGCGAGATTTCCCGATTGCTTGTCTACGCACTGTGCCGCCGTAGGCGGCCCAGTGTTCCGGCGCTGCGCACTGCGTGTGCTCGCGCCTTCAGCCCTTCGGGCCTCCGACGGGCAGCGACCGGGACGGGAAAGTATTTTTCCGTTTCGCACCGTTCCTCAATTCAGCATGGTCGTACCACTGCGCTCGCAAGCTCGCTTGTGGCACTCCCTGCTTCATTGGGCTTACTCCGCGCTGTTTCGCGC
>DVJN01000090.1 GCA_018716755.1 Candidatus Alectryocaccomicrobium excrementavium
GCGCCACGATGAGCAGCGGGATGGAGAAAAACATCATTTGCCGGAACACGAAATACACCACATCCATGGCGTTGCTCATTTCGGTTCGCCCCCTTCCTCCCTGCGCGATTGCCGCGCGAGCAGCCACTTGCCCAAGAGCCGCTTGAACAAGAGCGAGAACGCGCTGAAATAAATGATCGCAGCGATGATGATATCGATCACCTCGGGCATGTATTCCAGCCGCTGCAAATAAAAGCCGCCCTGCTCGATGTGCGCGATGAACAGCCCCGCGAACACCACGCCGATGGGATTGGAAAGGCCCAGCAGCGCCACGGGGATACCGTTGAAGCCCTCAGGCGACAGGATTTCCTCCACGCGCATGTGCAATCCGCTGGCGGGCGCCAGATACATCAGCGCGCCAGCGCAGCCCGCCAGCATGCCCGCAATGACCATGGACAGCGCGATGGTGCGCTTTTCATTGATGCCCGCGTAGCGGCTGGCGTGGCGGTTGAGCCCACACGCACGCAGTTCAAAGCCAAAGCGGGTTTTATACAGCAGGATAAAAATCGCGATGGCCGCGAGGATGGCGATGAAGAAGCCGATGTTCACGGTGGAAGCGTCCGCGTAATCGCCGCTATAGTTCACAAAGATCTGATCCAGGCCGCCCTTGGGAATCACAGCGGTGCTGGCCACATTCACCGTCTGATTCTTTAACTGGTCGTACACCGTGCGCTCAATCAGCAAGTTCACGCCATACATACCGATGTAATTCATCATAATGGAGGAAATGACCTCGTGCACGTTGAACAGCGCCTTGAACAGGCCGGGCAGCAGGCCCCACAGTCCGCCCGCGATCATGGCCATCAGGATGCCGGTGATCCAATGCGTGGCCCCGGGCAGAAACGTCCAGTTCACGCCCACATACACGGCCACAAACCCGCCGACCATCAGCTGCCCCGGCGCGCCAATGTTGAACAGACCGGTTTTGAAGGCGAAGCCCACCGAAAGGCCCGTCATGATGATAGGCGTGGCATAATAGAGCACCTGCCCCACGCCGCGCCAGCTGTCGCCCAGGCCGCCCATGAGGATCGTGCCCAGCCCGCGCACGGCCTGCGCAGGATTGCTGACGAGCAGGATGAGAAAGCCAAACAGCAGCCCCACCAAAATTGCCATAATCGAGGCATACGCGCTCATCGCGCCCGGGCTGGCGAGAAAACCGGAGAACTTTTTCTTCATTTGCCGTCCCCCCTCTTCGAACCGGCCATGTACAGGCCCAGTTCCTGCACTGTAGCCGCCGCAGGATCCAGCTCCGCCACGATCTGGCCCTCGTAAATCGCCAAAATGCGGTCGGGCACGTTCATCACCTCGTCCAGCTCCAGCGAGATGAGCAGCACCGCCGCGCCCGCGTCCCGCTGGGCGATGAGTTGCCGGTGGATGTACTCAATCGCGCCCACGTCCAATCCGCGCGTAGGCTGCACGGCCACCAGCACGCGCGGGCGCATGTTCAGCTCGCGCGCGACGATCGCCTTTTGCTGGTTGCCGCCGGACATGGTGCGCGCAACCGTGTATGCGCCGCGCGCCGAGCGGATATCAAACTGCGCAATCAGTCCTTCCGCCTGCTCATACATGCGCGCGTACCGCAAAAAGCCGTGCCGCTGGATGGGCGGCAGATGATAATTTTTGAGCGCCAGGTTTTCGGCCAGGTTATAATCAAGCACCAGCCCGTCCCTGTGCCGGTCCTCGGGAATGTGCGAAAGCCCGCCATCGTTGCGCGCGCGGATGGAAGCGTGCGTCACATCGTGCCCGGCGATGGACACCGTGCCCGAGGCAATGGGCACAAGCCCGGTGATCGCGCCCGCCAGTTCGCTCTGGCCATTGCCATCCACGCCCGCGATGCACACGATCTCACCGCTGCGCACGGTAAAACTCACGCCGTTCACCGCGTTTTTGCCGTGCGGCCCCTTCACGCACAGCCCGCGCACTTCCAGCGCTACTTCGTCCGGATGCGCGGGCGCTTTTTCCACGATAAAGTTCACTTTGTGCCCCACCATCATTTCGGAAAGGGTTTCCTTGCTGGTGGTCTTTACGTCCACGGTGCCGATGCAGCGGCCCTTGCGCAAAACCGTGCAGCGATCGGCGACCTCCTTGATTTCGTTGAGCTTGTGGGTGATGAAAATCAGGCTCTTGCCCTCGGCGGCGAGGCCCTTCATGATTTTCATCAGTTCGGTGATTTCCTGCGGCGTGAGCACGGCGGTGGGTTCATCGAAGATGAGGATTTCATTGTCGCGGTAGAGCATTTTCAAAATTTCCACGCGCTGCTGCATGCCCACCGTAATGTCCTCGATGCGCGCGTCCGGATCGACCATCAGGCCGTATTGCCGGGAAAGCGCCAGCACCTTTTCGCGCGCCTTGTCCATTCTAAGCACGCCGCGCCTGGTATCCTCCACACCCAGGATCACGTTTTCCAGCACGGTAAAATTGTGCACGAGCTTGAAATGCTGGTGCACCATGCCGATTCCCAGAGCGTTCGCGTCGTTGGGATTGTTGATCTTCACGACCTGCCCATTTTTGCGGATCACGCCGCTATCCGGCGGATACAGGCCGAAGAGCACGCTCATCAGCGTGGATTTCCCCGCACCGTTCTCGCCAAGCAGCGCGTGGATTTCTCCCTTTTCCAGCTGAAGGGTAACATGGTCGTTTGCGCGGATGCCGACGAATTCCTTCACGATATCCTGCATTTCAATGACATACGCCAAGGCCATCCCTCCCGAATCTTTTTCCGGCAAAACGCTTCGCATTTTGCCGGACGCGCGCATGGGTTCCTTCCGGCAACGGAAGCCTAAAACCAAGACGCGGCGGGGGAGCAGCGCTCCCCCGCCGCAGCAGAGTGTAAATCTGGGGCTATCGCCGTCACGGCTGCGCCGTGGCACCTCTCTAAATCCCTCCGCCGGCGTTCGCCGGCTGAGGGATTGACCGCGCCCTTGTGCGAGGATTACTCGATAATGGTCACAGCCACAACGCTGGTGGCGATGTCCGCCGCGGTGGCGGGCTGGCCGTTATCCTCGGTGGGATTGGTGGGGATGGCGTCGCAAATGCCATTCTCATTCGAGGCGAGCTTGGCATACACGGCGTCATAATCCTCCTGGGTGAAGCTCATGAACTTGCTGGTTTCCATGGGCAGCTCAACGCCATCGTTGGAAGCGTCCTTCACGGTGGTGACGCCGCCGGGGAATTCGCCGGCATAATAGGCCGCGATGGTCTGATACACGCTGGCGCCAATGCCCTTCATGGCCGAAGTGATCACCGTTTCGCTCTCACCGCTCTGGTCTTTGTCCACGCCGATCACATATGTGCCGGCCGCTTCCGCCGCAGCCATCACGCTGTTGCCCACAGCGCCGCCGCAGCCAAAGATGACCTCCACGCCGTCGTTGTACCAGGCTGCCGCCATGGACTGCGCCTCGGGCGTAGCATTGAAGCTGCCCGTATACGTATAGTTAACGGTCACAGAACCAGCCTCCAGGCCCATTTCCGCGGCCGCGTCGTCCGCGCCCTTCACAAAGCCATAGCCAAAGCGGATGACCGCCGGCACCTGCATGCCGCCCATGAAGCCCAGCTTGGTGAAGCCGTCCTTCACGGCCGCATAACCGGCCAGATACCCCGCCTGCTGCTCGGCATAGAGAATGGGAGCGGTGTTTTCCTTGGTTTCATAGTTGCCATCTGCATCGTGCGGCTCGCCATCGAGCAGGATGAAGTGCACATCCGGATACAGGGACTGCGCCTCGTACACCGCAACCTCAAACAGATACCCCGGGGTGACGACGATCTTCGCGCCGCCGTCCACGGCCAGCTTGATGGTGGCGAGGTAATCCTCGTCGCTCTGCTGCGGGGGTTGATAATACTTGTGGGAGATGCCGTTTTCCTCGGCGTACTGCACAAGGCCTTCCCACGCGCCCTGGTTAAAGGATTTGTCGTCGATCGTGCCAACGTCGGTCACCAGTGCCAATTCATAGGTTTCGGCTTCCTCCGCGAAAGCCGGTGCCACGCCCAGCACCATGGTGAGTGCGAGAAGCATCGCAAGCAATTTCTTCATGATGGGATCCTCCTTCATACAAATTGGGAACCATATTGATTATACCACAAACTCCCGCAAAATTGAACCCCTGCGCGAAAAAAAAGGAAAAGCAGCGATGAACCGCGCGCCGCAATTTCGCCGCAAATCCGGAATTCGCGACAGGCGGCCTGCGCCGGTTGACAAACCACGGGGGAAACCGTATAATGGAAGCGTTGAAAGGAATGGGGGCGCGGGGCTTGCAAAAGAAGAACGATTTTTCCGTGGGGAGCATTCCACTTACAATTACGCGGCTGGCGCTGCCGATGATCGGCGCGCAGCTGGTGAACGCCACCTATAACGTGGTGGACCGCATCTACATTGGCGCCATCCCCGGCTATGGCGCACTGCCGCTCACGGGCGTGGGGCTGACCTATCCGCTGATCGCGCTGATCACCGCCTTCGCCAACCTTTGCGGGATGGGCGGCGCGCCGCTGATGTCCATCGCGCGCGGCGAAGGGCGGCACGAGCACGCCGAGCGCATCCTGGGCACGGCGACGGCGCTGCTGCTGGGCCTGAGCGTGGTGCTGGTGGTGCTGGGCTATCTTTATATGGAGCCGCTCCTCTGGATGTTTGGCGCGAGCGAAAGCACGATCGGCTACGCGACGGATTACTTCTCCATTTATCTGGTGGGCACGCCCTTTGTGCTGCTCACGCTGGGGCTCAACCCCTTCATCACTTCCCAGGGCTTCGCGCGCACCGGCATGATGACAATCCTCATCGGCGCGGTAGCGAACATTTTGCTCGACCCGCTCTTTATCTTTGTATTCGATATGGGCGTGCGCGGCGCGGCCATCGCCACCGTGATTTCGCAGTTTCTGTGCGTGCCGTGGCTGCTGATTTTTCTGCGCGGCAAGCGCGCAATCATCCGCCTGAACCTGAAATACGTCCGCTTCGCGCCGGCCATCGTCAAGCGGATCCTGGCGCTGGGCGTTTCCAACTTTACCATGGGCGTAACGGAGAGCGCGGTTTCCATCGTCAACAATTCCACGCTGCAAACCTACGGATCCCTGGCCTTTCCGGGCGGGGGCGATGTGTACGTGGGCATCATGACCGTGATCAGCACGCTGCGCCAGCTCACCATGCTGTGCCTGAACGGGCTTTCCAACGGTGCTTCCCCAGTGATGAGCTTCAATTACGGCGCAAAGCGGTACGACCGCGTGCGCAAGAGCGTAAAGTTCTTTCTGCTGATCTGCATGATTTACGCCACCACCTGCTGGGCCGTTTTGATGCTGTTCCCGGAGGCGCTGATCCGCATTTTCAACGCCGATCCGCAATTGATTGAATACGGCGTGCCTGCCACGCGCATCTACTTCTGCGCCTTCTTCGCCATGTTCATGCAGATGGTAGGGCAAACCAGCTTTGTGGCGCTGGGCAAGGCGCGGCAGGCCACGTTCTTTTCGCTGCTGCGCAAAGCCTTCATCGTAGTGCCGCTGGCACTGCTGTTGCCCCGGCTGACGAACCTGGGCGTATTCGGCGTGTTCATCGCCGAACCCATCAGCGACCTGGCGGGCGCATCCTGCTGCTTCGCCACCTTTATGCTCACGGTATACCGGAAATTGGGAGAAACGGAAAAGTGAAAACCTTTGCGCACAACACCATCGTGGTGGGTTCGGGCGCGGCGGCGCTCAGCGCGGCGGAGCGGCTGAACGCTCTGGGCGTGGATGCCGCCATCGTGACCGAGGGCATGAACAGGGGCACTTCCCGCAACACGGGTTCCGACAAACAGACGTATTATAAGCTCACGCTTTCGGGCAACGTGCCCGATTCCCCGGCGGACATGGCGGCCGACCTGTTCGCGGGCCAGTGCGTGGATGGCGACGTGGCTCTGTGCGAAGCCGCCCTCTCCACGCGCGCATTCTTGCGCCTGTGCGAGTTGGGCGTGCCCTTCCCGGTGAACCGCTATGGCGAATTTGTGGGCTACAAGACGGATCACGATCCCCGCGCGCGCGCCACATCCGCCGGGCCGCTCACTTCCCGGCTGATGACCGGGGCGCTGGAGCGCGCGGTGAAGGCGCGCGGCGTGCCGGTATATGATGGATACCTGGCCGTGCGCATTGTAAAGGACGGACATGGCGCGGCCGCGGGCGTGCTGGCGCTGGGGCCGGATGGCGCGTTTGCCCGCTTTGCGGCCCGCAACGTGGTGTGGGCCACTGGCGGTCCGGCGGGCATTTATGAAAACACCGTGTATCCCGCGGGCCACTTTGGCATGAGCGGCGCACCGCTGATGGCGGGCGCGCTGGGCCGCAATCTCACCGAGTGGCAGTATGGCCTGGCGTCTGTGCACCCGCGCTGGAACGTTTCGGGCACCTATATGCAGGTGCTGCCGCGATTTTTCTCCCTGGATGAGGCTGGGCAGGAACACGATTTTTTGCAGGAAGCCTTTAAAACCCCGGCGGACTGCCTGCTGCGCGTGTTCTTAAAGGGATACGAGTGGCCCTTCGATTGCCGGAAGGCACAAGCTTCTTCCGCCATCGATCTGCTCGTGCACCGGGAAACGCACGAAAAAAAGCGCCGCGTATTTCTGGATTACCGCGCGAATCCCTATGGCGGGGAACTGGATTTTTCGATTTTGCCGACCGAGGCGCGCGAATACCTGGAAAACGCGGGCGCTCTCTTCGGCAAACCCATCGGCCGGCTTTTGCACATGAACGCGCCCGCCTACGAACTGTATCGTTCCAAAGGCGTGGATCTTGCGCGCGAACCGCTGGAAATCGCCCTGTGCGCGCAGCACAACAACGGCGGCATCGACGTGGACCTGTGGTGGCGCACGCGCGTGGAAGGGCTGTATGTGGCGGGCGAAGCCGCGTGCACGCACGGCGTATACCGGCCCGGCGGCAGCGCGCTGAACGCGGGTCAGGTCGGTTCCCTGCGCGCCGCGCAGCACATCGCCAGAAAGGGCCAGGGCGAGTCCCGCGCGAGCGATGAAAGCGTGGAAAAGGAATCCTTCGCTTTGGCGGAAGCCGTGCTGGGTGGAGAAGACAACGTCCAATCCCTGATCCGCCAGTTTGAAATCCGCATGAGCGCGTGCGCGGCGGCACTGCGGGAAGAAAAAGGCATCCGCGCGCTGCTAAACGATGCGAACCTGGCGCTGGAAAACTTTGCGGATCGCGTGCGCGTGAAGGAGGCGGCTGGATTGAAGGCGGCTTTCCGCCTGCGCGATATGCTCTTTGCGCAGCGCGCCTACCTATTCGCCATGCTGGATTATCTGGAGCACGGCGGCGGTTCGCGCGGCTCGGCGCTCTATATCGGGCGCGAAGCGGGCGCGCCGCTGGGCGGCGTCACCCAGCTGATCGATTGCGCGGGCGGTGTGCCCCGGAGCGTTTGGCGCGAAGTGCATCCCCTGCCCGAGGCAGGCGGGTTCTTTGAAAACGTCTGGCGCGAATACCGCGAGGATGGAGGCGTGCGCTGAAGCATGGAAGAAGCACTGCGCGAAAGCCTGCTGCGCGAATACGGCCTGCGGGCGGAGGAAGCCCAGCCCGTTTCCGGCGGTTGGCTGAACGAGAAATGGAAAGTCGCGTCCGGGGGCGAAACCTGGCTGGTGAAGCGGTTCAGCACCCACCGGTACGATGCCCCAAAGCTCCAGCGGCTGGAGCGCGCGCTTTCGCGGCAGGTTGACCTGCTTGCCCTGGGCGCGCCCTGCCCGCGCATTTTGCTCTGCCAAAATCGGCCCCTCTGCTTTTTGCCGGACGGCACAGCCTATATGGTGATGGCGTTCCTACCGGGGCGCACGTTGCCGCCCGAGCGGGTCACAGTGGAACAAATGGCGTCTTTGGGCGAAGCGTGCGGCCGCATCCATCGCGCGTTTGACCATCTGGAGCCGCGCGCCTATCGGGAGGAAGAAGCGGTGTGGCGGGCCAATCCGCCGGTCGCGCTGTTGCGCGGGCACTTTGCCGCGCGCGCGGCAGAAAAGATGGACGGCGCGCCGCCAGCCTATCGCCAGGCGGTGCGGGCGCAACTGCCCCTGCTTGAGCAGGATCTGGAAGGGCTGTTTTCCGGCGTACCCTGCGGCATGGCGCACGAGGATTTCACATCGGACAACGTGCTGTTCCTGCCGGGGCGGGTGAGCGCCGTGGTGGATTTCGACCGCAACCAATTCGGCTGCCGCTGGCACGACGTGGGCCGCGCGCTGCTTTCCTTTGCGCTTGAAGGAGAAGACCTGTCCAAAGAAAAAGTGCGCGCGTTCTGCGCGGGCTATGCGCGCCATTTTCCCTTTTCGCTCGCGGACGCGGCGCGCGCTTTGCGCATCGCCTGGTGCATCGAAGCGCCGTGGTGGGTGCAACGCGTGTGCTTCGAAGAGGATCAGGGCAAGGCCACGCGGTTCCGGGATGAAATTTTGTGGGTGGGCGCGCACTGGTTCGAGTTGGAGGAGCAAATTTGTTGACGTACCCAAAGTCCAATGCGGAGGGGTTCGCGTGGGCGGTTGGAAAGAAGTGCGTTCCGGGGCCGGCCTGCGTTTTGGCGGACGCGTCGCTCTGGCGGTTCAACGACGCGGCGGGCGCGCAATAAAAAAACTCCCGCATCCGGGAAAAGGAGGCAGTATGGCTCGCATTTTGGTGGTGGAAGACGATGAAAAGCTGAACCAGATCATGTGCGCGTATCTGGCCCGTAGCGGATATCAGGCAACCGGTTGCCACAATCCGGCGGAAGCCTATGACTTGCTCTACGCGGGCGATTACGACCTGATTCTTTCGGATATCATGATGCCGGGAGAGAACGGCTTTGATTTTGCGCGGGAAATCCGCCGCCAGAATCCGCAAATCCCCATTCTGTTCGTGACGGCGCTGGACGATTTTCCCTCCAAGCAAAAGGCTTTTCCGCGGGCGTGGACGATTATATGGTCAAGCCCGTGGACATGGACGAAATGGTGCTGCGCGTGGGCGCGCTGCTGCGCCGCGCCCGCGTGCAACAGGAAAACCGCCTGGAAATTGGCGACCTCGTGCTGGTGCGCGATGAAATGGCCGCCTGTGTGCGCGGCGAAGAAGTAAAAATCTTGCCGCGGGAGTTCCAGGCGCTGTATAAGTTATTGTCCCATCCCAAAAAAATTTTCACCCGCAGCGAATTGCTGGACGATTACTGAGGCATGACCAATGAAACGGGCCTGCGCACTGTGGATGTGTACATCACCAGGCTGCGCAAGGCATTCGCCCATTGCCAGAGCTTCGAAATCGTTACGGTGCATGGCTTTGGCTATAAGGCGGTGCTAAAATGAAGCGGGCGCGCAAACGGCCGGACGACGCGCGCGTGAACGCGCCGCTGATTTCGTGGAAAGTCGCGCTGAGCATCTTCGGCATCGCCTACCTGCTGCTCGTGGGCCAGGCGGGGATTTTGGCCTCCTTTCTGGATCAGGTCCCCACCCTGATCGTCGTGCTGGCGCACTATGTGGTGTGTACATGCGTTTTGCTGGCCGTGCTGTTCGGCGTGTTCTGGCGCTATGGCATCGGCAAGCCGCTGCGCATCCTGTCCCAGGCGGCGCGCAAGGTGGCGGCGGGCGATTTCAGCGTGCAGATTCCGCCCGTCCGCCGGGATGGAAAAAAGGATGAGCTGGAAGTGCTCATCGAGGATTTCAACACCATGGCGCGGGAATTGGCGGGCAACGAAATGCTCAAAAGCGATTTCATCGCCAACGTTTCGCACGAGATCAAAACGCCGCTTTCCATCATCCAAAGTTACACAAAGGCCCTGAAAGATGGCTGCGTGCCCGAAGCGCAAAAAGAACAGTATATGGACGCCATTCTCGCCGCCTCCAGCAACCTCAGCCTGATGGTCACGAACATCCTCAAGCTAAACAAGCTGGAAAACCAGCGGATTTTTCCCGCGCCGGAAAGCTATCCGCTGGGCGAGCAATTGCGCCTGTGCGCGTTGGGCTTTATGGAACGCTGGCAGGAAAAGGACATTGCATTTTCCATAGATGTAGCCGGCGTGACGGTGCGCTACGATCCATCCCTTCTGGAATTGGTGTGGAACAATCTGCTCTCCAACGCGATCAAATTCACGCCGCGCGGCGGCGCCATCGTCCTCACTTCGCATACAGAGGGTAACAAGGTATTCGTCACCGTGCGAGACACGGGCTGCGGCATGGACGCGCAGAGCCAGCAAAAAATGTTCGAAAAATTCTATCAGGGCGATCCCTCCCACGCGGTGGAAGGAAACGGCCTGGGACTGGCGCTGGTGAAAAAGGTGCTGGAAATCGTGGGCGGGGAGATTTCCGTGCGCAGCAGCCCCGGCGAAGGATCGGCGTTCACGGTCGCCCTGGAAACGGGCGCCGCTCCCGCGCACATTTCATAATTCATTGACAAAAATCCGCAAACCGGTCAACAGCCGCGCTGTATCATGGCTCCATTTTCAAAACAGGAGGCAAGCCATGAAACGGCTGTATATCATCACCGGTGCGAAGGGCCACCTGGCCAGCACGATTTTGCGATATCTGCGCAAGGAACCCTGCCTGATTCGGGGCCTGATTTTGCCCACGGAGGAAGGCGAGGACGACGCGCAGATCACCTATTATAAGGGCGACGTGACCCAGCCCGCCTCGCTGGAAGGCATTTTTTCCGGCACAGAATGCAACGAAACCATCGTGATCCATGCCGCGGGCATCGTCAGCATCAGCGGCGGTGTCACGCCCACGCTCTACGCGGCCAACGTGGAAGGCACGCGGAACATCATCGCGCAGTGCGAGCGGCATGGGGTGAAGCGGCTGGTGTACGTCAGTTCTGTGCACGCCATCCCCGAAGCGGGCGATAAGGCAACCATTTCAGAAACCGGCCATTTTTCGCCGGAAAGCGTGAACGGCGCATACGCCAAAACCAAGGCGGAAGCGACGCAGGCCGTGCTGGACGCGGCGCGCAGGGGGCTCAATGCCGTGGTGGTGCATCCTTCCGGCATCATCGGCCCCTACAACCGCGGCAGCAATCACATCGTTCAGCTCATCGACATGGACATTTCCGGCAAATTGCCCGCGGGCGTGGTGGGCGGTTATGATTTTGTGGATGTGCGCGACGTGGCCAAGGGCTGCCTGAAAGCGACGGAACGGGGCCGCTCGGGCGAATGCTATATCCTTTCCAACCGCTATTTCACAGTGCAGGAACTGCTGGAATGCGTGCGCAAGACCGTGGGTGGCCCGCGGAAAATCTGCCTGCCCATGGGGCTGGCCCGCGCTTTTGTGCCGTTTTTCGAATGGCTGGCCAAAGTTTCTCATACGCGCCCGCTGTTCACCCGCTATGCGCTTTCCACCATCGCCAGCAACGAACACTTCAGCCACGACAAAGCGGCGCGGGAGTTGGGCTACTGCCCGCGCGACATGCGGGAAACCATCGCAGACACGATCGCCTTCCTGCGCGGCGGCGACGTGCCGCTGGAGTTGACCAGCGCGGAAGGGGGAATTGCACAATGACGTGGAAAATCGTGACGGATTCGAGCTGCGACTGGGCGCCGGAATCGCCCGCGTGCGCCGTTTCCAGCGTGCCCTTTATCATCAGTGCGGGCCATGAGGATTTTGTGGACGACGCCGCGCTGCAGGTTCCTGCCATGCTGGATGCGATGGAGCGGTGCGATATGGCGAGCCACACCTCCTGTCCCACGCCGCAGGCCTGGCTGGAAGAATTCGAACAGGCGGATCGGTGCATCGCCATCGCCATTTCCTCGCGCCTGTCCGGCAGCATGAACAGCGCGCAAATCGCCTGCGAACTGGCGCTGGAACGCGCGCCGGAAAAGCGCATCGCCGTGCTGGATTCCCGCAGAAATCGCCCTCTGCGTGGAAGCCATGCAGGATTGGATTGCCCAGGGCATGGATTTTGAAGGCGTGGTGCGCGCCGCGGAGCGCTTTTTGCAAAAAACACACATCGCGTTTGCGCTTTCGTCCTTTGACAATCTCATCAAAAATGGCCGCATGAGCCGGGCGGTGGGCTTTTTGGCGCACAAACTGGGCATGTGGGGCATTGGCGCTGGCAGCGACGAAGGCGAAATCGCCATGCGCGGCAAAACGCGCGGGCCATGGCACGCAATCGGCATGCTCATCGCGGAAATGCAGGAGAAAGGGTTTTGCGGCGGCAGGGTGGCCATCGACCCCTGCTGCAACCCCGATTTTGCAGAAAAGCTGCGCGCGAAAATTCTGGAACGCTGGGAAACCGCGCGCGTGAGCATCCATCCCACGCGCGGGCTTTGCGGCTATTATGCCCAGCGGCACGGCGTAATCGTGGCGTATGGCGGCGCCGGTTGACGCCGCCCTAGCGCGCCCAGGGCAAGCGGCCTTCCAGCCAGAGGAAGCGGATCCGCAGTTTTTCGCGTTTTTCCGGGCTCAAATGCAGGCGCAGCAAAACGGCGGCCGTCAGCCCCAAAAAGCCCAGCCGCGCCCCCGCGGGGCAGGGCAGGAGCAAAATGGCGGCCAGCGCGCACAGGTACGTGATGCCCGTGCGGTAGAAATTGGGGTTCACGCGCAGCACCAGCGAAAAGAAAAGGAAGAAAAACGCCAGGGCCTTGAGCGGCGTATCCGTGGCCAGGCACAGCCCCAACAGGCAGCCGAAGGTGACGGCGATGCCCTTGCCGCCCTGAAAATGGAACTGGGCGGGAAACGCGTGCCCCCACACTGGAGCCATCAGCACCAGGGCGGAAAGCAGCGGCTTCGCATCGAAATTCCCGCCGGATTTCTGGTAAAAGTACAAAGGCCAGAAGCCCTTGCTCAAATCTCCCAGCAGCGTGAGGATACCGCACAGTGCGCCGCCATATTGAAAGGCGTTGGCCGTGCCGGGGTTGCCATCCTCACTGCCCTCCACAACGCTAGGCCTGCGCAGAAGCGCCGCCGCCAGCCGCGCGAACAGAATGCCACCCATCAGATAGCCGCTGACGATAAAAACCAATTCCCGGATCATACCAATCTCCTTCTCTGCGCTTTGGAATGGGACTTTTTCCCCTGCTACCATTATACGCGCCGCGCCGCGCAATGCAATAGACAATTGCGGCCTTTTTGTCCAGCAAAACAACGCGCGGGCCGCTTCCGCAATGGATGGCAAACGGCCCGCGCGTTGCTTTATCATGATGAATTCCTTACCACGGATTGGGCGTGAAATCCCCGCCGCGGCACCATTTGAGATAGCGCATGGCGTGCAGTTGACCGGTCATTTCCCAATCGTGAGAATAATACGGGTCGTGATACCCCTCGACGCTGATGGCGCCTTCATAGCCATTTTCCTGCAAAATGGCGAAGATCTTGCGCCAATCGGTGTCGCCAAAGCCGGGGAAACGCGAATCCACGAAATTCACCGCGCCGAGAATGCCCGCGCGGGCGATGGCGTCCCAATGGATGGAAGCGTCCTTGCCGTGCAGGTGGTACACGCGTCCCACATACTGGCGCAAGTTGGCGACGGGGTCGATCAACTGGCACATCTGGTGTGCGGGCTCCCATTCCAGGCCCAGCGCCGGAGAGGGCACCGCGTCGAACATCATATCCCACGCGCGGGGATTGAAGCCGATGTTGCAGGTATTTTTTTGCCATGTGCCACCCATGGGGCAGTTCTCGATGGCGAGTTTCACGCCAGCCGCCTCGGCATGCGAGGCCAGCTCGCCGAACACCGTGCGGAAGCGCGGCATGGCCGCCTCCACGCTCTGGCCTTCCAGAGCGCCCGCAAAGGTGGAAACGACCTTCGCGCCGATGGTGCCCGCCGCGTCGATGGCAGCGTGCAGTTTCTTTTCATGCTCGGGATTTTCCAAAGCGTTGCAATAGAAACCCAGTGCGGAAATGGTGGCGCTTGTGCCGTCCAGCGCGCGCTTCACGATCTCCGGCAGGGCCGCGAGTTCCTCGGGCTCCATTTCCATGTGGTAGTTCACCGTGACGCACTCAAAGCCCGCCTGCACCAGTTTGGGCGCCCACTGGGCAAAGTTCCTTCCCGGCACGCAGGTGCCGATGCGAATGTTTTTCATGCTGAGTTTCTCCTTTCGAATCCTCCATTTTCTCACAGCAGCGCGCAATCGCGCAGGGTTTGCAGGAGCTGCGCGCGCTTTTCTCCGCGCAAGGGTGTGAGCGGCAGGCGCATTTCCTCGCCAATGCGGCCCATTTCCGCCAGCGCGGCCTTGACCGGGATGGGGTTGACCTCGCAAAACAGCGCGCGGATGAGCGGCAGCAGCGAAAGCTGCATGGCGCGGCTTTGCGCCAAATCCCCTTCGCGAAAGCGCGCAGCCAGCTCGTGCATGGCCGCGGGCAGCACGTTGGCCGCCACGGAGATCACGCCCTGCCCGCCCAGCGCGAGCACGCCGAAAGCGTCCGCGTCATCCCCCGCATAAAGGTACAGCCCATCGCCCGCCAGGCGGCACAGCTCCGCAATCTGGCGCATATTGCCGCTGGCTTCCTTGACGCCGCGAATGCGCGGGTGCTTCGCCAGTTCCACCATGATTTCCGGCCTGAGATTCACGCCCGTGCGCGAGGGTACGTTATAAACGATAATGGGCACGCGCACGCGCTCGGCGATGGCGGTAAAATGCTGGATCAGCCCATCGTCGCCCGCCTTGTTATAATAGGGTGTGACCACGAGCAGCGCGTCTGCCCCCTCGGCCTCAGCGCGCCGCGCCAGCGCAATGGCCTTTTCCGTATCGTTGCTGCCCGCGCCAGCGATCACCGGCACGCGCCCCGCCGCCCGTTCCACCGCGAAGGCGATGATTTGCTCGCGCTCCGCATCCGAAAGCGTGCTCGGCTCGCCCGTGGTGCCCAGCACGACGAGCGCGTCCGTGCCGCTGGCGATCTGCCAGTCGATCAAGGCGCCCAGGGCGGCAAAATCCACCCTGCCATCCCGAAACGGCGTAACGAGCGCCGTGCCGCTGCCATAAAACAATCCGTTCATCGCGCATCCCTCCCCTACCATACAATGCGAGGCAAGGGGACGCGCATGCGTGCCGCCTAAAAAACGCTTTGATAGATCAAATTCCGCAGCCGCGGATGAACATAGGGCTCCTGGTTGTTGAGCATGTGCTGCGCGTAGAAAGCGCACAGGCGATGATCCGGATCGATCATGATGTACGCGCCCGCCGCGCCTCCCCAGCCGAATTCGCCAATGGAAGAGAGCGAGCCGCCCAGCGCCGGGCAAACCATGGTGCGCACGCCCAGGCCATAGCCATAACCGGCCATCTGAGGCCAGTTGAAATCGCGCGACTGCGCTTCGCTCAACTGATTTGTGCGCATGAGATCTACCGTGCGCGGGGAAAGGATGCGCGCGCCATTTGCGCCCGTGCCACCGTTGGCCAGGGCCTGCGCGAAGGCGAGCATATCGCTCACGCTGGAAACTACGCCCGCGCCGCCGCTATCGTATTCCGGGCCGAGCACATGCCGCGCGGCCTTGGGAATGGGCAGGGCCCGGCGTGCTTCGCCATCATACTGGTATTGCGGCGCGATGCGCGCGACCTGAGCGGGCGTGGGATGGTACGTGCTGTCTTCCATGCCCAGCGGCGCGAAGATGTTCTCGCGCACATAATCGGCAAAGCGCATTTGCGAAACGGCCTCCACCAGCGCGGCGAGCACGTCGTGGCACAGGCTGTATTGCCAATGCGCACCCGGTTCGAAATCCAGCGGGCCCTGCGCGATGGCGCGCGCAATCTCCCGCGTGGGCGCGCGCCCACCGCTTTCCCGCACTGCGCTGGCAATGGCCTCCGTTTCCAGGTTGTAGTTCAGCCCCGCGGTCATGGTGAAAAGATGCCGCACCGTGATGCGCGTTTGCGCCTCTTCCAGATGGCCGTCTTTGCTCTTCACAGCCATGTCGCGGTATTCCGGCAGGTATTCGCAAATTTCATCGGTGAGCAGCAGTTTGCCCCTTTCCAGCAGTTGCGCGGCCGCGGCGCAGGTGATCACCTTGCTCACCGAATAGAGAAAATACAGGCCGTCCTTCCCGGCGCGCACGCCGTGCCGGTATACGCACTGCCCATTGAGCGATACCGCGCAATCCACGCTGGGAATGCCCCTTTCGATCAGAGACGCCAAAAATGCCGTAAGGCGCGAAAAATCCATGCCATCCCTCCTGTGCGCCGCCCTCAAAGGGGCGCCTTTTTTCCGCCACCATTATACACCATTTTTTGTGAAATGGAAATACCCATCTGCTTTCCCATGAAAAAAAACGGCGGGAATGCCGAACCGCATTTTACATTTTTTGCGCATAGACGACAGAATTTGGGCGCCAAAATTCTGGTTCTCCCGCTTTGACTTTGCCCTTTTGCGCGCGGTATAATAGAGGGCAGAAACCCATTCAGGAGAAAGCCATGCGCACGCAAGCACACAAAAATTCCCAGCAGCCGCTTTCCGGCTCGCCCGCGCAAATCCTGTGGGCGCGCCAATTGATGGGCCAGTTGGCGCGCCAGCGCGCCCAGGCGGAACACGCATGCGAATGTTTATCTGCCACGCGGAGCGGAAGCGACGCGCATGCGCTGGCCAAATGGTATTTAACGCACGCGCTGCGCCATCAACGGCGGGCGGCATGGTGGATTGCCAACCGGGAATATTTGCTCGCGCCCTGGTTTATCGAAGAGTATCTGCGCGCGCACCGGCCCGGCGCGCATGCCATGCCCGAAGAGGAGGCGCGCGCCGCCGCGTGGCGGGAAGCCCTGCTCTATCCCGAACCCGTGCGCTTCCGCGGCGCGGTGGAGGTGCACGCGCTGCCCTGCGACGCGGCGGAAACGCAGGGCCAGCTGCTGCTGAAATACGAGATGAATCCCGAATTGTCCCGCGTGGCACGCAACGCAAAATTCGCATGGAACCCCAATCGCGGCGCTTATGCGCGCGAAATCGACGAATGCTCCAGCCCGCTGTTGGAGCGCGCCGCTGAAACCTGCGCGAAGCTGCTTGCGGCCGGGTTCCGCGTGCTCGTACCCGACGCGCGCGTGCGCAAAATGGCGGTTTCCGGGGACTATACGCGCGAATATCCACGCTGGATCCGCCGCGGCCGGGACGCTTTCACCCTGGAACTTTTGTATGAACACGATCCATGGCTGCACGAACGCGCCCGTTCTCTGGGCGCGCGCTGGTCGGGGCGGGCCATGGAACTGAACTGGATGATGAGCGAAGAGGCACGGGAATTCGCGCAGCTTTATAACTTCCGCATCACCAAGAGCGCCGAAGAAATCCTGTCCCGCTGGGATACTACCGTCAAAAACGCGCGGCTCTGGGCAGGGGTGGAAGGCGTTTCCCCGGGCCCGCCAGCGGGCGACCCATTGGCGGACAAGTTGCTGGAGCGCGTTCAGATACCGGAGGATTTGCGCGACGATGACGGATGACTTTCGCCTGCTTCCTTATCAGATGCGCGCGGTGGACAAGCTGCGCAAATTGCGCGTGGGCGCTGTGTATTCCGAAATTCCCGATGGCAACGCGCGCATTGCGCTGGAACTGGTGCGCCTGCGCCTCGCTTCGGGCCGGATTTCCGGCGCGATCTGGCTGTGCGCATTCCGGCGGCGCAAAAAGGTGCGCGAGGCGCTAACGCGCTTTGCAGGCAGCGCGGGCGAAGGCGATGGCGCCATATGGATCTGCGGCATTGAAAGCCTTTCGCATAGCGCCATACCCCTCAAACAAATGGCGGAGCGTGCCAGGGGCGAACCCCTCATGCTCGTGGTAGACGACAGCACGCTCATCAAAAATCCCGCCGCTCTTCGCACGCTGCGCACCATTGCGCTGAGCGAGCTGTGCCCCTACCGGCTAATCCTCAGCGAAGTGCCTTTCACGCGCGACATTGCGGATCTTTATGCGCAGTGGTGCGTGCTGGATTGGCGCATTCTGGGCTACCGCACCTACTGGAGCTTTTCCGCCAACCATCTGGATCGCGCGCGGCAAGGGCGCAATGTGGAGCGGCTGGTCGCGGCCATGGAGCCATATCTGTTCCAGGCGCTGCTCTCGGAAATCATGGATGGGCCGGACCGGCGCGAATACCTGTGGCGCTTTCCGCTGGACGAGGCCGCCAGCGCCTATTACCGCGAAGTCGTCGAGCACTTTCTGGCGGCCGCGCAGCATTCCCGCCCGGGCATTTACCGGTTGCTCCACGCGGCACAGCATGCCGTGTGCGGCCGCGTGATCGAGCAGGATTTTCCCATCCGTACCCAGCCCATGTACGATAGTCCCTGGCGCAACCCGCGCATGCAGGCGCTGCTGCGCGTGCTGCAATATTATCCCCACGAACGGGTATGGATCCTGTTCAAATACGAGCATGAGCGCTGCGACATTCTGCGCGTGCTGGGAAACGCCTGCGCGGATTTGAGCAGTTCGCGTGCGCCCAAAGACCGGCGGCTGATGCTGCAAAACCAGCTGGCGTTCGCGCGGGAATCGCCTGGCAACGCACGCGTTTTGATCTATTACAGCCAACACTGGGATTGGGCCAAGCGCCGCGACAAAGAAGAAGGCCTGGACATGCCCACCGTTATCAGCCTGGTGGCGGCCAATACCATCGATGAGCAGATCGTGCGCTGCGTGTGGAAAAAAGAAAGCCTGGTAGACGCGCTGCGCAGGCAAATTGCCCGGGGCGCGGGAGGATGGTTCTACGGAAAGGAGGAAAATGGTGGGCAAGATTTACCTGGAAAAGGATGTGCTCACGGCGGCGAACGAGCGCCTGACGTGGATCCTCACGCATTTTGAGGCCGTGTATCTGGCGGTTTCGGGCGGGAAGGATTCCAGCGTGATGGTGCAGCTGGCCGACCGGGTGGCTAGCCGGCTGGGCCGCAAATTCGATGCTCTTTATATCGACATGGAGGCGCAATATGCCCACACCATCGCGCACATTGAAGATCTCAAAACGCTGCCTTCCATCGACCGTTTTTATCATGTGGCGCTGCCGATGGCGCTGCGCAACGCCGTTTCCACCCTGCAGCCCAAATGGATCTGTTGGGATGAGGACGAGCGGGACCTGTGGGTGCGCGACATGCCCGACGACGCCATCTGCGCGGCCAACTGCCCGTGGGAATGGTTCCACAAAGGCATGGAATTCGAGGAATTCGTGAAAGAATTCGCGCTGTGGTACCACCGCGAAAAGGGCGTGCCCATCGCCTGCGGCATCGCCATCCGCGCGGACGAAAGCCTGAACCGCTTTTCCACCATCGCCTTCGCAGGCCGCAAAACCGAGTTGTGCGGCCTGCACTGGACCACGCGCATCGACGAGGGCGTTTACAATTTTTATCCCATTTACGATTGGCGCTGCGAGGACATGTGGGGCGCGGTGAGCCAGCTGAACCTGAAAGCCAACGAAATTTACGAACTCATGTATAAAAACGGGTTGAGCATTTACCAGCAACGGTTGTGCCAGCCCTATGGCGATGACCAGCGCAACGGCCTGGATCAGTTTCGCGCGCTGGAACCGGAAACCTGGAACCGGGTGCTCAACCGCGTGAACGGCGTGAATTTCGGCAACATTTATTGCCGCACCAGCGCGCTGGGAAACCTGCGCACTTCCAAGCCGGACTTCATGTCCTGGGAAGAATACACGGTGTTTTTGCTGGAGAGCATCGGCCTTTACAACCGAGATCTCATGCTGCACTATTACCACAAAATCAAAAAATTCATCCGCTGGTATGAAAAGACGGATGGACTGGATCCCCGTAACATCCCGGATGAAGCGGACAGCCGCCTCGAATCGCGAAGGAAGGCCATCAGCTGGCGGCGCGTGGCCCGTGCGCTGGAGAAAAACGATTTTTATATGAAGCGCCTTTCCTTCGCCCAGACCAAATCGGACGAGGCAAAGCTGCGGGCTTTCGTGGGCCGCTGGAAAAATTTTCTCACCCGCGAAGAGGCGCAGAGCGACAAGGACCTGATGCGCTTTCTGGACCGCTATGAACTGATGGAAAGGGAGGAAGCCCATGAACATCGTGCGCACGAACCGCAATGAGGCGGATTTCTACCGGCTGTTGGGGCCATATTTCGGCTCCCGGCGCATCGAAAAAGAAACGCGCGACCGCTTTTACGACGATCCGGGCAAAACCTGGTATGTCACCAGCGGCGGCGTGGCATCTGTGCTCGGCGGATCCATCCGCAATTTCTGGGCGGAGGACAACGCCCGCGCCAAAGCGCTGCTTGCCGCCATGCTGGAGGACGGCGCGGTGACAGGCGGCATCGTTCCCCGCCTGCACGAGGACGCATTCGCGGAAATGGGCTTTTCGACCGCGCCGCACCGCAAGAACTTCCTGGAGGTGTATTATGAAAAGCATTGAGTTTCCCGTTTTGAACGTGCGCATGCTGCCTCTCAATAAGCTCGAGGCAAACGATTACAACCCCAACCGCATGGCCGCGCCAGAGCTGAAACTCCTGAAAATTTCCATCGAAGAAGACGGCTTCACCCAGCCCATCGTGGCCTATTACAATGCCGAACGCGACGTTTACGAAATTGTGGATGGATTTCACCGCTATCTGTGCGCCCGGGACTATTTCCACCTGGATGAGGTCCCCGTAACGGTGATTGATAAACCCATCGAAGAACGCATCGCCAGCACCATCCGCCACAATCGCGCCCGCGGCACGCACCAGATCGTGGATATGTCGCACATCGTGTGCTCCCTTTCCGCGCGTGGATGGGATGATACGCGCATCTGCACCTATCTGGGCATGGAGCTGGACGAAGTCATCCGCTTAAAGCAAATCAGCGGCCTGCGCGACGCGTTCGCCGGGCATGTGTTCTCCCGCTCGTGGGAAGAATTTGAACGGCGGCTGGAAGCGGAAGAACAGGCGCGCGATAAAGCGAAAGAACCAGGGGCGGAAAAACCGTAGCGCCGCCAGTGCCATGCCAATCCCGCCGTCATGCCCACGGATGGCGCTACTCCCGGCGGCGCTCCTTAAGAATCCATCGTCCGAATCAGCACATCCACCAGTTTTTCCAACACGCGGTACGCGCCCTCGATGCCGGTGCGCATGCGCCGCAGCGGGGTGAGCAACGCGTATTCCAATCCAGTGCGGTCGATAGCCACGGAACGCGGCACGCGCTCGCATACGCTATCGTAAGAAAGGAGCACCGTTTCTTCCGCCTGGAAGCGCGCGATGCACTCGTCTATCGAAGATACAGGCAGGCCCGCCGCGTTCTTGTGCGAGCAGATGTACTCCGCCTGCACGCCCAGCTCGCGAAAGAGCGCTTGCATCAGCCGGATGCGGTCGATATCGCCATAGCAGGCAAGAGGCTTACCGGCAAAAGCAATCACATTCCTGGCCTGCAAGGCCACCGCATCGTAAACCGCGTCCGTCCGCGGCACATACTCCTTTTTAAGGAGCGCAGAGAGGCCCTGCAGCGCGGTGTCCTGCGCCGCCTTGCCCAAGGGAAACCATTCAAAATACGGCACGCCAAACCGTTCCTGCAAAAACCGCGCGGCCTTAAGCGCGCTTTGCGAGGTAACGACGTTGACCTGCGCCATGGCGGCGCGCCGCCAGTCGAGAATGGAGCGGGGATTGAGGTTGTCAAAGGCGAGCGGAATGCCCAGCGCGCCTTCAATCGCCTCCGCGATGTAGGCGTTGTCGTGCCCGGAAGCGCTGGAAAAAAAGCCGCCCAGCAGGCAGAACCCACTTTTTCCATCTTTCTCCTCCGGCCGGGCAAACTGGCGCGCGAGCGCGAGCGAAAGCTGCTCGCTGCCGGCAAAAAAATCCGCGTCCATGCGGGCGGGCGCTGTAAAGAGCGTGAAATCCGGCCCGGAAAGTTCCTCGCACAGCGCTTTGAGATCCAGCCCCAATACGCTGGCCACGGATGAAGGCATGAGGAACGCCTGCCGGAACCCCTTTTCCCGCAGCTCTTCGGCCGCTCGCCGCAGGCGGCCCGTATCGCCCAGGGCAATGTCCAGCTCCGTCATGTGGGTGCTGTACGACTGGCGCGAAACGACCTGTTCGCTCAACCAGGGCAGGCTGCCATAATTATACAGCGCGTGCCCATTCATGGAAAAATCCAACACCGCCAAATCGGGATAGCGCATGGTGGAATAAAACATCTCCATGCGCGCCGTCGGCAGACAGGCATATTGTATCAGTGGCATATTTCCTCCGCGCGCCGCAGCAAAAAGAGCAGCCGCCCGCTCCCGCGCAAGCGCGCAATTTCCTCAGAATCCGGGGTAAAATCCAGCGCCGTTTCACCCGGCACGGCCTCGAGCACGCCGTTTTCCGGGCAAACGAGAATCCCCTCCGGCAATTTCAGGCAACGCTCATAGGCATACCTGTGAAAATCGCCAAAGCTCACCCGGCGAACCTGCGCGCCCGCGCGGCATAGATACAGCGCAAATTCATAGGCGAACGGACCGCGCAGAGCGAGAGGGCCCCGGGCCGCCAGCGCGCGCGTAAGCGCGTCCATGGCTTCCAGCGCCCCGCCCGGCAGGCGCAGCGTCTCTACGTGCCGCGCGTACCAATCGAGGGGATGAAAACTGTAATCGTCGAGCCACACGCCTGCGCCCGCACGTTCGCGCTCGCGCAACAGGCCCAAAAACCTGCGAGAACGCACGATATGCACTCCCGCTCGCAGGCGTGCCCTGAGGGCCGCCAATCCGGCGGGCGCTTCATCCCACACAGCCACGCCGGCATCCTGCCCGGCGGGCGCGCCCGCCAACAGGGCGCAATACAGCGTTTCCAAAGAATCCGTGGGCGAAATCCCCTGAAACGACGGCGCTTCGACGCACGCCACCGAGGGATATTTCCGGGCAATCAGTTCCGGCACCGCCAGGTGCATGATGGAAGGAACGCAGGTGGAAACGCAGACCGCAGCGCGGTTGTCTGCCGTCAGGCGAGCGAGCGCCGCGTCCAGACCGGACAGCTCGCCAAAGATGATTTCCCGGTCCTCCAGCTGGTACGCCCAGTTGCGCTGCCCACCGGAAAAGGGCATTTTGCGCGAATAATAGGCGCATTCCCCCACGCCCACCACCAGCACATCCACATCGCCCATTTCGTGGAGTTCTTCCAACAGGATATCCATCGGGCAATGCTGCGCGCAGTCAATCGCGCAGGAAGCGCGCAGCGGTTCTTTTTTGAGCGCTTTCACGGGCACAAAATCAGGCATGGGCAATCCTTTCCGCCAGCCGCGCATACAGGCCGCTCATTTCGCAATCGGGGAACGCGTCCACCACGGTCTTGCGCAGCGCTTCCGCCCGCTGCACCATCGGATCGCGCGGCAGAATGAAGGCGATTTCCGTTTCCATTTCGCGGGCGGCCTTTCCGGCAAGCTCCTCCTCCGCCTCAATGTTCTTTTTGTTGAGGATCAACCCCTTTAGCTTCGCGCAGCCAGAGGCGCGCAGGTTGCGCACGGCCTGGGCGATGTTGCTCGCGGCATACAAAGACATCATTTCGCCCGATGTCACGATATACAGTTCGTCCGCATAGCCGCTGCGCAGCGGCATGGCGAATCCCCCGCACACGACGTCGCCCAGCACGTCGTACAGCACGAAATCCGGCCGGTATTTTTCGTACACGTCCAGTTCGTCCAGCTTTTCAAACGCGGCGATGATGCCCCGGCCCGCGCAGCCGGTGCCAGGCAATGGGCCGCCCGCTTCCATGCAATACACCCCGGAAGGACTGATGCGCAGAAAATCGCGCTCATCGTCTCCACCGCCTTGGCGCACAACATCCAAAATCGTGGGGATGCGCTCGCCGCCGTTGTGATTGACCGTGGAATCCGCCTTGGGATCGCAGCCGATTTGAAACACGCGATATCCCTGGCGCGCGAGCGCGCTGGCCAGGTTGGATACCGTGGTCGATTTGCCAATGCCGCCCTTGCCGTAAAAGGCGATTTTCTTCATACCCTGCCCTCCTTTGCCTCCAGCAGATCGTAAGACAGGCAAACGGGCTTGCCGCTGCGCCGGTCGGTCACCACGTCGCCATCGATAAAAAAGCACTCGGCGAGCACATCGCGGGTCATCACTTCCTCGGGTGTGCCATAGCGGGCGATTTGCCCATCCTTCATGGCGAGCAGGTAATCCGAATAGCGCGAGGCGAGGTTGAGATCGTGCAGCACCATCACGATGGTCGTGCCCTGTTCGCGGTTGAGATGCTTCAAAATTTCCAGCACTTCCAGCTGGTGGGACAGATCCAGATAGGTGGTCGGCTCGTCGAGCAGCACGATATTCGTCTGCTGGGCGAGTGCCATGGCCACCCACACGCGCTGGCGCTGCCCGCCCGACAGGCAGGCGATTTCGCGCTGGCGGAATTCGAGCATGCCCGTGGCCTCCAGCGCCCAGGAGACGACGTCCCTGTCCTCCTTCGTCAACCGGCCCATGCCCTTCTGATAAGGATAGCGGCCGTAAGCGACCAGTTCTTCGCAGGTGAGCGTGCCGGGCGCGGTGGGCGTCTGCGGCAGGATGGCCAGCCACTTGGCCACATCCCGGCTCTTCATCGTTTTGATGTCCACATCGTTCACGATGACCGTCCCGCCCTCGGCGGGCAGAATGCGCCCGATCGCCTTGAGCACGGTGGATTTGCCGCAGCCGTTGGCCCCGATGATAGAAGTGATCTTGCCCTTGCGCAGTTCCACATCGAACCCCGGCACGATGATCACCCCGTCGTAGCCGACCTTCAGCCGGCGCGTTACAATGCTGTTCATACGATATATCGTCCTCTACGATTTGATCAGAAGGTACAGAAAATACGGCACCGAAAGCACGGAAACGATGATCCCCGTGGGAATGTTGGCAAACAGGCTGATGCCCTGCACCAGCATGTCCGCCAGCATCACGATGATGCCAGCCACGATGCCGGAAGCTGGAAGGAGCACGCGCGCGTCCGTGCCCACGAGGCGGCGGGCGATGTGCGGGCCGATCAGCCCCAGAAAAAAGAAATTCCCGCCAAAGGCCACCGAGGAGGAGGACAACGCCACCGCGCAAAACGATAAAAACACAAATTGCCGCCCCACGTTCACGCCCAGCCCACGCGCCACGTCGTACCCGATATTGATGACGTTGAGCACGTAGCTTTGCCTGTAAGTCAACACCAAAAATACGAGCAGCCACACGCCAAAAATGGCGATGTAATTCCACTGCGTGCCCCACAGCTCGCCCGACTGCCAGCGCTGCAAAAATTCCAGCCGGTTTTCATCGATGAGCAGGGTGAGGAACGTGCCAAACGCGCCATACGCGCTGCTCATGGCCACGCCCGTCATAATCAGCCGGGTGGGCTGCAGCGGCTTGCGCCGGTTGGCGCCCAGCAAAAAGATCAGCCCCGCGGAAACCAGCCCGCCAGCCATGGCCAGCACGGGCAACATCAGCGCCATGCCCCGCTGTGAACTGAAAAAAGCCGCATATAGCGTAACGAACAGGCCCGACCCGGCGCTCACGCCCAGCGTGCCCGGGGAAGCCAGGTCGTTGTGCAGCAGATCCTGCATGATCACGCCGGACATGCCCATGCCCAGGCCGACCATCGCCGCCAGGCACAGCCGCGGCAGGCGGAACTCGATCAGCACCAGTTGCGCCGTGGGCGAGCCCTTGCCCATCAGCGTCCAGAACACTTCCAGCGGCGCGACACGGTATTGCCCCGTGTTGCAGCCCAGCAGGAACACCGCCGCGAGCAGCGCCAGCAACCAAAGATTGCGATACACCCCGCGCCGGAGCGGGGATACCTTTTCCCTTTTTTGAACCATTTGCATCGTATTTCCCCCGCGCCTTTCCCGCATCACGAAAATGTGCCCCGCTGCCTGCGCGAAACAAAGATGAAGAAGGGCACGCCGATCATGGTGATGAGAATGCCCACCGGGAATTCCAGCGGCGCAATGATCACGCGCGCCAGCAGATCCACCAGCACCACCAGCACCGCGCCGAGCACCGCGCAGGAGGGCAAAATCAGCCGGTAATCCGTGCCCACGATGTGGCGCACGATGTGCGGCACCATGAGGCCCACATAGCCCACGGGCCCGATGATGATCACCGCGATGGCGCTGAGTACCAGCACCACAATGGTGCCCACCAGGCGAATGAGCCGGGTATTCGCGCCCAACTCGCGCGAAACTTCGTCGCCCAGGCCCATAATCGTGAGCGAGCGCGCCATAACCAGCGCGGCGATCAGCCCGGCGGCGAAAAAGGGCGCAGAGAGGCCCACGTCCAGCCAGATGGTGTTGGCGGAACTGCCCGCCGTGTATTTCATCATCGCGTTGACGTTGCCGGATTTGAGGATCACCGCCGAGGAAACCGAGCTGAACAGCGTGGATATCGCCATGCCGGAAAGCACCATCCGGTCGGCGCTGCGGCCCGTGTGCCCGAGCAGCGCCACTCCATAGATGAGCAATGTAGCCGCCAGCGCTCCCAGGCAGGAATAGCCGATGCGCTCCAGACGGGAGGCATCCGGCAGGAAAGCCATCATCAGCACGATGGCGAACACAGAACCCGCGCTGATGCCCATGATGCCGGAATCCGCCATGGGATTTTTCGTGTTCCCCTGCATCACCGCGCCCGCCACCGCCAGCGAAACGCCCACGATAATATCCGCCAGCAGGCGCGGCAGGCGGATGTCCCGCGCGATAACGTGCTTGAACTCGCCCTCGTCAAAAGCGAAAAAGGCGCTCAGGATATCGGAAAGCGAAAGGCTTTCCGCCCCAAAACGCAAAAAAAGGAAGGACAGGGCGGCAAGGATCACCCCACCGCCCAGCATCAACACGAGAAACTTTTCGGCGTTGCTCTTCCTGCGCCGCGCCGTTTGCTCCACGGTCTGCATTATGCGCCCATCGCCTTCTCGAGCGCGCTGAGAATGCCCTCATACTGCGCACGGAGATACAGAACATCCTTCTCCGCATAGAGCACCGCGTCCAGCACGCCAATGCGGTCTTCCTTCACGGCCGCAAGATTTTGCCAGCCGGGATTGGTGGAGAGCGCCTCGGGAATCTCGCCCGTGCCCATAATGTCCGCGTACAGTACGAGGTCGCCCTCATAGTTTGCCAGCAGTTCGTTGCTGATGGGCGTGAAGGGACCGTTGTTCGGGTCGCTGAGGAACTCCTGCGCCGCCTGCGTATAGGCCATGCCCAGATAATCATAGAGAATCTTGTTGAAATACCAGTATTCGCTCGGCGGAATGGAAACGCCATCCATGTAATAGAACACGGAAACCGTCTTATCGCTCAGGCCCAGATCGCTGATGGCAGTTAGCGCGCTCTCCTGCAACTGCGCAGCGTAATCAATCAGCGCCTGTGCCTGCTCCTCCAGGCCGAAGATTTCGCCAATATAGCCCAGCCGCTCGGCAAAATCAAAGCTTTCGCGATAGAGCGGGATCACCGGCGCGATCTTTTCCAGCTGCTCAATATTTTCTTCTTCCATCAGCTGATAGACCAGGATCAGCTCCGGCTCGTAGCTTAAGATTTCTTCCAGGTTGAAGGGCTGCGAGTATTCCAGCACGGAAACGCCCTCGAAGAATGTGGGATAGGAATCCAATACCGCCTGCTCCGCCAGCACGGCCAGGGGCTTGATGCCAAAGGCGGCCAGGTCGCCCGCGCCGGAAAGCGCCACGATGCGCCGCGTATTGCGGTTATACGTCACGCTATCGCCACTAAGCGTGGTGAACGTGTACTCTTCCGCTTCCAGCGGGCGCGTATCTTCGAGCACCGGAATTTCCGGCAAAGCCGCCGTTTCTTCTTCCGCCACGGCGCACGCCGCAAACACGGTAAGAAGCATTGCCGCCACCATGGCGCTCACCGCCCGGCGCAGCCAGGCACTTTTCTGTCGATTCATATCCATGCCTCCTTCTATATGCCCGCATAGGAAGCGGGCGTTCTCCTCAAAGCCGGGCATGAGTTTGTTTTCGCTAACCCAGCCTTCAAAAAGACATATTTATTGTAATGCATCCAGGCATCCACGTCAATGCACAAAATAGCCGGAATTTTTCTGGGATTTCAAGCGCCAAAATCATATTTGTTTCGCTTCCAAAGAGAAAAAATGGGTTTTGCATAATTTTCATATCCATTTACCCTCTAGT
>DVJN01000091.1 GCA_018716755.1 Candidatus Alectryocaccomicrobium excrementavium
GATCATCTCCATGATGGAGAGCATGGAACCCCAATAGACCCGCTCATCGGTCAGGCGGTCCTCAATGGGGAAAATCACCTGCAACCAGTCCATCAGCGGCAGGCCCGCGCCCACACCGCGCATCAACGACATAGCGATGTGCGTGTGCGCATTCACCAGGCCGGGCATGCAAATGCCGCCCCTGGCGTTGATCACCTCATCCGCCGAGAAGGGAATCGCCGCGCCCGCATAGGTGATCGCGCCATTTTCGATCAACACCAGCCCATCCTGATAATAATCCCGGCCCGTATAGAGGGTGCAATGGGCAATCGCAGTTTTCATCCTTCCGCCCCCTCCAAATAGGCGCGCTGCTCTTCCGTGAGCGCGTCCATGGCATAGCCCATAGCGGCCAGCTTCATGCGCGCGACCTTTTCATCAATTTCAGCAGGCACTTCCATAGCCTGCGCGCTCAGGCGCGGGTGTTTCGCTACATATTCGCAGGAAAGTGCCTGCAGCGCAAAGCTGATATCCATAATTTCTGCCGGATGCCCATCGCCGGAAGCCAGGTTCACCAGGCGCCCCTGTGCGAGCAGGTCCACATGGCGGCCATTGGGCAGGGCAAACCGCTCAATATTGGCCCGCGCTTCCCGGCAGGACAGCGCGGCGCGGCGCAGAGCCGCCACGTCGATCTCCACATCGAAATGCCCCGCATTCATGAGGAGCGCGCCTTCCTTCATCTCCAGCATGTGTTCCAGGCGGATCACATCCTTGCAGCCGGTGACGGTGACGAACATATCGCCCACGCGCGCAGCCTGCTCCATGGGCATCACGGTGAAGCCATCCATGGCGGCCTCCACCGCACGCACGGGGTTGACCTCGCATACCGCCACGCGCGCGCCCATGCCCTTGGCGCGCATGGCGCAGCCCTTGCCGCACCAGCCATAGCCCGCCACCACCACGAGCTTGCCCGCCACAATCAGATTCGTGGTGCGCATAATGCCGTCCCAAACCGACTGGCCGGTGCCATAGCGATTGTCGAAGAGGTATTTCATCTGCGCGTCATTTACGCAGATCACGGGATAGCGCAGCCGCCCGGCCGCCGCGCGGGCGCGCAGGCGCCGCACGCCTGTGGTGGTTTCCTCGCAGCCGCCCAGCACGCATTCCGCCAGATCCGGGCGTTCCTCATGTAGAATCTGCGTGAGATCGCCGCCATCGTCGATTACGATATGCGGCTTGCACGAGAGCGCCTGCACCAGGTGGTCGTGATACTGCTCGTTTGTCGCGCCATGGATGGCAAACACCTGCACGCCCATATCCGCCAGGCCCGCGGCCACGTCATCCTGCGTGGAAAGCGGGTTGCAGCCCGTGGCGTACACCTGCGCGCCAGCCGCTTGCAGCAAAAGCGCCAGCCGCGCGGTCTTGGCTTCCATGTGAATGGACAGCGCCACGCGCATGCCCGCGAGCGGCTTTTCCCGCGCCAGCCGTTCTTCCAACGCGGCAAGCAGCGGCATATGGGCGCGCGCCCATTCGATCTTCGTTTTGCCCGACGGCGCGAGCGCCGCATTGGCGATTGTGCTCATCCTGCCTCACTCCTCATCACAGCCACCGCCTGCGCACTGATGCCCAGTCCTTCGCCCTCAAAGCCCAGCCGCTCCGTGGTGGTGGCCTTTATATTCACCCGGGAAATGTCTACGCCCAGCACGCGCGCCACGTTCGCGCGCATCTCCTCTATGTAAGGCGCGAGCTTTGGCGCCTGCGCCACAACTGTCACATCGCAATTGCCCAGCCGGTAGCCCTTCTCCCGCGCCAGTTCCACCACGCGGCGCAAAAGCTCGGTGGATGCAATGCCGCGATACTGTTCGCCGCTATCCGGAAAGTGCCTCCCAATGTCCCCTTCGCCAAGCGCGCCAAGCATGGCGTCCATCAACGCATGCAGGGCCACATCCGCATCCGAATGCCCGAGCAGCCCCTTCTCCCAGGGAATCGTTACGCCGCAAAGCACGAGCGGCCGTCCTTCCACCAGCCGGTGCACGTCGTATCCCGTGCCCATGCGGATGTCCCCGCGCAAAAAATCGCCCCGGTGCGTAAGCTTCACATTCTCCCGCGCGCCGTCTGCCGTCACCAGCGTGGCGGAGCCAAACTCGCGCTCGTAGAGAGACGCGTCATCCGTCCCCGCAAAGCCATCGGCCAGGGCGGCCATATGCGCCCGCAGAATCTCCGCGCGGCGGAAGGATTGCGGCGTTTGTACCGCGCGCAGGCGCTCCCGCGCAAGCGTTTCCACCGCCCGGCCTTCTTCCACGCGCTTTACGGTGTCGGTCACATCCGTGGAAATCACGCCGCTGCCCGTTTCGCGCGCCGCATCCAGCGTGGCGCGGAAGAGCGCCTCACCCGCGAAGGGGCGCGCCGCATCGTGAATCGAAACCCATTCCACCGATTCCGGCACCACTTTTAGCCCGGCAAACGCGGATTCCTGCCGCGTTTTGCCCCCCGCCACCACACTTTTCACCAGGCTGCACGCGCCCTCGCGCGCCGTGAGCGCTCGATACGCCAGAAAATCGTCTTTGGACAAAACGAGCACAATTCCTTCGTACAGGCCCGTCTGCGCGATAGCGTCCAGGCTGCGCGAAAGCGGGCTGCGCCCTTCCAGGGGATAAAACACCTTATTGGTGTCCAGCCCCGCGCGCGTGCCCCGGCCCGCCGCCACCAGCACCGCCCAGGCGCTCATGGTACAATGCGGTACATGCCCGCCGCATCCGCCTTCAATGCGTGCTCCGAAAGGGAAACCACCTCGTATTTCGTGAGCCGCTCGCCAAAGCGCACGGCGATCACGTCGCCCACGCGCACGTCCGAAGCGGGCTTTGCTTCCTTCCCATTGATGGTAATGTGCCCGGTGCCTGCCGCGTCGTTCGCCACGCTGCGGCGCTTGATAATGCGCGACACCTTCAAAAATTTGTCCAGCCGCATGGCGCTCGCATCGCGCGGCGCCTCCGGCGCATTTTTTGCTCCTCTTGCCATATTCCCTCCTGAACCTTTCGCACCATTCAAAAAGCCGCCGGGCCGGCGCATGGCCCGCCACGGCGGCTCCCATCGATGCAGCGATGGATGGATTGGATTATTCGATTGCGGTCTTAAACGTCTTGCCCACTTTGAAAGCCGGCGCCTTGGAAGCGGCGATCTCGATGGTTTCCCCCGTTGCGGGGTTGCGGCCGGTGCGCGCCGGGCGCTCCTTCACCTCGAACGTGCCGAAGCCAATGATCTGCACGCTGTCGCCCTCTTTGAGCGCTTCGGTCACGGTTTCGACAAACGCGTCGAACATCTCAGCGGCCGCCTTGCGGCTGGTATTGGTTTTTTCGGCGATCTTGGCGATCATTTCCGTTTTATTCATGTTTCCACCCTCCTGTTTTTTCCCGAACCAAACTTCTATCGCATGAAATACATTCTGCACGCGCCGGAAAATCTCCTGCCGTGCGTCAAAATATTACATACCATTCTTTTCCTGTTCCCAATAGCGGTCCATTTCGGCCAGCGTCATATCCTCCATGCGCCGCCCATCGCGCAAAATGGCTGCTTCCATGCCGGCAAACCGGTCGATGAATTTCTTTGTGGCCCCGCTGAGCGCCAGTTCCGGATCCACCTTGGCCAGCCGCGCCACGTTCACCACGGAAAAGAGCAAATCGCCGATTTCCTCCTCTACACCGCTACCCTGCGCGAGCGCCGCTTGCACCTCGGCCGCCTCTTCCGCCACCTTGCCCAGCGCCTCCTGCGCGCTATCCCAGTCAAAATGCACGCTCGCAGCCTTCTTTTGCACCTTAGCCGCGCGCTTGGCCGCGGGCAGGGCGCGCGTAATGCCGCGCATGGCTTCAGAGAGCGTATCCCGCGGCTTTTCCTTTTTCTTCTGCACCTCCCACAGCGCGAGCACATCATCGCTCGAGTCCGCCGACGCGTCGCCAAACACATGCGGATGCCGGAAGAGCAATTTCCGGCAAATTGCCGTGGTCACATCCGACATATCGAATTCCCCGTGCTCGCGTGCGATCTGCGCATGCAGCGCCACCTGCATCAAAACGTCGCCCAGCTCGTCATAAAGCGCGTCCATATCGCCGCTTTCAATGGCGTCAACAACCTCATAGGCTTCCTCCAGCATATTGGCCCGCATTGATTCGTGCGTCTGTTCGCGATCCCATGGGCAGCCGTCCGGCGCGCGCAGGCGGCGGACGATTTCCTCCACATGCGCGAAATCGTAGCGCTCCAGGCGCTGAATGTCCTCCACCCTGGAAACATACGCGCACGCGCGCGGCCCGTATTCCTGCATGCGATCGAGCTGCGAAAGTTTGATGGCGGCCACAGCGCCGCCCGGAGCGGCGAACAGCACGGGCGCCTGCGCCGGATACGCCTCCATCAGCCGCAGTTTCACCTCGCTGGCCAGCGGGCGAGAGTCGATCTCCCGCACCAGGCAATCCACATGCGCACTGGGCTGGAAATCCTCCCAGTCCGCCGCTGCCAGGCACATCGCCGCCCCCTGCGCATGCGCGAGCAGCGCGCCTTCCGTGGGCACGCCAGGAAGCAGTTCCGCCCCGCACGCGCGCAAAAGCAGGCCCACGGTTTCATCCCGCAAATCGGGTACGCCATACACCACATCGCCCGCCGCTTCTACGGCTGCCACGATCCTGCGGTTCAGCTCGTCGAAATCGTCGCACGCGTCATAGAGCGCATCCAGCGTTTCAAATGGTACGCCTTCCGCGCGCAACCAGTCCGCCGCGCCGATTTTTCCCGTGCGCAGCAGCACGCGATGGGCGCTCTTGAGCGCGCGCATGGCGCCGAGCGTGAGCGCCTCTTGTGTCCAGCCCAGGGCGGCAATCCGTATCTTTTGCATATTTGCCTCCATAAATGTATCGTTCCAAAGGGTGGAGAAGGCTCCCCCTTTGGAACCGTCCATCACTGTTCCATCTGCCGGCCTACGATCGTCGCGGTGGTTTCCGCCACTTTCTGATCGGTAAAGCTCATCTTCGCGCCCGCTTCCCGCGAAAGCAGGATCAGTCCGCCGATGATTTCCCCATCCGCGATGATGGGCGCGATCACCTGCGCGGTGTATCCAGCGCCCGCGTCGTCATTGGTGATGGGAACGAGCCTGCCCCCATCGACCATATTGTTCACCACGACCTGACGGCCCTGGAGCACGGCCTCCATTTCGCCGCTGAGCGGCTTTTCCAGCATATCGCGCCGGGGCGCGCCAGAGGCGGATACAATGGCGTCGCGGTCGCTGATACAGGCGATATGCCCCAGGGAACGATACAGCGAATCCGTGTAATCCTTGGCAATGGTTGCGATTTCGCCGATCGGGGAATATTTTTTGAGCACGACCTCGCCATCGTGGTCGGTAAAAATTTCCAGCGGGTCGCCTTCCCGAATGCGCAGCGTTCTGCGGATCTCCTTGGGGATAACCACGCGGCCCAGTTCATCAATCCTGCGCACGATTCCGGTTGCTTTCATACGATCATGACACACTCCTCAAATCAACTTTCATAACCCATTTTCAACAGTTTTGTCAATGGTCGGAAATAGTATTTGAGGGCGCGCGGGAATTATGCGCCCGCGCGCCGCATGCCACAATTCCCCAATTCGCGCTCCTAGCCCACGAGCACGCGGTCCTCGGGATAGCGAATCTTCACATCGCTCTTTTTCGCCTGGCCGCTCGCCACAGCAAGGGTGAGCGTCAGCGGGCCAACGCGGCCGATAAACATGGTGAAGATCAAAATCGCGCGCGCGAAATAGCCCAGGTTGGGCGTACCCGCGCTGGAAACGCCGACCGTGCCGAACGCGCTAAGCGTTTCAAACATCAAATCGACAAACGCCGTATCCTGCTCCGCGATGGTGAGCAGCAGCAAATCCACGCCCACCACGCAGGCGGAAATGATCGCCACCACCATGGCGCGCATCACCGTCGCATGCGAAACAGTGCGCTTAAAGAGCACGCAATTTTCGCGCCCGCGCGCCACCGTGGAGACAAACAGGCCCATCAGCACAAACGTCGTCACCTTGATGCCGCCGCCCGTAGAGGCCGGCGCCGCGCCAATGAACATCAATATGCTGGAAACAAACTTCGTTTCCGGGTGCATGGCGGCCAGATCGACCGTGTTGAACCCCGCCGTGCGCATGGTAACGGACTGGAAGAAAGCTGCCTGGATCTTCTGGATGAAATTCATGCCCGCAATCGTGCCGGGATTCGTCCATTCCAGCGCCGCGATCAGCAGCGTGCCGCCCACCAGCAGGCCGCCCGTAGTGACGAGCACCAGGCGTGTGTGCAGCCTAAGATTGTGGAATCGCCCCCGGTTTCGGAACAAATCGCGCCACACGCCAAAGCCCAGGCCGCCGGAAATGATCAAAAAGCTGATCGTGAGATTCACCACCGGATCGAGCTGATAAGGCGTGAGGCTGGTGTAGTTTCCCAGCAGATCGAAGCCTGCGTTGCAAAATGCGGAGATGGAGTGGAACACTGCGTAATACAGGCCGCGTGCCCAGCCAAAATCCGGCACAAAACTCGTGGCCAGGAGGGCCGCGCCTACGGCTTCAAACGCCAGCGTCATCCAGATCACCCAACGGATCAGGCGCACCATGCCCGAAAGCCCGCTTTCATTCATGGCCTCCTGGATTACCAGCCGGTCGCGCAATGTAATGCGCTTGCCAGCCAGCATAAACAGCAGCGTCGCGATGGTCATAAAACCCAGTCCGCCCGTTTGAATGAGCAAAATGAGCACAATCTGCCCAAAGATGGAAAGATCGTTCCCCACATCCAGCACGACCAATCCCGTCACGCACACCGCCGAAGTGGAGGTGAACAGCGCGTCGTAAAAGCCCACGCTCTCGCCAGAACTGGAGGAAATGGGCAGCGAAAGCAGCACCGCCCCCGTCAAAATCACCGCCGCAAAGCCAAGCGCCATGATCTGCGTGGTATTCAAGCGTTTCAATTCCAATACCTTCCCTTCCGCACCGTTATCTGCCTATTCCAGCACGCGCAAAATCGCGCCCGCATCCTGGCCAAAGTGCGCGGCTGCTTCTGCCCGCGTCGCGCCATCCAGCCGCACGAACCCGTCTCCTACGCGCGCGCAGAACGAGCCCACGCACGGGGCCGCATCGAAAGCTGCACGCTCCGCCACGAGTTCCCCCACCGGCTCGGAGCGCTTCACCGCCTGCACGATGTCGCCCACCACGGCGCTGGCCGTGGGCAGGGAACCCGCGCCGCGCCCGTAAAACATCACGTCGCCCACCGCTTCCCCGGTGACGCAGACCGCATTGAATACATCGCGGGCCACGCATAGCGGGTGCGCGTTGGGCAAAAGCGCCGGCCCCACCCAGCCCGTCCATCCGGAAGGCGTGCGCTGCCCATGGGCGATCAGCTTCACCTGCGCGCCCATCTGTTCCGCCAGGCGCACATCTTCCCAGGCGATCTGGGAAATGCCCTCGAAGGGGATCTTCGCGTCGTCCGCCAGGTTGGCGCCGAAGCAGGCGTGCGCCAGAATGGCCAGCTTGCGGCGCGCGTCCCAGCCATCCAGATCCGCGGAAGGGTCGCTTTCCAGATAGCCCAGTTCGCGCGCCTCGCCCAGCGCCGCTGGGAAGCTCGCGTTCGCTTCCTTCATGCGCGTGAGAATATAATTTGTGGTGCCGTTCACAATGCCCATTACCCTCGTAATCGGGCTGGCGCACAGCAATTCGTAAATGGGAAACAGCACCGGGATGCCGCCGCCCACGGCCGCTTCATAAAGATACCGCGCGCCGTGCTGCCGCGCGAGGGGCAACAGTTCGTCGCCATGCGTGGCGACCAGTTCCTTGTTGGAAGAAACCACATGCCTGCCCGCTTCCAGCGCGCGACGGGTGTATTGATAGGCAATCCCCTTGCCGCCAATGGTCTCTACGACGACGCGCACGCTCTCATCCCCGAGCACCTCGTCCAGCTCCCGGACAAGCTTTACGCCCGCGGGAAGCTGCACATCCCGAATGTCGGCCACATACTTCAGCCGGATCTCTTCCCCTGCGGCGCGCGAAAGCCGCCCGGCCTGCTCGGTGAGCAGCTGGCCTACGCCCGCGCCCACCACGCCATAGCCCAAAATCGCAATTCCAATCATATGCTTACCACTCCATCACTCGCTCGATTTGAATGTGCGGCAAATACCGCGCCGCACCGGCCGAGCTGGGCATAAACGTGCCCTCGCCCTCCACGCTGGCGGAAGCGCTGGCCACTGCCGCCCGGAACGCCCACACGGGATCCGCCTCCCGCGCATACGCTGCCAGAAAGCCGGAAAGCATCGCGTCGCCAGCGCCCACCGTCGAGCGCACGTTCAGGCTGAGCGGCGCTGCGCGCCAGGCGCCACGCGCATTCGCCATGACGCTGCCCTGCGCGCCCATGGAGGCCAACACAATGGATACGCCCCTGTCCAGCACTGTTTTCACGCGCTCCAGCACCGTTTCCCCCTGCGCGATTACGCCCAACTCCTTTTCATTGCACTTGAGCAAAAAGGGCTTTGCCGCCACGCCAGCGGCCAGTGCCTCCCCATCCGCGTCCAGCGCGCAGGGAGCGCCGCACGACGCGATGGCCCGCGCATAAAAATCCGGCGGGCAGGCCGTGGGCAAAGAGCCCGTGAGCACCACCATTTTAGCACGTTTCGCGCGAGAAAGCAACTTTTCTCGCGCCAGTCGTAAGTCCCCGGCCGTCACCGGCGGGCTTCCCGCGTTGATTTCGGTGATTTCCGCCTTCTCTTCATCCAAAATTTTGATATTCCTGCGCGTCGCGCCCTCCAACAGGCAAAAATCGCACGCGACACCGTCCCGCTCCAGCGCGTCCATGAGGATTTTCCCCCCCTCGCGCCACATGAGGCCCGTGGCCCAAACCTCTTCAGCGCCCTGCGCCCTCAGCGCCCTGGCCACGTTCACGCCCTTGCCACCCGCGTCCTCGCGCACAAAGCGCGCGCGGTTCGTGCCGCCAGCGCGCAGGCAATCCACGCCCATCGTCACATCGATGCTCGGATTCATAGAAACCACCAAAATCGCGCCCGCATCCGCCACTTTTATTCCTCCTCCCGCAATACCGTCAACGCATACATCAGGATCCCGGCCGCCACCGCCGCGTTGAGCGATTCCGCTCCGCCGCGCATCGGCAGCCGCAGCCTTACATCCGCCAGCGCGAGCACCTCGGGGGAAACGCCCCGCGCTTCATTGCCGATCACAACCGCCAGCCGCCGCCCAAGCGGCGGGCAGGCGCGAAACTCCATGCCATCCAGCGCGCCCGCCACAATCTGATACCCTTTCGCCTTCAATGTGGCCAGCATCGCGGCCAGGTTCCCCATCCGCACTGGCAGGCGAAACGCGCTGCCCATGGCCGAACGCTGCACCTTCAGCGAAAAGGGATCCGCGCTGCCTTCCCCCACGTACAGCGTGGAAAAGCCCGCCGCATCCGCCGTGCGCCAGATGGTGCCAACATTGCCTGGATCCTGTACCGCGTCCAGCGCGATCACCTTTTCCCCCGCTTCGCCCGCAAACACCGGCATGGAAAAAGCCGCGACCACGCCCTGCGGGCTTTTGGTATCGCTCACCGCCTCAATGAGGCGCTCCGGCACGAGATATACATTCGAGCCCTGCTCCTCCAGCCAGGCGGCAAACAGCGCGAACTTTTCCCCCTTCGGCGCGCTGACCAGCGCATCAAAGGGCGTGAGCCCGCAGGATACGGCTTCGCGGATCATCTTTTCGCCCTCCACGAGCAGGCGCCCCTGCTCTGCGCGTGCGCGCCCATCGCGCAAAGCCCGCATTCCCTTTACAATGGGATTCTGATTTGAAGAAATCTCCCGCATATGCGCACCGCCTAGGCCAGGATATAGTCCGCAAGCGCGTCCGCGCTGGCAAAATAACGGGTGGCTCCGGCTGCCTGCAGCGCCGTGCGCGGGCAAAAGCCCCAGGTTACGCTCGCGCAATCCAGCCCCGCGTTGCGCGCAGTCTGAACATCCACATCCGAATCGCCAGCATACAGCGTTTCTGCACGCCCGGTTCCCCATTTCTCCATCAGCCTGCGGCACCCGTCAGGCGCGGGCTTTTTTGGCATATTCACGCCCTCGCCGGCGAAATCATCCAGCAGCGCGCCAAAATGCGCTTCGCACAACAGGCGCACCGCCGCATCGAACTTGTTGGAACATACCCCTGTGCGGATTCCGGCCGCCCGCAGGCGTTCCAACATTTCGGGCACGCCGGGATACGGCCGCGTGTATACGTTGACATGGGTGCTATAATAGCCCTTGAACGCCTCCACACACGCCTCCACACGCGGGCGCGCCTCTCCTGGCAAGGCGCGCTCAAACAACACATATGCGCCACTGCCCACATAGGAACGCACCTCGTCCAGCGTCCGCTGCCCAAATCCCTCTTGCGCAAGAGCAAAATTGACCGCCGCGCGCAAATCGCACAGGGTATCCAGCAAAGTCCCATCCAAATCGAAAATAACCGCCCGATAGCGCATACCACACCTCCACGCCCGCATTTCCAAAAATCCGGCTCCGAACAGCCCGCAATTCCGAAACGCATCCGGCATCCCCCCAAGCATACCAAATTGTGACGAAATTCTCCCCTTTGTGCCGCGAATTTTTTTGTTAAATTCCTTAATTCATCGGATTGCCAAGCGCACAAAAATGTGATAAAATAAGAGAATCCTATAGAAGGCGGTTTTCGCGCGCCGCGCGGCCCGCCAGCAGTACGGGAGGGAGAACCATCGATATTCTGGCAACCATAGCGGCGGACCGCCGCGCGCTGCATCGCATACCCGAAATTGGCTATGATTTGCCGAAAACGCGCGCCTATATCCAGGCCGCCATGGCAAAACTGCATCCCGACGAATCGCGCGAAGTCGCGGATGGAATGGTATACGTATTCCGCGCCCCGGAAAGCGGGCGCGGCGCGATCGCTTTCCGCTCGGATATGGACGCGCTGGAAATCCAGGAAAACACGGGCGTGGAATTTTGTTCCATGCACCCGGGCAAAATGCACGCGTGCGGGCACGACGGTCATATGGCGACGTTGCTTGCCCTGGCCCGCGCGGTCGATGCCCGCCGCTCTTCGCTCAGGCGCGATGTGGTGCTCGTATTTCAGCCCGCGGAGGAGAGCCAGGGTGGCGCGCGCAGAATGATCGAAGCCGGTGCATTCGCGGATCTGCCCATCCAGGAGATCTACGGCATGCACGTGATGCCGCAGTTCCCGGCAGGGCGCATCGGCATCCGCGAGGGCGCGGAAATGGCGATGGTCGGCTGCCTGGATATTTCCATCGAGGGCAAAGCCTCGCATGGCGCGCTTCCCCACCAGGGGTGCGACGCGGTGGGGGCAATGGCGCATTTCATCAGCAACGTGCAAACACTCATCAAGCGCCGCACCGACACCTTTGAGCCGACGATTTTCAGCATCGGCAAGGTTCGGGCAGGCGACGTGCGCAACATCGTGGCCGACTGGGCGCTGATGGAATGCACCACCCGCGCATATAGCGACGAGGTTGCCTCGCAGATTTTTGCCCTCATCGACGATTGCCTCAAAGCCACGGATTTGATGTTCGGCACGAAAAGCCGGGTGCTGCCCTCGACGCACTACCCTGCCGTGATCAATTCCCCTGCCGAAACGCAAAAGGTGATCCGCCTGGCGGGCGAGCGCTATCTGCCGGTGGAACCCATGACCATTGCCGAGGATTTTTCCGAATACCAGAAGGTTTTCCCCGGCGCGTTTTTCTTCACAGGCGTGGGGGATGAAACGCACAGCGCCCCCCTGCACAGCGATACGTTCAATTTCGACGAGCGGGCGCTCTTGCCCGCGCTCGCGCTCTTCACCGCACTCATCGACGACTAGGAGGAAATAGCACAATGGCGGGTTTGTTCAATTCTTTTTATTATGGCAAGGCGGGCAAGGCGGATTTCACCGTCGATAACCTGCCCAAGAACCGGCGCGAACTGTTTTTCCAAACGTTGCGCGTGCGCTTTACCGGCATCATCAGCATCAATCTGTTGTACATTGTTTTTTGCCTTCCGGCCATTTTGTGGACGTTGATCAACGTGGTGGCCATATCCGGCGCGCTCAGCACGGGCGCTGAAGGCACGCTGGACGCTGCCGCCTTCCAAAACGTTTCGGGCCTGCTTACCACCTACCTGCTCGGCATGGTGCCCTGCCTGGGCATCGCGGGTATCGGCTCGACGGGCGAAATGTATGTGTTGCGCAACTGGGCGCGCGACGACCATTCCTTTATGTTCAGCGATTTTAAGGACGCCATCAAGGGCAACTGGAAATACGGCCTGCTCGCCGGATTGATCAACGGGCTTTCGCTGTTTCTGTGCTATATCTGCTATGTCTTTTATGGACAGATGGCTTCCACCAACTCGGTTTTCTTCATCATCCCGCAGATGTTCGTGGTGGTATGCGTAGTGGTGTGGTGGATGATCAACATGCTGATCTTCCCAATGATGGTGACCTACGAGATGAAATTTGGCCAGCTGGTGCGCAACAGCGCCATCATGGTGATCGCGCGCCTGCCCTGGTCGCTGCTGTGGCTCGCGGTCACCGCACTGGTACCCTTCATCCTGGTGATGTACATTCCCTATGGCATCCCGATCGCCTGCGTGCTTTACCTGGTGATCGGCTTTGGCCTCACCGGCTTTCTCTACGCCTCTTACGCCAACGCCTGCTTCGACCGCTTCCTGAACCCTCGCATCGAGGGCGCGCCCGTCAACAAGGGCATCTACACCGAGACCGACGACGATGACGATGATGACGACATTCCCCTGCCGCCGCGCCCGGATTACAGCCACCCGCCCGTGAAACGGTATGACGATCCCCAGCCCCCAACGGGCGGGAATGCGGACGAGCCGCCCCGCGGAGAAGGTGCATAATGCCATACGGCGCTTCTTTCGCCGCAGTGTACGATGCGCTGATGGCCGAGGATTTTGATTACACCGCCTGGGCGGCGTACTACACCGATCTCCTGGCATCCGCTGGCGTGCACCCGGGCTATCTCGTCGAATGCGGGTGCGGAACGGCTTCGCTGGGCATTGAGTGGGCGCGGCGGGGAATCCGCGTGCTGGGCGTAGACCAGTCTCCAGATATGCTGGCAATCGCCGCGCAGCGGGCGCGGCAGGCGGGCGTGCCTCTCGCGCTCGCCCGTCAGGATATCGCGCAGCTGTGCCTGGGCCGCCGGGCGGACGCCATCGTGGCCACCTGCGATACCGTGAATTATCTCGCTTCCCCGCGCGCCGCGCGCGCGTTTTTCCAGCGCGCACACGCCGGCCTCAAGGCAGGCGGAGCATTGGCATTGGACGTGTCCTCGCGCTATAAGCTGGAAGAAGAGATGGGCGACGCGCCTTTTTTTGCCGTGCGCGACGATCTGGCCTACCTATGGCAAAACCACTGGGATCGCGCTGCGCACACACTGGATATGGAGCTCACCTTTTTCGTGCGCGAAGCGGACGGCCGCTACCGCCGCTTTGATGAGCGCCACCGCCAGCGCGCGCACAGCGTACCGGAACTCACCGCCTGGCTGGAAGAAGCGGGGTTTGTTTCGGTGCGCGCGTTTGGCGGGATGACCTTCGCGCCCCCTTCGGCCACGGACGCGCGCATTCACTTTCTTGCAATCAAACAGTGAGGATAACAATATGGATGAACTGTTGCGAATTTCCCTGCTTCAGGGCCAGGCGCGCGCGATGCTCGTAAAGAGCGACGCGCTCGTCGAAGAGGCCCGCCAAATCCACGCTCTTTCCCGCACCGCGACGGCGGCGCTGGGCCGTCTTCTCACGGGCACGGCCATGCTGGGCGCCATGCTCAAAGCGCCCACGGATTCCGTCACCACCGTGATCCGCGGCAACGGGCCCATGGGGCGGCTGCTGGCCGTGGGTTCGCCTGGTGGCGATGTAAAGGGTTACGTCGAGCACCCGGAAGTGGATCCGGAGCGCAAAAATGGCAAGCTCAACGTAGGCGGTGCGGTCGGCAACTCGGGCACGCTCACCGTCATCAAGGATATGGGGCTGCGCGAACCGTATGTCGGCCAGGTACACCTGGTGAGCGGGGAAATCGCAGAGGATTTTGCCATGTACTTCACCGCTTCCGAGCAAACGCCCTCGCTCGTTTCGCTGGGGGTGCTCGTGGGCGAAGAAGTGCTTTCCGCCGGCGGGCTCCTGGTGCAGATGATGCCCGGCGCCAGCGAGGCGGCCATCGCCTCCATTGAGGCTTCTGCCGGCATGTTCGCCGGTATTTCCGCCACGCTGCGCGAGTGCACCGCACAGGAAGCGGCGCAGCAGCTGCTTGCGCACCTGGAAATGGAAATCCTGGAAACCATGCCCCTGCGCTATCACTGCGGTTGCACCCGCGAGCGCGTGGAACGCGCGCTGCTTTCCCTGGGCAAAGACGAATTGAAGGATATGCTCGCTGAACAGGGCGGCGCAGAAGTAGGATGCTCCTTCTGCAACCGGAAACAGGTCTTCACGGCCGAAGAGCTCAAAGCATTGATCGATATTTTGGAACACCGGGAGGCTTAAATGGCAGACACTGTAATTCCCTTTGAGCCCAGCGCTGGGCAGCTTCATCAGCTGGCGCTCGAGCATTGGAACGCGCGCCGCCAGCTCGACGCGATCAGCCTGATGCGGCGCGCGCTCAGCCTGGAAGAAGGCAACGTGGCCCATCGCGCCGCTCTGGCCCAGTTTTTGACCAACGCCGGATGCGTGGCGGAATCCATGCACGTGCTGGCGCATGAATACGCGCGCTTGCAGAGCCTGCCCCTGCCAATGAAGCTTTGGTGCCTCGCCATCGACGCCGCCAACGACGGCGCCCTGATCCTCGCCCTGATTCCCAGCATAAAAGGCGTGCCCTGGTATCTCACCAACGTGCCCCGGGAATCGCTGAAAAAAGCCACCCGGCTCTACTCGCAGTCCAGCACGGATTCGCGGGCGATTTCCCTCTATGGCAGCGGCATCGCCTCCATGCGCGATATGCTCCTGCGCGGGGAAAGCGCCCGCCTGTGCGCCCGCATAGCGCGCGCAGGCAGATGGAAAAACCGCCCGGAATCCGTGCTTTCCGCTCTTTTTACAACGATCGCCCTGTGCATGGAAGGCGATGTGGCGGGCGCGCGGCAGGCGTTCGTTCCGGCCAGCGACAGCGCGCGCGCCGTGTCTTTTCTTCCGCTCAACGATCCCTTTCACATTGGCCTGCAGAGCGGGCTGGTCTCCCAGATCTTCACGCGCGTGGAAAATCTTGTGCTGATGGCCGGAATCATGTGCGGCGCCATTGCCCTGGATACGCAGAACCCCGAGAATTCCTGGCACTTTTTCCGCGAATTCCATCGCACCACCCACGATCCGCTGATTTTGCACCTGATGGCGGTGACCGCCTACAACGTGGGCGCGCCCGATAGCCTCGTGGCTGAAATCTGGAACCACATCGCCCGCCTGCACCCCGCCGATCCCGTGGCGGAAGAACTATGCCACCGGGCCGTGCAGGGGAATTTGCCCCCGCGCCCCATGGGATATGCCTGGCGCTTGAGCGAGCCTGCCGCGCGGCAATATCTCGCGCTGAGCGCATCGCTCGCCGCCCTGGATGCGGCTGAACTGAACGAACGCTGGGAACGCGATGGCGAAACGCGCCGCGCCCTTTTGTGGCTGATGCGGGCCAGACCAGGCGTTTTCGGCCACATAGCTCACGCGCTGTGCGGCCATTTGTCTCTAAAGCACCTTAACGAGCTGGCGAACGATTTTTGCTATGCCACCGGGCAAAATGGCGCGCACCTGCTGGGCGCGCTGGCCTGTATGCCGGAAACGGCGCAGCGCGCGTGCTGCCTTGCCCTGTTCAATGGCCTTTCCCCCGCTCCCATCAAGCGCGCGCTCGCCGTCCGCAATGCGCAAAGCGGCGTGGAACGCGTGCTCGGCTTCTCCGCCACGCCCGTCCTTTGCTGGCTGGACGCGCTCGCCCCCCATTGCCGCGGGCGCAACATCCACGGCCGCGCGGCGCAACTCGCCTGGCACTATTTGAAACTGCTGCGCTCCGATGCGGAGATCGACCCCTTCCGTCTGGCACGCGCGCTGGACGTTTCCCCGCGCCTGGTCGAATACCGCATCCGCGCCGCCCAAAAGGAGATCATTCCATGAAAACCGTTGATTTTTCGCAGCATTTCCTGCAATATGTAGAGCGCTGGATGAAGAGCGAAGCGCAAAATTTTTCCACGCCCGAAGAAATGGAAGATGCGATTCCCGGGCTGTATATGCGGTTTTTGAATGAACCCGCCAGCTGGCTGGATGGCCAGCGTCCGGGCGCCTATTTCCAGTCGTTTTCGCCGGAAAGCCTGCTGGAATACCTCTGCGCCACGGAGGAGGCCGGCATTGGCGCGCCAGACCTGCTCACAGAGCGCATTGCCCAGTTGGGCAGCGCGTGCGAGGAAGGGCTATTGCGCATCGCGGCGGATGAGAGCCGCTGCTCTTCCCTGCGCGCCACAGCCATCAACCTGCTGCGCGATATCGGCTCGGAGCGCGCAGCGGCCATTTGCGTCCCCATCGTGGAAAACGACGGGGAACTACGGGAAGTCGCCGTGGATCTGCTGCGCGAGCTGGGCCAATCGCAAACGGATGTTCTGCTCAATCGGCTGGAATCGGAACCCACGCCGGTAAAAGAGGCCTTTTTGGATGTGCTATGCAACTTTCCGGGCGATGAACGCATCTATATATATACGATGCACCAATTCCACACCCAGCCCGACCGCCGCGCGATGTACGCTTCGTTCCTGGCGAAGCTGAACGATCCCCGGGCGATTGAGCCGCTTACGCAGGCGCTCTCGCTCTCGGATGTGGATTACCTGGATTACATTGAAATCCGCAACGCGATCGAACGGCTGGGCGGAGAGGTAACAATCGAGCGCGAGTTCCCTGGGGATCCCTATTATGAAGCCCTCGGCGCGCTCGAAACCGATCAACCATAAAGCGAGGCGGATTCCTATGATCTGTAAACAATGCGGCGGAACCATCCCCGAAGGAGGAAAATTCTGCCCGGAATGCGGCACGCCAGTTACGCTGAAAGCGGCTGCCCTCAAAAAGCCACCCGCCCGGGGCGCGCACACCGCCCGTCCCCTGGCGGACAATCCCTTTCAGCCCCGCCCGGCGCACAGGAAACCCCCTGCCCCAGCCACCTCCGCCCCGGAAAAGGAGCAGGAGGCGGTGGATATCGAAGATATCGAGGGCGCGGAGGAGGTTGCGGTGGAAACGAGCCACCCCATTCCCGAAGCGCCACGCCCACGGCCGCGCAAACCCGTGCGGGAAGCGCCCGCCACCAGCGGCGCGGAACCGGATGAAGACGCCGGCCTGGAAAACGGTGCGGAGGAACGCACACGCCCTGTGACGGCCACGCCGCGCAAAAAGCGCCCACGGCCCGCTACCCCCAGCGCTGAGGGCGAAGAGGCCTCCCCCAGGCGGGCTCGCCCGGAACCTGAACAGGCCGCAGATAAAACGCGCGCCAAAGCACCGCCTGAAAGTGAGCCGCCCGAAAAAATGGGCGTTGGCCGCGCCGCTATCGCGCCCGCGCCGCCACCCAGCCGCAAGGTAAATACCATGGTGCCCAAGCGCCTGTCACCGGAAGAACTGGAAATGGACGAGTTTTTTGGCAGCAGCGATGAGGATCTGGAGAGCGACGGACAACCCAGTTTTTGGGAGCGCAACCTGCGCAGCGTGATCACCATTGGCCTGTTGGCCGCAACAGTTCTGGTGCTGGTTTGCCTGCTCACGTTTTCCAGCTTTGGCAAAGTATTTCTGGCCGGTTTGAACATCACGAAAGACGCGCACGCCTACAAGCTGCTGGGCGACCAGCTCACGCAAAACGGACAAACCAAATCCGCGAGCGAAGCGTATCACCAGGCTGTGATCTACGATCCAGACAATTACGATTATGCCATGCTCTGTGCGCAGGCCTATTCCGACCTGCACGATACGGAAAAAGCCGCCCAGGCCGCACAACTGGCGATTTCGCTGGAGCCCAACGCGCGTGCTCCCTATGATTTGCTGAAGGAATTGTTCCCCGCCAGTGCCCGCCCCGCGAATATCGCGGATATCCTGGCGGACGGCGCAACCCGCTTTGGCGATCCTTCCCTGGCGCAATAGCGCAATCGCACTTTCAGTGGCGCGCGCGGTGCTCGAATCTTTCCAGCGCCGCGCGCGCCTTTCTTTACAGTTACCGGGCCGCCAATCTTTGTAAATTGTTTCAGTTGGGCATTGATTTGTTGATAGAAGTATTGGTGAAGCTGCCATCTTCTACGACGCCCCCGCCCGCGTTGGTTATGCTGCCGTTGTGGGTTGTTTCGCTGTTGACGGCCGTGTTTTTCCCGCGTGAAAAGACGCGCCACTCTGTATCTCACAGACGACAGTTCCACATATAAGGGGTTACTGTCTCACCCCTTAATTGACCGGCTCCAAAAAATCGATCAACGCGTCCACATCCGCCTCTTTTGTAGACCAGGATGTCACAAACCGCCAAACGCTCTCGCCATCCCCCAGCGGCTGTGCGCGCTGAAATTGCACGTGCTGCATCAGGCGCTGGGCCGCGCCGTCCCGCATAATGGGGAAAATCTGGTTAGAAACGGGCGGATACAGGAAGCCGTATCCCCTGTCCTTCATCCCGAGGGCCAGCCGATTGGCCATGGTATTGGCATGCGCCGCCAAATCGAAATAAAGGCCATCCTGAAGCAGCGCCGCAAACTGCGCGCCCAGGAGCCATCCTTTTGCCAGCATGGCGCCGCGTTGCTTCATAATATAGCGGAAATCGCGCATGAGCGCGGGATTGGTGAGTACCATGGCTTCGCCGAAAAGCGCGCCATTTTTGGTGCCGCCGATGGTAAAAGCATCCGCGCAGCGCGCGAGCGTTTTCAGCGAAGCGCCGCCCGCAGCAATGGCGCTGCCCAATCGCGCGCCGTCCACATAGAGCGCAAGCGCATTTTCCCGGCAGCACGCGCTGATGGCCTCGATTTCTGCATCCGTATAAACGGTTCCCACCTCTGTGGTGTTGGAAATGTACACCAGGGCCGGCTTCACCATGTGCTCGTCCGCGTGCGCCGCCAGAACGATTTCAATGCCTTCCCGCGTCAATTTCCCATCGGGCGCAGGAACACCCAGCACCTTATGGCCCGCCGCTTCTATCGAGCCGGTTTCGTGCACGTTGATGTGCCCTGTTTCCGCACAAACAGCCGCCTCGTGCGGGCGCAGTGCAGCCGTGATCAGCACCAGATTCGCCTGTGTGCCCCCCACCAGAAAATGCACCTGCGCCTGGGGCGCCGCGCACAAATCCCGCACGTGCGCAGCCGCGGCACGGCAATCCTCATCCATGCCGTAACCCGCAGTTTCCCGCAGGTTGATGGCTTGCAGGGCTTCCAATACGCGCGGATGCGCGCCCGTCGTATAATCACTCGTAAAGCAAAGCATCATTCTTCCACAAAGCGCGCGATCTCCGATAACGGCTTGCGCTTCTTCTCGCGCGGCTCTTTCTCCTCTCTCGCGTATCCTGTGGCAATCACGGCGCGCACCCGCGCGCCATCGCGCAGACCCAACAGTTTGCGCAGCGCTTCTTCCTCAAGCCAGCCGATGATGCAGGTGGCAAGCCCCTGCGCCGTGGCTGCCAGGCACAGATGTGCAACGGCAATGCCCACATCCGTTTGCGCAAAATGCTGGTGCTTAAGCTTGCCGCCCACAACGGCGGACAAATTGGCCTTTTCCTCGCAAACCACGATGAACGCAGGGCAATGGCTGGCAAATTTGTTCATGCCCATGCCCTGCAAACATTTGGCAACGGCTTTCACTGTGAGCGGCGCGGTCACGGCCGTAAAGCTCCACGGCTGGCTATTGCATGCCGAGGGCGCAAGCCGCGCGGCTTCCAGCATATTTTCCAGTTTATCCCGTTCTACACCGCGTTCCGAAAAATCCCGGCAACTTTCCCGGCAGCGAACCAAATCCATAAAATCCATCACACGCACTTCCCTTCCACGCTCGCATAGATCAGCGGCGGCGTTTCCACAGGCTCCCGCGAAAGCGCGATTGCACGGCTGGCGAGTGCTTGCGCAGCTTCCACGTTGGAGCGCCTGGTAACGTGCAGATACGCCAGCGGCTCGCCCTTGTCCACCCACTCGCCGATGCGCCGGGTCATAACGATGCCCACCGCCGGATCGACCGAATCTTCCTTGCGCAGCCGCCCCGCGCCCAACGCAAGCGAAGCGCGCCCGATCTCGCTGGCAAGAATGGCGCCAATGTACCCCTTTTCCGCGGCGCATACCGGAATCACCGCCTCCGCCTGCGGCAGAAGGGACACATCTCCCGCAACGCGCCCGTCGCCGCCCAGCGCGGTGATCATCTGCGCGAATTTTTTCAGCCCCGCGCCGCTTTCCAGCGCCGCTTCCATCTTTTGCCGTCCCCCGCTTATGCCCGCCAGTTCCAGCATCTTCGCGCCGATCTCAAGTGAGATTTCCTTAAGCGCGCCGCCTGCCTGCCCGGAAAGGATTTCTATGGCCTCCCGCACTTCCAATGCGTTGCCCACGTTCATGCCCAGCGGCTGATTCATATCGGTCACGAGCGCGCAAAAGCGCCTACCCGTCGCGTTCCCGATTTCCACCAGCATTTGCGCCAGCGCCTTCGCATCCTCCAGCGTTTCCATCAGCGCGCCACTGCCGCACTTCACATCCAGCACAATATTTTGCGCGCCGGAAGCCAGCTTCTTGGATAAAATGGAAGAAACGATCAGCGGCATGGAATCGACGGTAGCCGTTACATCGCGCAGAGCATACAGCACTTTATCCGCCGGGGCCAAATCGCCGGTTTGCGAAATGATCGCGCAGCCAATTTCCTCCACGGTTTGCAAAAAGCGCTTTTCCTCCATCGCGGTGCACAGGCCGGGAATGGATTCCAGCTTATCGAGCGTGCCTCCCGTAAATCCCAGCCCGCGGCCGGACATCTTTGCCACCTTCGCGCCGCACGCCGCGACCAGCGGAACCAGGATGAGCGATGTCGTATCCCCCACGCCGCCCGTGGAATGTTTATCCACCGTGGGGCCGCTCAGGCCGGACAAATCGAGCATGTCCCCTGAATGCGCCATTTCCATGGTGAGAAGGCGCGTTTCCTCCCGGTTCATGCCCTGAATACAGATGGCCATCAATAGCGCTGCGCTCTGGTAATCCGCAAAACTGCCATCCACAACGCCCCGCACAAACGCGGCGATTTCTTCCCTGCTCAGCGCATTTCCCAGGCGCTTCTTGCGCAGGATTTCTACGGGTGTGGGCATAAAGCATCCCTCCAAGCGGCCAATTTTTCTTCAAACGGCAAGGTATGAGCTGGGCTGGTGCTCGGCAAAACCAGGCAGGGTTTTGCCCGCGCCAGATCGGGAAAATAGCGGTGAAACAAGCGGTTCGCGGTCTGCCCATTGAGCAGGATGCGCTCAATGGAATGCTCTCGCACCAATTGCGGGATATCGTTGGGGCGCACATCGCGCATCGCGCTATCCAGCGACCCTTGCCGCTCGCAACTGTGCGCGATATCCCACAGCGCCAAGCCGCACGCTTCAACCAAAATCCTTTTTTCCGCCACGCTTTCCGCCCGCATGCCAAAAATTTCCGTTGCGATGGGCCAAAACGCGTTGCGCGGATGCGCATAATAAAACTGCTCGCGCAAAGACCGCACCGAAGGCATGGTGCCCAAAATCAAAATTTTCGCATGCGTGGAAACGACCGGCTCAAACGACTCGATTCGCATCGCCTCACCACCGCTTCTATTTTAACAAGCGTTTGTTGCTTCTGATACCATGCGCCCACATTTAATAAAAATATGGCGCGCCAGTACTTTCCAAAGCGGCGCTTTTCGGGTATAATGAAGGGGAGTTCACAGAAAGGAAGATGCGCATGGATAAGCTCCGCAACAAAAAAGGCTATATCTGCGACATGGACGGTGTGATCTACCATGGCAATCTGCTGCTGGATGGCGCGGCAAAATTCGTCAACTGGCTGGAAGAAAACCAGAAAAAATACATATTCCTCACCAATTCTTCCGAGCGTTCCCCCCGTGAATTGCAGGAGAAACTCGAGCGACTGGGGTTGCATGTGGGCGAGGAACATTTTTACACCAGCGCGCTGGCCACGGCCGCGTTTCTGAAGAGCCAGTGCCCTTCCGGTTCCGCCTATGTTATTGGCGAGGCGGGCCTGGTGGGCGCGCTATACAACGCCGGTTTTTCCATGAACGACGTGAATCCGGATTACGTGGTGGTGGGCGAAACTTCGAGCTTCAGCTACGAAAAAATTCTCAAAGCCGTCAAGCTCGTGCGCGGCGGCGCCAAACTGATCGGCACCAACCCGGACATCACCGGCCCCATCGAAAACGGGATCGCGCCCGCCACGCGCGCCCTGATCTCTCCCATCGAAATGACTTGCGGCAAGCAGGCCTATTTCGTGGGAAAGCCCAATCCGCTGATGATGCGGCATGCGCAAAAGCGCCTTGGCGTCAAGCCCGAAGACATGGCTATCATCGGCGACCGCATGGATACCGACGTGATCGCCGGCATTGAGAGCGAAATGGACACGGTGCTCGTGCTTTCCGGCGTGACAACGCCAGAAATCATGAACAGTTATCCTTATCGTCCCACTTATGTGCTAAACGGCGTCGGCGACATTCCAGATTAAATATTGCCAGTTTGAAAAAGCCTCCCCAGGTCACAATAGTGGCAGACCGCAATGGGGAGGTGATTTTTTATGAGCAGCAATGGCAATAGCTCCAACCGCGTGAATGTTCCTGAGGCCAAGAACGCGCTGGACAATATGAAGTTCGAAGTCGCGCGCGAGCTTGGCATCAACCTCAAGCAGGGCTACAACGGCAACCTTTCCGCCCGGGATAACGGCTATATCGGCGGCTATATGGTCAAGAAGATGATCGAAGACTATGAACGCAACAGCAGCAATCAGCAGTAATGGCGCAAAAAATCTTGAAATCAGATAAGGAGAAAAGCAATGGCTAGCAACAACAACAATCAGATCAACATTCCCGAAGCGCGCAAATCCATGTATGACATGAAGCACGAAGTTGCCAATGAACTGGGCATCACGCTTAACAAGGGCTACAACGGCAACCTGACCTCCAAGGACGCAGGC
>DVJN01000013.1 GCA_018716755.1 Candidatus Alectryocaccomicrobium excrementavium
GAGTCATCTTTCCAGTGCTTTATCGCATCAATCGAAACGACTTCCCGGAGGGAAGTGCCTTTCGGGAATCTACAGTATTGGATTTCAACAAAATCCGAACCACCAAACTCCCTGCGTTCCGCTTGGGAGTGGAAGGAATGAAACAGCAACGATCTCACCTCGAAATATTGCGGAGCGGGGCGTCGATGTCCCGTCCGCCGTACATAACGCGGAGCACTGTTAAGGTTTTACCTGGTGATCCGGGATGTAGAACATCAGGCAATTGTCCACCGGCATGACCTGGAGATTGTGGCTGCGCCATGGCTCTGGGTCTACGACCCAGAACCGCTCCGGCATCTCATCCAGTTTGAGGATGCTCTCTTCCGAACGGTCCAGCTGGCCGTTGGCGTTTTGCTCCGACTGAAGCTCCACAGTGATGTAACGGTAGATTTCCCGCAGGTCGTGCTTTGCTTCCGGGGTCAACGTCACCTTATAGCTCATATGCCCAGTTCTCCCCGCATCTCGTCAAACGCCTGTTTTGCCGAGATGGTTTGCCCGGCCTTCATCTGGGCGTAGCCCTTCTCCAGTTCCGCGTCCAGCTGTTCGGCGGTCATACGGCGCTGTCCAGCGGAGGCTCCGGGAGCTTAACCTCAAAGGGCAGCCCCCGCTGGAGGATGACCTGCTTGTAGAACATGGTGATGGCGTTGGAAGCCGGGATGCCCAGGGCGCTGAGGATGGCTTCCGCCTGTTCCTTGACCTCCGGCTCAATGCGCGCATACAGATTTGCGGACTTTGCCATATCAAGACTCTTTTCGGGATTTGTGTATTCTGCCTCGTCTCTATTATACTCTATTGTATGGACAAAAGCAATACATGCCCTGATTTTGAAATGGGAAAAGCACCGCAATCCCGATACCCATTGTATCAAAATTGCGGTGCTTCTTTGGTGGAGCCGAGGGGAGTCGAACCCCTGTCCGAAAACCTGGCGAGACGAGCATCTCCGAGCGCAGTTTGTGTTTTAACATTCCCTCTGCGCCACGCCCACAAACAGGCTTAGCGCTTTAGTAGCTTCATAAAATCCCATTCACCGCAAAGCTTAAGCGAACTGGTTCCCTGCTTTTGATGACGCCGGCTGGCCGCGCCGCAGGAGGCTCGGGGCCGACGAGGCGGCATTAAGCAGCCGCCAGAACGAGATTGTCTTCGTTCGCAGTTATTGTTTTTCCCGATTTTATGGCGGTTCGGGGCCGCCGCTCGCTTCTCATCCCTCCATGATCCCCGTCGAAACCATTACGGCCCCATATGTGGGGAAGAAAGGCGCATATTCTGTTTCAGCGCATGCGCTCGCGCAAATGGCGCTCCATTTCGCGCTGCGCGCTTTGTTTTGCCATGGTGTCGCGCTTGTCGTAGAGTTTTTTGCCCTTGCACAGGGCCAATTCCACTTTGATCCGCCCATCTTTGAAGTATACGCTCAGTGGAATCAGCGCAAGCCCTTTCAGCATGACAGACTGCTGCAATTTGCGGATTTCCGCCTTATGCAGAAGCAACTTTTTGGGGCGCAGGGGGTCAGTATTGAAAATATTGCCCTTTTCGTAGGGACTGATGTGCATACCATACACAAACATTTCCCCGTCTTTCACCTGCGCGTAGCAATCCTTCAGATTGCACTTGCCCAGGCGAATGGATTTGACCTCCGTACCTTTCAGCTCAATGCCAGCTTCCCAGGATTCCTCGATGAAATAGTCATGCCGCGCCTTGCGGTTTTGCGCCATGACCTTGAGGCCTTTTTGCGGCATAACCATCCCTCCTTTCCCATGGACGTTTTATTATATCACGGTTCGGCACAAAAGTAAACCGATGGTTTCGGAAAAAAACTGCACGAAATTGTGGCGGAATCGCATAAAAAATTCGCCGCACAGGGCGGCGAATCCGGCTCTTATTCCTCGCTGGCGCTCGCATAAGGGAACTGGCAAATGCGCAGGGACGTGTACCCATAGGGAACGAGGGTGATGGTTTCCAACTGCCCGGCGGAAACGTGGGGCAGGATCGGCGGCGCAGCACAACTGGCGCCATCCATTTGCCAATCGGGCAACCTGGCGGCTTTCACAAAGACCTCTACGGGTGGTTCGCCGTGCTTGAAGGCGTGCGCGCGGCCCGGGTGGAACACGGCTTTCATGGGTTCGCTTTTCACAATGGCATAGTTCCAGGGGGAAGCTGCATCGATGGCCCAGTCGCCATTTTCCAGCTTGTGCCATTCTTCGCGCGGCTGGAGCGCCATCACCAGCGGCCCCAGTTCCACCGCGGCGGATTGGTGGTGCCAATGCGTGATGCGCGGTTCCATGGGCAGCTCGAGCTTGACGACATCGCCCGTGCGCCAACGGCGGCGGACAAACGCGACTTCACCCGCGCGCACCTGCATGATTTCGCCGCCAGGCAGATACACCATGGGGGCATTGGCCCACTGCGGGATGCGCAGGGAAAGGGAAAACTCGACCGGCTGCTTCACGCTAATTTCAATGCGTACCGTTTGCTCAAAAGGATATTCCGTGTTTACACGCAGGCGAATGGGCACATTCCCGATCATATGGCGCACTGTGCAGGGCGCGTAGCTGGCGGCATACAGGCCGTCTTCATCGGTGGCGTACCACAGGTGCGTGGCAAATTTGGGGAAGCCCTGATGATAGTTCGCCGTGCAGCAGGCAAAATTGGGGGCAAAGCCAAAGAGGGAAGCGTCATCCCCGTTGTTGTACCAATTGCGCGGCTCACGCGACACTTTTACCTGATTGGCCTGTTGCAGATATTGGTGATCGCGCATATCGGCGGTGAACATCGCAGGCAACGCGTTGAAGGCCAGCTTTTCGAGGATATCGGGGATTTCATCGGAAAAATCGCCCGCCGCCAGCATGGATTCCAGGGAATACATCAGTTCCACCACGGCGCACAGTTCGGTACCCTGCGTGGGATTCGCGCCGTTTAAGTGCTCGTCGCAGCTGAACATGCCATAGGCCACGCCGTGGTATTTCATCAGCTTTTCCCAGCCGAAGCGAAAACCGCCCTGTTCCTTGAATCCTCCCTTAAACAGGCTGATCAGCGCGGGCGTTTTCAGGCCCATCGCCACATTAACGCCGTGCGAATAGTGATAGAGCGTGCCATACAGAGGACGGTGCGTTCCTTCCAACGGTTCTTCCTGCATTTCGCGTGCGCGGGCCTCCTGCAGGCCGGGCCACGGATTGGATGCGCTCATGGGACGGGTCTGCGGGAAGGTGTGAAAATGGTTGGGCCAATCCAGCGTCTGCTGTCGGAGCTTGGCAAGCAGATCCAGCAGATATTTTTGGCCGGTGATGTTATACAGCCAGATGACGGCCTGCATGTTTTCGCCGCCGCGCGCGACGGCCCACTCGCGCAGTGGCTTTGTATCCAGCGCCTTTTTCTGGTGCTGAAAATATTTGTCCATGAAAATGAGGACGCGCTTATCCAGCGTGGCCTGGAAGTATTGGATCAGGGCCTTCAAAACGACCATGCGCGGCCACCAATCGTCGTTCGAAGCGGGCCCGAAAAATCCGTCCTCGCGCTGGCTGGCGAGGATCCACTCGATATAGCGCATGCAAATTTGCTTTAAGCGATCGTCGTTCAGCAACCAGGCAAGCGGAACCAACCCATCCAGATAATAGGGCGCGCGTTCCCAGGCGTCGTTGTTGCCGCCGAGCCAACCGCAGTTTTCGCCAACATCCGGCCAGATATCGAACAATTCGCCCGACAGGCCGCTGGCCTGTACGCGCAATTGCTCTTTCAACCAGCCTTCCGGCTCAATATGGCCCAGAGAGAGGGAAGCGCGGGAATTTGGCGTAAGGGGCGCGCGATGAAAAATCGGCTTCATGGACAGTCACCTCATTCGAAGATGCGGAATTCGCATTCAATTCTGCCGTTATAGTAGCGCTTGCGGCGCGTGGCGCGCTGGCCGAACACGCGCTCAAAACCCATGTCTGCGGAGATGACGCACATCTTCCAGCCGGGCGTGCGCGCATGCAGCAGGCCGAGCTGCCTGGCGATGGAGTGGGCGGCGCGCGCGGTGTCGAGCCGCTCTCCATAAGGAGGATTCGCAAGGATTACGCCAGCTTCTCCCGTGGGATGCAGGTCGCGCAGGTCGCGTTGTTCCAGGGAAATCCGGCCTTCCAGACCGGCCTGGCGCACGTGCCGGCGCGCCAATTCCAGAGCCTCGGGATCAATATCGCTGCCGCTGATGCGAATCTGGCGGTTTGCGCTGGAATCGCACTTGGATTGCGCCTCGCGGCGCACGGCGTCCAACTCCGCCCGGTTCACAAAGGGCCACTGCTCCATGGCAAATGCGCGCCGCAGGCCGGGCGCGCGCGCCAGCGCGATAAACGCGGCCTCGATCAGCAGGGTGCCGGTGCCGCAGCAGGGGTCGATCAGCGGCTGCCAGGGATGCCAGCCGCTGGCCAGAACCAAGCCAGCGGCCAGGGTTTCGCGGATGGGCGCCTCGCCATTCCAGGTGCGGTAGCCGCGCTTGGAAAGCGGCGTGCCGCTGGAATCCAGGCTGATGGTTGCACGGTCGTTGCGGATGTGCACGTCGATGGCGATGGTCACGCCGGTTTCGGCAAACCATTCCACGCGATGCGTTTTTTTCAGACGCTCCACGACCGCTTTTTTCACGATGCTCTGGGTATCGCTTTCGCTCATCAATTGCGAGCGGACGCAGCGCGCGCGCACGGGGAAAGCGCCGTCTACGGGAATATAACGCTCCCATTCGATGGCCTTGACGCCTTCAAACAGATCCTGAAAGCTGCGCGCATCGAATTCGGCGAGAACCAGCAGCACGCGGTCCGCCGTGCGCAACCAGAGGTTGGCGGCAAAGCCCATGGCGAAATCGCCCTCAAAAGTCGCGCCGCCCACGTTCATGGTCTGTGCGTTGATAGCCCCCAGGCGTTTCAAATCGCGCATGGTCTGCCCCTCCAGACCAAAAGCCGCGCTGGCGATCCACTTCATGCCTTTTCCCCTTTTGACATGGCGGCGGAGGTATTTCCCGCGGCAATCACCGCTTCCATCACGGCGCTGCGCAACCCTTTTTCCTCCAGCACGCGCACGGCCTGGATGGTGGTTCCGGCGGGGGAGCAGACCATATCCTTGAGTTCGCCAGGATGCTTCCCGGATTCCAGTGCGAGCTTCGCGCTGCCCAAGATCGTTTGTGCCGCCATGGTGTATGCGTCCTGCCGGGAAAGGCCCAGCGCCACGCCGCCATCGGCCATGGCTTCCAGGAACAGAAAGACATAGGCTGGGCCGCTGCCGGATACGCCTACCGCGCCGTCGATCTGCGATTCGTGCAGCCACACAGTGCGGCCAATGGCGCCAAACAGGGTTTCCGCGAAAGCCTTTTCCGCAGGGGAAAGGGTGTGCTCCAGGCACAGCGCGGTCATGCCGGCGCCAGCCATGGCGGGCGTGTTGGGCATCACGCGCAAAAAGCGCGCGTCCGGCGGCAAAAGCGCTGTGAGCGCCTGTACCGTTAACCCCGTTACGATCGATATGACCGCTTTGCCCGCGAAAGCCTGCCGGTTTTCGCGCAGCACCTGCGGTGCGACATTGGGCTTGACGGCGAGCAGAATGACGTCGCTATTGCGGATCAGCGCATCCGCGCTATCAAACGGCACCGCGCCGCACTCTTTTTCGCGGCGGCGCGCGACAGCCTCGTTCACGTCATAAACGTTTGCGCCGTGCGCGCCGCCCATCAGAATGGCGCCCGCCATATTGCCTGCGCCGATGAACCCAAGTTTCATAATTTGCCCTCCCGTGGTGTTGCTTACGATTCATGCGACAGCGTTTCGCGCATATTCCCCAGCGCGCGCCGCTCCGCGCGGGAAACCGTCATTTGCGAGACGTTAAGGATGGCTGCAACTTCTCGTTGGCTTTTGCCCGCGAGAAAACGCAGCTCGATCACGCGCCGCTCTGTTTCCGGCAGGCCGGCGAGCAGACGTTTCACGGCATCGCGATTTTCCACGCGCGCATATCCCTCGTCGGCGGCCCCCAGCGTTTCGCCCAGGGGAATATCGTCTTCCCGCGCCTCGTCCATGGAAGCGGGGAGTACCGCGCCACGCATTTCCAAAAATTCGATCAATTCGTCCATTTCCAGCCCAGCTTCGGCGGCGAGCTCGGCATGGGTGGGCTCGCGCAGCAGGCGCGCATGCAATCGCCCGCGCGCTTCCTCTACGCGTGCGAGCCCTTCGCTGCCCCTGCGGGGTAGGCGAATGCTGCGCGAGCGGTCGCGAAAATAGTTTTTGATTTCGCCGATCATGGATGGCACGACAAAGCTCGTGAGCTTCACGCCGCGATCCGGCTCATAGCGCTCAATGGCCTTGAGAAGCGCAAACGACGCCACCTGATACAAATCGTCGAAATCCACCCCGCGCCCGACGAATTTGCGCGCCACTGCCGCCGCGATGCCAAGGTTGGCTTCCACCAGCTGGTTTCGCAGCGCGGGCGATCGCTCCGTCACATAGCGCTCCAGGATATTCTCGGCCACCTTACGCTCCTCTCAGGCGTTTTTTCATTCGAATTGCGCCAATTCGTCCTTCGCAGTTCTCTTCGATCTCCACTTCGTCCACCAGGGAGCGCAGCACATAGCGCGCGATTTCGCCTTCGACATCTTCCCGCGGCGCGCCCGTACCGTCGCCAGCCACCCAGATTTCCACGGCGCCGTCCGCCGTGGAAAAGCGCACGTGCAGGCGCTCGCCGCCCACCACGCCCAGCGCCTCCGCAACGGCGATTTTCATATCTTCTGCCTCATCCAGCGTGAGGCCGGCATTGGCGATATAGCCCACCGTCGCCAGGCGCGCCACGAGCAACATATTTTCGCTGCCGGGAATGTGCAAATCAACCGTGTTGTTCATTCTCATTCATCCTGAAAATGGAGCGCCACTCGATTGGAGCCATCCGTCCACAGGCGCTCGATATTATAGTATTCCCTTTCTTCGGGATGGAAGATGTGGACGATAACGCTCGAATAATCCAGCACGATCCAGCGGGATTCGCGGAATCCCTCCTTGCGGCGCGGATAGATTTCCTGCGTTTCCAGCTTGTCCTGCAAATCTTCCGCCAATGCGCGTACAGCCTGAGCGGAGCGGCCGGTGGCAATCACAAAATAATCCGTGACTGAGGTAAGATGATCCACCTGCAAAACGGTGATATCTTTGGCCTGCTTTTCGTAAAGAATCTTCGCAATGTCAAGTGCCAGCTTTTGTGGGTTCATGCCCCTTCCTCCTTTTCGATACCTAGAAATTTGAGCGTGTCCGGATGCACAGCGCGCCCGGCGCTCTTGTTATATTGATACGACGATTCGGCGCACTGCCGCGCTGCCGCGGCAAGATCTCGCGCGGCGAGCATGCGCAGCGCATGAAGGCCAGGATAGGCCTTGCGCCCGGGCTCAATGGCGTCCGCCACGTAGATGAGCATATCCAGCGCGCTCATCTCGCTGCTAGCCGTGGTGTGCTTGCGAATGGCGGACAGAACCTCGGGATCGAAAACGTTATACTCGCTTTCTGCCAGGATTTCCCCTGCCCAGGCGTGCAGGGTTTGCGGATATTGCCGCCATTCCGGGCCTGCACCCGTAAGGGAGAACATCTGATCGATGTTCATTCCCTTGGCGCAATCGTGCAGCGCGGCGGCGAGGTAGGCCTGCCGCTCGCGCAGGCCATATCGCGGAGCGAGCGACACCGCCGTGTCGATCACGCCGAGCGTGTGCTCCATGCGCCGGGCGGGCAGGGCCCCCTGCAGGCGCTCCATCATGTCGGCGGCGGGCGCGTACTGCCCGGTTTCGTAGATATACATGCGAACATTGTCCGGCAACAGGCCGGAAATGGATTGCGCGCGCTGCACGCGCAGGCGCACATCCGTCGAGGAGATGGGCGGGGCGTCGATTTCGATAAAATCCGCGCGAACGCCCCTGGAAGCGGCAAATGCGCGCGCGTGCGCTACATCCTCACCCACGCGGCGCACCACGGCAAAGCGCGTCAGCGTTTTTACTTCTTCAAAATTGCGCCAAAGGGGAAGCTGATAGAGCGTGTCCGTGCCGATGATATAAACGAATTCGGCCCGGGCATCTCTTTCGCGCAGGGCGCGCAGAGTTTCGACCGTATAGGTCGTACCGGGGCGGGCGATTTCCAGATCGCTGCACAGGAATCCCGCTGGCGCCACGGCCAGGCGCACCATTTCCATGCGCGCCCACCGGCTGGCGCGCGCCCGCTTGTGCGGCGGGTTGCCTACGGGGAGAAAGAGCACGCTATCCAGGCCGAGTTGGCGCTGGGCAAGCTGCGCCACTGCAAGATGCGCGTTATGCACCGGATCAAACGTGCCGCCCAAAATCCCGATTGCCAATGGTGAAATGCCCCCTTACACATGTTCACTCTATTATATACCATTTTTCGCTTTGAGAAAAGCCCTCAAGGGTAAATTTCGCCAGAGTGGTATCAAATTCCCACAATTCGGCCATACTGTGGGTATGGGTAAGAAAATTGACGCGCTGGTGGCTGTGCTGCTGGGCACTTTAGCCGCCTATGGGTTCTTCCTGGCGGCCACGGGCCGCCCGTATCTGGCGCTCGCGCTGGCGGGCGTTTGCATGCTCGCGCTCCGGCGGGTGATGAGAACATGTTCCCGCGCCGCTGCCCGGTTGCGCCAAAGCGGCGCGCGAGCGCGCAGGCGTTGTGCGAAGCATAGGGTAGAGGGTTGGCTCCTCGCACGCGAGGAAGACGCCTGCTCTGATATTGTGCATTTGCTGGCACAGGCCTATCCGGCGGAGATTTCCGCCGTGAATGGAAAATTGATCCGGCGGGATACGGGCGCCCTGGTGCCGCTGGTGTTTTTGCCTCGCCGTGCGCCCATTCTGGCGGACGACGTGCTCTCCGTCTGGAAAGCGCACCGGGGAGCGGAAAGCGCGATCCTCGTGAGCACGGCGCCGCTGGGCAGCGGAATGCGCATACCGCCCCTGAGCGGTCCGCGCGTGGCGGTGGTCGGCCGCGAACTTCTGGAGAAGCTGGCGGCCAAGCATCTGCCCGTCATCGCGCCCACGCGCGCGCCATCCGAGCGGGAAAGCCGCGTTCGCGGCCTGCTGCGCCGCTATACAGATCGCAAAAAAGCGCCCCGTTACATGCTGTACGGCGCGCTGATGCTCGCGATTTATTTGCTGCTGGGAACGCGTGCTTATCTGGCGGCGGCCCTGTTTTTGCTGCTGTTGGCGGGGTTGGGCCTGCGCCGGGCGGGCGCGCCGGATAAACTGCTGTGAAAATGAGCGATTATACGAGCTGATCGACGTCGATTTGCGAATCCTTGCGCGCACGGCGGTAGATTACAAAGCGGTTGCCAATCACCTGAACGGGCTCGGCATGCACGCGTTCGCACAGCACATCGCACGCTTCGCGGGCATTTTCATAGGGCGCGTTGCGCTGCACTGTGACTTTGATCAGTTCCCGGGCTTCCAGCGCGTCCCAGGTTTGCTTCACCAGATTGTCGTTCACGCCTTCCTTGCCGATGTGAACCACCGGCTGGATGGCATTTGCCATGGAACGTAACATAGCGCGTTGTTTGGCGTTCACGGTAGTGCAATCCTCCTGCTATTCCACAAAATCAAATTCCATATCTTCAATGCGCACGCTGTCGCCTTCTTTGGCGCCGCGCACGCGCAGTGCGTCGATCACGCCCCATTTGCGCAGCATGCGGTGAAAGTAATTCAGCGAAAGCTCATCCGCAAAATTGACCGAATGGAACAGGCGATCGATGAACGGGCCGGAAAGCACGAACACATCGCCATCCATTTCGATGGAGAAGGGCTCTTCTTCGATGATTTCCATGGGCTCCTCTTCCAGGAATGGCTCCGCTGCCGGCATGGCGCGCAACAGCTCCGCCGCGCGGCGCAGCAGGGGATCGAACCCCTTGCGCGTGGCGGCGGAAACGGGGAAAATTTCCGCCTCCGGCAGCTTTTCGCGCAGCCGGGCGAGGTTTTCTTCGCTGCCGGGCAAATCGCACTTGTTGGCCGCGATCAGCATGGGGCGCGTGGCCAGATCGCCATACGCTGAGAGCTCCGCGAGAATCGCGTCGTAATCTTCCAACGGGTCGCGCATTTCGCTGCCGGAAATGTCGATCACATGCACGAGCAGGCGCGTGCGCTCGATGTGCCGCAGGAAAGCGTGCCCCAGGCCCACGCCCTGGCTGGCGCCCTCCACGAGGCCGGGAATGTCCGCCATTACAAAACTGAATTCATCCTTCACCACGATGCCCAGATTGGGCTGCAGCGTAGTGAAATGGTAATTGGCGATTTTGGGGCGCGCGGAAGTTACCACCGAAAGGATCGTGCTCTTGCCCACATTGGGAAAGCCGACCAGGCCCACGTCCGCGATGGATTTCAACTCCAGCGTAAGTTCCATGGCGGGGCGCTTTTCGCCGGGCTTGGCGAATTGCGGCGCCTGACGCGTGGGCGTGGCAAAGCGCGCGTTGCCAAATCCACCGTTGCCGCCGCGCATGAGCACGCGGCGAACGCCGGCCTCCCGCATATCCAGCAGCACGCGGCCAGAAGCCTTTTCGCGCACAACCGTCCCCACGGGCACTTCGATTTCGATGTTTTCGCCCGCCTTGCCCCGGCAGCGCCCGGCAGAGCCGTCCGCCCCATTGCCGGCGGAGAAATTGCGCTTGAAGCGAAAGTCCATCAGCGTGCGCATGCGCTCGGTGGCGATAAAGACAACATCACCGCCCTTGCCGCCGTCACCGCCATCGGGGCCGCCTTGCTGCACGAATTTTTCACGATGAAACGATACGCAGCCATTCCCGCCGTCACCGGCCTTGGCCCGTATATCGATGATATCTACAAATAGAGCCATTTATTTCTCCCTGTTTTCGCAAAGTCCGTCCGCCAGAGGGCATTTTTCGCAGTGCGGCGCGCGCGCAGCGCATATGCGCCGGCCGTGCCAGATCAACAGGTGGTGCGCGTGTGACCAACGCTCCTGGGGCAGTATGGCGCGCAGCTGCTCTTCCACTTTCTCCGGCGCTTCGGCGTGCGCCAGGCCAATCCGGTTGGAAACCCGCCGCACATGGGTATCCACCGGGATTTCATCCCCTCCAAACGCGGCCAGCAGCACAACGCCCGCCGTTTTCTGCCCCACGCCGGGCAATTTCATCAGTGCCTCGCGCGTGGAAGGGACCTGCCCGCCATATTCCGCGACCAGCGCCTGGCAGGCGGCGCGGATGTTTTTTGCTTTCATGCGGTAAAGTCCACATTCGCGGATCTGGGCTTCCAGTTCTTCCTGCGGCACCAAAGCGAGGCTCTGCGCGTCCGGATAGCGGGCGAACAGCCTTTCCGTCACCATGTTCACCCGCCTGTCCGTGCATTGCGCGGAAAGAATCGTGGCAATCAACGTTTCAAACGGGTTGTGAAAATTCAGCTCTGCGCGAGCATTGGGGTATAACGTTTCCAGCGCGTCGAGGACGCGCGTCGCTTTTTCTTTTGTCATGAGAGTATTATACCGAATTGGCGACGCGCTGAAAATGTTTTTCGTGTTATTTTCCGGCAAACCATTTGTTTTAGCCCTGTGAGAGCACGCTCAGGCGCGGTTTGCCCGTCCCTGTGCGCTCCACCTGATATACGCCGACCAGGTTCGCTGGCCGCGTGCGGCGGATGGCCTGAAGAATGGCAGGCGCGTCCGCGAGGGAAAACTGGATGGACAATCCGCAACCCACGGCGATTTCGCGCGGCGTGGATACGATGCGGATATTGCTTATGCCTTCCTGCCGGAGCTGTTGTTCAAACCGGAGCACCTGTTGCCGCGAGCGAAACGCGGCCACGCCATAGGATTCTACCATAAAACCGTTCCTCCCATCCCGCTGCGCGTGCGCAACGGAAACGCTTTCGTCATACTATACGCCATATGGGGCGGAAGCTGTGAATGGAGGGGTGCGCATGGAAATCTATCTGGACAACGCGGCTACGAGCCACCCGAAACCCGAATGCACGCTGGAGGCGGTGCGGGACGCCATGACCCGCCTCAACGCGAACCCGGGGCGCGCCGGGCACGCGCGCTCGCTGGCGGCGGGACGGCTGGTGCTGGAAGCACGGGAAACGCTGGCGCTCGTCCTGGGAGCGGCGGATCCGTTCGGCATTGTGCACGCGTTCAACTGCACGGACGCGCTCAATCTGGCCATCAAGGGAGGCCTGAAAGCGGGCAGCCATGTGGTGAGCACCATGCTGGAGCACAACAGTGTTTTGCGGGTGCTGATGGAAAAGAAGCGGCGGGGCGAAATCGAGGTGACGCTCGTGCGGCCGCGCGGCTATTTTGTGGATGCGCGCGACGTGCAAAATGCCATAAGGCCCAACACGCGCCTGATTGTCGTGACGCACGCCTCCAACGTTACAGGGGCGGTACAGCCAGTGGAAGAGATTTGCCAGCTTGCCCGCCGGAAAGGCATTTTGAGCCTGGTGGATGGGGCGCAGCGCCTGGGCGGCGCGCCCGTGGACGTAAGGGCCATGGGCTGCTCGCTGTACGCCTTTCCCGGGCACAAATCCCTGCTGGGCCCCACGGGCACGGGCGGCCTGTACATAGAGCCGGGCCTTGTGCTCGATACAGTGCGCGAAGGTGGCACGGGCTCGAGCAGCGATTCCATGCTGCAGCCGGACGACCCGCCGGAACGGTACGAGGCGGGCACGGTCAACCTGGCCGGGATCGCGGGGCTGAAGGCGGGCGCGCAGTATGTGCAGACCCGTCTGCTGGAAATCCATGCGCGCGAGAGGGAACTGACCGACCAGCTCTATCGCGGCATTCGCTCGCTGCCCGGGGCCGTTGTATACGCGCCCGAAGAACCTTCCACGCGCGCGGGCATCGTCAGCCTTAACCTGGGCGGCCTTTCCAGCTCGGAACTGGCGGATGCGCTCGACCGCGCGGGCATCTGCGCGCGCGGTGGACTGCATTGTGCGCCCGGCGCGCACGAAATGCTGGGCACGCTGCGGCGCGGCGCGGTGCGCCTGAGCGTGGGGTACGCAACCACGCCCGGAGAAATCGAGCAGACTTTGCGTGTTTTGCGGGAAATTGCTGGTGGGACGTAAAGCGACATCCAATCCGGGCTTGCCGCCGCGCAATTGCGCGGCGAATTTTTGTGGAAAATCCGAAAATCTCCTCGTTACCATCACAGGTCCGTCAAAATCTTCTGCTATCATAAGTGCGACCAAATCAGGAAGGGAGCCTTATTGTGAAAAAGAAACGCATAATCCTTTGGCTCATCATTATTTTGGTGGCCATACTGGCTGTGGTGGTGTATTATTTCCAATCTTCTTCCGGCACGGGCGGCATGCGGGGCGCGTATTACGAAAGCGAAACCAGCCGCCTGGGCAACATTGCTACATATTACAATTTTACCGGCAATGTAGAGGTAAAGGAAAGCCAGCAGGCGGCGGCCTACAGTGCCGCCACAGTGCGCGAAATCTATGTGGATGAAGGCGATGCCGTTGACAAGGGCGACGCGCTTTTGCGCCTGTCGGATGGAACGCTGCTTTCGGCCGAAATCGCGGGCGAAGTGACGGCAGTGGACGCTTCTGTGGACGAGGCCGTGGCGGCGGGAACGCCCCTGGTGGAGATCGTGAACTTCGAGACGCTGGAAATCGTCGTTAAAATCGATGAATACGATGTGAACGCGGTTTCCGTGGGCGACGAGGCACTCGTCACAGTGGACGCGCTGGGCGAGAGCTTTGACGGCGAAATCGTGCGCATCAGCAAGATTGCGCAGCAATCCGGCGATGTTTCGTATTTTGAGGCTACCATCGCCGCACAGACCAGCGTGGCGCTGCTGCCGGGCATGAAGGTGAGCGCGAAGGTGCTGAACGAATCCGTGGACAACGCCGTGATTGTTTCCATGGACGCCTTGCAATTCGACGCCTACAATCAGCCCTATGTCACCAAGATGAGCGGCAGGGAGTATGTGCAGGTGCCCGTCACGGTGGGCATCAACGACGGCACTTCCGTGCAGATTCTCAGCGGCGTTTCTGCGGGGGAAACGGTATATGTCCGCCGCAGTGTGCTCGATATGATGGGCATGACGGGGGGCTAACCATGGCGGGGGAATTTTTCAAGATGCGCGGCATCGTGAAGTCATACCGCATGGGTGATGAGGAGCAGGTGGTGCTGAAAGGCATTGATCTGGACATTCAGCCGGGGGAATTTCTCTCCATCCTGGGCCCTTCCGGCAGCGGGAAAACCACGCTGATGAACCTGATCGGCTGCCTGGATACGCCCACATCCGGCGAATACATCCTGGATGGGCAGCTTATCCGTGCGCTGAGTGAAAAGGAGCTCGCGCGCATTCGTTCGCGGGAAATTGGCTTTATCTTCCAGCAGTTCCAGCTCCTGCCGCGCATGACAGCGCAGAAAAACGTAGAGCTGCCGCTGGTGTACGCAGGCGTGGGCGCTGCGGAGCGCGCGCAGCGCGCCCGGGAAATGCTGGAACTTGTGGGCCTTGCAGACAAGCTGGACCACTATCCCAACCAGCTTTCGGGCGGGCAGCAGCAGCGCGTGGCCATTGCGCGGGCCATGGTCACGCAGCCCAATTTGCTCCTGGCCGATGAGCCGACTGGCGCGCTCGACCAGCGGACGGGCCGCCAGGTGATGCAGCTCTTCCGGGAAATCAACGCGCAGGGGCACACCATCGTGATGATTACGCACGATGTGAACATTGCCAAAAACGCCAGCCGCGTTGTAAAGATTCTCGATGGCCAGCTCTCGGAAGGGAGTGTGGAAGATGCGTAGAAAAGAAGGCGGCCTGCTCCTAGGCGAAAGCGTGAAGATGGCCTGGGAGAACATTGTGGCCAACAAAATGCGCTCATTTTTGACCACGCTGGGTATCATCATCGGTGTGATGGCCATCATCGCGCTGATTACCATCGTGCAGGCAGCTACGGCGGAGGTCACAAACCAGTTCGCCGAGCTGGGCACCGGCAAGGTAACGGTCACCGTACAGGGCACGGCGCTGAAATCGGGCCTCACGGAGAGCGATTTGAACGCGCTGCGGGACGTGGACAATGTGGAGGGCATCGCGCCCAATATTTCGCTGACGATGCCGGTTTCTGCAAATGGCGCCTGGGAGGAAGAAGTGAGCGTCGAGGGCCGGGGCGCGGCTTATTTCCGGGAAAACGACGGCCTGGTCGCGCGGGGGCGCACGCTCAACGCGCTGGATGAGGAAGGCCGCAGCTGCGTGTGCCTGATTGATGAAAAGCTGATGGAAAAGCTGTTTTTCGCCCGGGATCCCCTGGGGCAGACGCTGTACATCGACGGCATGGAATTCACCGTGGTGGGCGTGCTGGCGACGGACAGCGACCGCGACGTGATGGCCCAGCTGATGGGTGGGGGCGACAATGGCAAGCTGATCATTCCCTATACGGCCGCTATGCGCCTCACCAATGTCCACAGCGTGACCAATGTGGAGGTTTACATCCAGGATACGGATTATACGGATCAGACGGTGGACGATCTGGAAACCGTTTTGAACGCGGCGTTTAACTATAAGGATGACAGCTTCAGCGTGGTCAACATGGAAAGCCTGCTGGACACCATGAACATGATGATGGACGTGATGACGGGGCTTTTGGCGGGCATCGCTTCGATTTCGCTTCTGGTGGGCGGCATCGGCATTATGAATATGATGCTGGTTTCCGTCACCGAGCGTACCACAGAGATCGGCCTGCGCAAGGCGCTGGGCGCGCAACCCCGGCAGATTCAGCTGCAATTTCTGATCGAGTCGTTCGTGCTTTCCGTGTTGGGCGGGCTCATCGGCTTGATTTTGGGCCTCGCCGTATCCTATTATTTCAGCGGGTATATGGATATACCGTTCCAGATTTCCAGCTTTGCGATTTCGCTGGGGCTGGGCTTCTCGGCGGCAGTGGGCATCATCTTTGGCTGGGCCCCGGCGCGCAAGGCCAGCCGTCTGGATCCCATCGAGGCGCTGCGCAGCATTTGATGAAAGGACAGGAGGTTATATACGATGCGCAAATTGGTTGCATTGGCATTGGCGTTGTGCATGGCGCTGCCCTGTGGAGCGCTGGCTGAGGAAGAAAGCGTGCCGCAGGCCATTCTGGCCGCCACGGGCAGCGTAGCGGTGGGGGAGAATACCCTTTCCATGGAAGCGCCGTTTGGGGGCACAATAGAAGAAATCAACGCGCAGGAGGGGGATCGGATTTCGCAGGGAGAAACGCTGTTTTCCCTGGATACGGTCGCAGTATACGCGCCCGTTTCCGGCACGGTGCGCGGCATCCTCGCCCAGCCGGGCGACAGCGCCGCGGTGGTGGCCGCGCAATATGGCGCGTTGCTCTACATCGAACCGGACACGCTGGTGATGGAAGTGGATCAGTCCCGCGCCTACGATAGCGAGGAAAATGAAACCGTCCATGTGGGTGAGGAAGTGTATCTGAAATCTACCGATGACGAAGACCGCACCGGCGTGGGTACCATCGTCGCGCTGGGGGAGGGCACGTTCCGCGTGGAAGTGGGCGAAAACAATTTTGAGGACGACGAAGTGGCCGAAGTATTCCGGGATCCGGATTATGATAACGAAACCCGCCTGGGGCGCGGCACGGCGCGTGAACAGAGCCCGCTGGCCATTTCCGCCCAGGAAGGATGCGTGGTAGAAATCGACGTGACGGATGGCGGGCATGTGGAAAAGGGAGAAGTGCTTATGCAGCTGGGCGCAGGAGAGTTCCCCGGCTATGTGGCCCGGGAAAAAACCGTCACGGCGCCGGTGGACGGGATTGTGGCGAGTGTAAACGCACAGGAAGGCCAGAGCGCGCAGATGGATCAGGCCGTGCTTACCCTTTGCCCTTATGAGAATTTTGAGCTTTCCGTGCTTGTCGATGAGATGGATCTGGACAAAATCGCGTTGGGCGCGCGCGTTTATGTGGTGTTCGACGCGTTCGCAGGTGAAATGCTGGAAGGTACAGTGAAAAGCCTGTCTGCCTCGGGTACACGCGCGGCTTCGGGCGCGCAATTTGAGGTGCGCGTCTCCCTGCCCGAGGATGCGCGCCTGCTACTGGGCCTGTCCGCTACGGCCTATTTTATGGAGGATTAGCGCGTGGATATCGCGGAAATGATGGCCATGCAGCGCGAGCTCTATGAAAAAAACCGCGCCAAATGGGATCCGATGCAGCCGGAATACGCCCGCAATTCGCTCCTTTGGATGGTGGAAGAAGTGGGAGAAGTCGCCGCTCTGTTCAAAAAGCGGGGCGAGCGGGAAACGGCGCAAAACGAGGATTTGCGCGCGGCATTTTTAACCGAGATGGGCGACGTGATGATGTATTTCATCGATGTGCTCCTGCGCATGGGCGTATCGAGCGAGGAATTTGCCGCGGCATACCGGGAAAAGCACGCTAAGAATATGGGGCGCGATTTCGCCGGGGAACACGGGCGGTATTTGCCATAGGCCGCTTTGGCAATTGCTTCTCCCCTGGCATAGGATACAGTGGGCGCTAAGTTCGCGATGTCAGGAGAGATGGTATGAATTGTTGTAACGCCTGGTGGAATCGCTATTCCAATTCCCGGAACTCAGATTGGGCTTCCTGCGGCTGTGGCTGCTGCACGGGGGAAAGCGGCGCGGCGTGCTGCGCCTGCCGGGCCGCGCGCGGAGACACGGGCACGCTCCCGAGCGGTTGTAACCGCTCTGCTTCGCTCTATGGTATCCCCAGATGGTCGTATCCCTACACGGCGCGCCGCTGCTGCCGCTAAGGCGGTGTGCAATTGCCCGCGCCAAACGGGGCAAAGAAGGTCCTGCGCCATTTTGCGCGGGGCCTTTTGCGTGCCGATAAAGCCGCGGTAGGCAAATTTTCCATTTCCATGCGGCAGGGCTAGCGTAAGGCGGAAAAATATGCTATAATTGAGAAAGTACGGCGCTGGTGACGTTTGGGGCGGGAAAATGTATCTTCCAGCGCAAAACGCTTTTCCGGCCCGGCGCGATGTGCTATACTAAAGCCACGATTTGAGGATGGAGGCGTATACGATGGACATTCTGTCGCAAATTATCGTGGACAATCTTTTATCGGTCATCCTGCTGGTGGTGGGTTTCGTACTGCTGGTGATCGAAATGTATGTTCCGGGCTTTGGCGCGTTTGGCATTTCCGGCTGCGTGCTGCTCATTGGCGGCATCATTGCGGCGCGACCCACGCCTTTGCAGGCGTTGATCATGGTTGTGATCATTCTGGCGCTTTTGTGCATTGTGCTCTCGGTATCCATACATTCCGCATCCAAGGGGCGGCTCTCCAAATCCAAGCTGGTGCTCAACGATGTGAGCATCGAGCGGCCAGAAACGGAAGAACTGGCCTATTTCGTAGATAAAAAGGGCGTGGCCGTCACGGTGCTCCGGCCAGCAGGCATGGCGGAATTCGATGGAGTGAAGCTCAATGTGGTTTCAGATGGGGAGTTCATTCCGGAGGGGGCGGCTGTGCGCGTTGCGCGCGTGGAGGGCAACCGGATCGTGGTTGTAAAGGCGGGCGCGTGAGCCTGCTTCCGCTGAAAGCAGAGTAGATTGGTAGGATTTCGGGCCGCCGCACAGGGGCGGCGGTTGGAATAAAAAGAAAGAGTTAGGAGAGGATACTATGCCCGATGGAATCATTATGGTTCTGGTCATCGCAGTTCTGATCATCATTTTTCTCGCGGTATTTCTGACGTTTGTGCCGCTTGGCCTGTGGATTACGGCCATCGCTTCCGGCGCGCATGTGCGCATTTCCACGCTGATTGGCATGCGGCTGCGCCACATTGCCCCCGCGCGCATCGTCAGGCCCTATATCCAGGCAACCAAGGCCGGGCTGGACGTTTCCATGTCCGAAATGGAAACGCTTTTGCTGGCTGGCGGTAATGTGGACCGCGTGATCAACGCGCTGATCGCGGCGCAGGCCGCACAGATCCCGCTGGAATTCGTTTCCAGCCGCGCCATCGATCTCGCGGGGCGCGATGTGCTGCAGGCGGTACAGATGAGCGTAAACCCCAAGGTGATTGAAACGCCGGTGGTGGCCGCCATCGCCAAGGATGGGATTGAATTGCGCGCCAAGGCGCGCGTGACTGTGAGGGCGAATATCGAGCGCCTGGTTGGCGGCGCGGGTGAGGAAACGATCATCGCGCGCGTGGGCGAAGGTATTGTGACTACGGTCGGTTCAGCCACTACGCATAAGGAAGTGCTGGAAAATCCCGATCGCATCAGCCGCACGGTTTTGAGCAAGGGGCTGGACGCAGGCACGGCATATGAAATTCTGTCCATCGATATTGCAGATGTGGATGTAGGCCGCAACGTAGGCGCGCAGCTGCAAATCGACCAGGCCGAGGCTGACCGCCGCATCGCCCAGGCCAAGGCGGAAGAGCGCCGCGCGATGGCTGTTGCCAAGGAGCAGGAAATGATCGCGGCTGTGCAGGAAATGCGCGCGAAGGTCGTGCAGGCGGAAGCGGAAGTGCCGTTGGCCATGGCTGCTGCGCTGCGCGAAGGCAAGCTGGGCGTGATGGATTATTACCAGATGCAGAACGTGATTTCGGACACTCGCATGCGCGAATCCATTGCAGGGGATGCGCATCCTTCCGGCGCGAACAACCCTGAGCAGCCCAAGAAGTAAATAACCGTCCGCGCTTCCCGCCGCGTGTGCGGCGGGAAGCCGGGGCTAAGGAGGCGATTGGGTGGAAGGAATTATTATTCTTTTCGCAATTATCGCATTGATCGTGAATGCCGCCAAGAAGGGAAAGAAGGTTTCGCAGAACCGGCCTGGCCCGGAAAAACCGCTGGAGGAGCGCAAGGCAGAATTGGCCCGCAAACTCGAGGCCCGGAAACGTGAGCGTGAAGCGGCGGAGGCGGCAAACCCATCCGAGGCCATCAAGCGCGCGGTAGACACGGTGCGCACATCCGATGCCATGAAGCGCGCGCGGGAATGGGTGGACACGGTGATGGAGGAGCTGGATCTCGACGTGGAAGACGGCGCGGGCCAGCAAGCCGGGCCCGACCCGGCGGCGCGCCACAAAGCGCCGCCGAAAGCGGGCGAGGGCACAAAGAGCACGGAGGGCAAGCCGTTCTTGCCGCGCGAGGGCGCGAGCGCCCCGCGGCAAACCGCTGCGCAGTTCTCCGGGGAAGGCCGGCCCGGCGCGCTCCACGCGGCCCGCGTGAGCGTGCGCGAGGACGAAAAGCCTACGGTGACGCCCCATGTGGAGGCGGCTGTGCCGCACCTCGTCGCCAGGAGCGCGGCGCGCACCAGCGGCCCGGCGGTGCAGGCTGCAGGCTTGCGCCTTTCGCGGGAGCAATGGCGCGCGGCGGTCGTGATGAGCGAAATTTTGGAGAAACCCGTTGCCCTGCGCGCCAGAAAACGGATGTATTGAGGGAAAAACGTTGGAAAAAATTCGGATTGCCATTGCGGATGACGATGCTGGCATGCGCATGATGGTTCGCAAGCTGATTGAGCGCGCGGACGATTACGCGCTGGTGGGCGAAGCGGAAAACGGCGAGGAACTGCTCGACCTGTTCGAGAAAACGCGCCCGGAAGTTGTGTTCATGGATGTGGAGATGCCGGGCATGACGGGCGTGGAATGCGCGCGCCTGATTCAGGACAAAAATCCCAAGACCATCATGGTTTTTGTGACGGCGCATGAGGAGTATATGGCGGATGCGTTCGAAGTGTATGCGTTCGATTATTTGCTCAAGCCGTTTCGTATGGAGCGCGCCATGCACACGCTGGATCTCATCCGCCAGCGCCTGCGGGAAAGTGCCGGAGCGCCGGGCGCGCCGGAAAAACCTGTGCGCTTCAATGCGCCGGCGCGCATCATGCTCAAGCACCGTGAGGGCGTGAGCTTTGTAGATCTTAACGATATTTTGCTCGTGCAGCGCGAGGAGCGCGCCACGGTGGTATATGTGGCGGATGGCGGGCGCTTCGTCACCGGCGATACGCTGGGGGAAATGGAAGAACGCCTGCCGGAGGGCATGTTTTTCCGCACGCACAAATCGTATATCGTCAACATCAACCACATCGAATCCATCGCGCCATATGGCCGGTGGACATATATCGTCAAGCTGCGCGGAACCAGGCAGGACGCGCTGATTACGCATGAGCGCTTTGAAGAATTGCAGACGCGCTTCGCCTGAGCGCGGCGGCAAAAGGAGAAAAATGGAGGTAGAGTATGGCGTCTAAAGCAGCACTGGAGCGGGCGCTGGGCGTGGCCCTCACGACCGGCGGCGATTTTGCCGAGATTTTCTGGGAGGACACGCGCAAAACCCGCATGAACCTGATCGATGGAAAAATTGAAAACTATGAGGCGGGCCGCGAACACGGCGCGGGCGTGCGCGTGTATCGGGAGCTGGAAAGCGCCTATGTATATACGAACGACACCAGCGAAGCCGGCCTTTGTGCGGCGGCGCGGGCGGCGGCAGACGCCATTGGCGCGAACCGGGGCGAGGAGCGGCCGGTTTCGCTCGTGCGCAGCGTGGCGGCCAACGCGCACGTGATTCGCGAACTCCCTCTGGATGTGCCGGGCAGCGCGAAGGCCAGGCTTCTGCACGATGTGTATAGCGCCGCAAAGGCGGAAAGCCCCCTTATCGCGCAGGTGAGCGCGCAGGTAATTGGCCGCGACACGGATGTGATCATCGCCAACAGCGAGGGGCGCATGGTGGCGGACAGGCGCGTGTATACCCGTCTGGCGGTGAATGCCGTAGCCAGCGAGAACGGCGAAAACCAGACCGGGTTCAGCGGCCCGGGCGCGCAGCGTGGATTTGAATTTTTCCGCGAAACTATCGATCCCGAAGCCGAGGCGCGCAATGCCGCGCGAACGGCCCTTACCATGCTGCGGGCGGAGCACTGCCCCGCAGGCACCATGCCGGTGATCATCGATGGCGGCTTTGGCGGCGTGATTTTCCACGAGGCATGCGGCCATTCCCTGGAGGCCACAAGCGTGGCTTTCGGCAATTCGGAATTCTGCGGAAAGCTGGGCCAAAAGATCGCCAGCGATTGCGTGACTGCCATCGATGATGGCACAATCCCCGGCGAATGGGGCTCCATCAACATTGACGACGAGGGAACGCCCACCACGCGGCTCGTGCTGATTGAAAATGGCGTGCTCAAAAATTATATGATCGACCGGCTGAACAGCCGCCGCATGCACATGCCCATCACCGGCAGCGCGCGCCGTGAGAGCTATTGCTACGCGCCTACTTCGCGCATGCGCAACACCTTTATTGCGCCTGGCAGCGACGACGAGGAGGAAATCATCCGCACCGCGGGCAATGCGCTCTATGCCAGGCAGATGGGCGGCGGTTCCGTCAATCCTGCGACGGGAGAATTCAATTTCTCCGTGGCGGAGGGGTATTTGATCCGCGATGGCAAAATCGACCGTCCGGTGCGCGGCGCGACCCTGATTGGCAAAGGTGGGGAAGTGCTCATGCGCATCGACCGCGTGGGCCGGAAAATGTGGATGGCACAGGGTATGTGCGGTTCGCAGAGCGGATCGGTATGCGTGAACGTCGGCCAGCCGATGATCCGCGTGACCAGCATTACGGTGGGAGGCCGGTAAAAGATGGACAGGCAGGCATTTATCGATAAGCTGTTTGCCCGCGCGCAGAGCGAGGGTTTCGAGGCGTATGAAGTGTATTGTGTCAAGGGTGATTCCTTTGATGTGAGCGTGTTTGGCGGGGAAATCGTCGATTATACCGTATCCGAGTCCATGGGCCTGGGCTTTCGCGCGCTGAGCGGCGGCAAGATGGGCTATGCTTCTACCCAGGCGCTCGATGACGATGCCGTGGAATTCCTGATTGACGGCGTGAAGGACAGCGCCGCGTTCATTGAAAACGACGATCCGCAGTTCATCTATGGCGGCGGCGAAGAATACGCAGCGGTGGAAAACTATTCTCCGGCGCTGGCGGATGTGGAACCCGCGCAGAAGATCGCCCTCGCCCGCGAATTGGAAAAGGCCGCGCTCGCCCAGGATCCGCGCATTCAGCGCGTGGACGGTTGCTCGGTGATGACGGAGGCAAGCGAATGCGTCATTCGCAATTCCAGGGGACTGAACCTGATTAGCCACACGAATGTGGCGCTGGCCTATGTCGCACCGGTCGCAGAAGAAGATGGGCGCGTCAACGTCGGCATGAAATTCCAGATGGAGCAGGAATTTGACGCGCTGGACGCGCAGGGCATTGCCAAAGCGGCGGTGGAAAAAGCGCTCAGCGGGCTGGCGGCAGAGCAGCCGGCTTCGCGCACGTGCGCCATTGCCTTCCAAAATCTGGCGGCCGCGAGCTTGCTGGGCGTGTTCGCCTCCATTTTTTCGGCGGAAGCGGCGCAGAAGGGACTTTCGCTGCTCAAGGGGCGCGAGGGTGAGGCGATTGCCAGTGCGGCGGTGACGATTGTGGACGACCCGCACCGCCCGCATAGCGTAGCCTCCAAGCCGTTCGATGGGGAAGGCGTGCCCACGCGAAAAAAGAACGTGGTGGAAAAGGGCGTGTTGAAAACGCTGCTGCACAATCTGACCACCGCGGCCAAGCAGGGCGTGGCCACTACAGGCAACGCGGCGCGCGGCTATGCGTCCGCCGTCGGCGTAGCGCCTACGAACTTCTATATTGCGCCCTCGGAGGAAAATGTCGAGGCGATGCTCGCGCGCATGGGCGAAGGATTCCTCATCACGGAAATCAGCGGCCTGCATGCGGGCGCTAACCAGATCAGCGGCGATTTTTCTCTGCTGGCCAAGGGATATGCTGTTCATGATGGGAAAAAGGCCGAGGCGGTGAAACAAATTACCGTGGCGGGCAATTTCTTTGAAGTGCTCAAGGATGTGGTGGCCGTGGCGAGCGATTTGGAGTTCGGCCTGCCCGGCGGATGCCTGGTGGGCAGCCCCACCGTGTGGGTGAAAGCGCTGTCCGTCGCCGGAAAGTAGGGCTGCGCCATGGAACTGAAGCTGAGCACAGAGGAAAGAAAAAAATTGCTCGCTTTCCTGGAAAGCGACGAGGACTGCGAGCGGTTGCCCGGCAATGAGTTCGTGGCGGATTTATACGAAGCCGAAACGCCCCTTACCCTGAATTTGCTGCTGAACGGCGAGAAGGTGGAACTTCTCGCCGCAGCGCAACTGCTTTACGATGCGGAATTGGACGCCTATTATATGGGCGATCCCGTAGAAGACGTGGAGGCGGTGACGCGAGCGCTTCTGCGTGCGACGGAGGGGAACGGCGGCCATGAGCGCACATGAAAAATTCCATTATAAATCACTGGATGAAGTTCGCCAGCGCGCGGAGGAACTGGGGGAATGGCTGCCGTTGGAAGAAGATGTTTCGCTTCTCACTTCGCCCATGCGCCTGGGGAACTGGACGCTGCCCAACCGCATCGCCTTGCAGCCCATGGAGGGCACAGACGGAATAGCGGATGGCGCGCCTGGCCCGTTGACCATTCGCCGCTACCGCCGCTTTGCGCGGGGCGGGGCGGCACTCATCTGGTTTGAAGCCGTGGCTACCGCGCCGGAAGTGCGCGCGAGCGCGCACCAGCTCTATATCACGCCGGAGAACGTGGGCGCTTTTGCGCGCCTGGTGCAGGAGATTAAGGAGATTGGCCTGAGGGAAAATGGTTTTGCGCCCATTGTGATCCTGCAGGCCACGAATTCGGGCCGCTATTCCAAGCCGCATGGCTATCCGGAGCCGGTTATCGCGTATAACAATCCCCTTTTCGAAGGAGATTCGCCCATCCCCGCCGGGCGGATCGCGACGGACGATCAGCTGCGGCGCTATGAGGAAAAATACACGCTTACCGCGCGGCTCGCACAGCAGGCAGGCTTTGATGGGGCCGATATTAAAGCCTGCCACCGCTATTTGGCGTGCGAGTTGCTTTCGGCCTATGTGCGGCCGGGGGAATACGGCGGCAGTTTTGAAAACCGCACGCGCTTTTTGCGCAATTGCTATCATGCCGCCCAGGCGGGTGTGACGGGCAAATTTGCGCTATCTTCCCGTTTGAACGTTTATGATGGCTTCCCTTACCCCTATGGCTTCGGCGTGGAGGAAGGCAGTGGGATTGCGCCGCGGCTTGATGAGGCGGTAAAACTCGTAGGCCTGCTGCGAAAGGAATTTGGCATTCCCTTTATCAACATCACCATTGGCAACCCCTATAAGAATCCCCACGTCAACCGGCCGTATGACGCGGGCAATTATGTGCCGGATGAGCATCCTTTCACTGGCCTGTCGCGCATGATGCGCTGCGTTTCCACCATTCAGCGGGCGCATCCGGATTTGCCAGTGATCGGCTCGGCGTTTTCGTATCTGCGGCAGTATTCGGCCAATCTGGCCGCGGGCATGCTTGCGGGCGGGCACGCTGCCATGGCAGGTTTTGGCCGCATGGCGTTTGCCAATCCGGATTTTCCCCGCCAGATGAAAGAAACCGGCTCAATTGATCCGGCCAGGGTGTGTGTCGCCTGTGGAAATTGCGCACAGCTCCTGCGCGCGGGCATTCCTGCAGGGTGCGTGGTGCGCGATCGGGAGAGTTATAGCATGGAGGCGCTGAAGCGATGAAACGGGGCGTAATCGTAACCGGCGCCAGCAGTGGCATTGGCCTGGCGACCGTGCGGCTGCTGGCGGAAAAGGGCTATGGCGTGGCCGGTATGGCACGCTCGAAAAAGCCGGAAGTAATGGAAAAATACGCCCAGTGGGGCGCAGTGTACGTGCAGGGCGATGTTATTAACGCGGATGACCGCGTAAAGGCGCTCAAGGCGGTGCAGGAAGCCTTCGGCAACGTATACGCTCTGGTGAATGTCGCGGGCGTAGCTCCCAAAGTACGCGCGGATATTTTGGAAATGAGTGAAGAGAGCTATGATACGGTCATGAACATCAATACCAAGGGTATGCTGTTCATGACGCAACTCGTGGCGCGCGCTATACTCGCGCAGCCGCGCGGCACGGGCTTGCGCGGCGCGATTGTGAACATTTCGAGCCTGTCAGCCTACACGTCATCGGTTTCACGGGGCGAATATTGCATTTCCAAAGCGGGCGCATCCATGATTACCAGGCTGTTTGCCGACCGGCTGGCGGGCGAGGGCATTGTGGTGAATGAAGTGCGCCCCGGCATCATCCGCACGGAAATGACGTCCGCGGTGCGGGAAAAATATGACGCGCTCATTGCCGGCGGCTTGCTGCCCATTGCCCGCTGGGGCGAACCGGAAGATGTCGCGAAGGCAGTGCTTCTGCTCATCGATGGGCAACTTGCGTATACGACGGGGCAATCGCTGGATGTGGATGGCGGCTTTCACATTCGCAGGCTGTAGAGCAAGGCTGGGCAGAGGCCCGGAACCCAATTTGCATAAAGGGCGGGATTTGCGGCCACAAGGTCACAAATCCCGCCCTGCATTTGTGCCATGGGAGCGCTCCGTTAGCGCTTTCAGTGCGTTACCAGCGGAAGGCTGGCCATCGGATTCCAGCCATTGGCGTAGGCCGGCCTCGTCGAGCGTGCCAAGCAGGCGCATACCTGCGTCGAACACATAGAGCAGGTGGACGCGCCGGGTTCGCAGGTGGCGGAGTGCCTGGGATGCCAGAATCGTATCCGGCACGGCAAGGGCGCGCATGGGCAATGCGCCCCTGCTGCCGAGCTCCTGCCAACGCCCGTAAAGACTCAGGATGGATGCACCCTGCGCCTGCTCCAGTTCCTTTTCGCCGGAAGCGAACAGGTAGGCGGCACAAAAGAGAAACGTAAGATTCACGCGGCGCTGCCAGATGACCCCGGCGGCGCACAGTGCACAGAGTATGCAAGCCAGAGCGCGCCCGGCCCATACGCCCGCGCGCGGACGTTGCAGCGCGCCGAACAGCGCCCGCCCGCCATCCAGCGGCAGGGCGGGTAGAAGATTGAAGAGCAGAATGCTGGCGTTGGCCTTAACGCATAGCACCGCCCACGCATCTGGCAAAATGCGCACCCAGGCGAGCGCGGCGCAAAGCAGAAGGAGGGCGAAGTTCATGGCTGGCCCTGCCAGAGCGACCGCCGCCAGTTGTCCCGCACGCACGCGCCACAGGTTTTCCATGCGCACGGCAGCGCCAAAGGGCATCAGTTCAACGGCTTCCACGCGTACACCCAGAAAATGGGCTGCCGCCAGGTGCGCGGCTTCGTGCAACAGCAGCGCCGGGGCAAAGACGGCGAGCATTTTCCCTTCGCCCAGTGCGAGAGCGACGGCAGCCATTAACGCGAGCGCCGGATGGATGTGGAGCGCGACGCCGCGCACGCGCCATTTCACTGAGAAAGCACCTCGCCAGGATCGATGGCCGCGCCGTCGCTGCGCGCCTCAAAATAGAGCCGTCCGGAGGAACGGCCGACAATGGCCCCTGCCAGCAGTTCTTCGCCCACGCGCACATCCGCTTCTGCCATAAATGCGTAAATGGTCTGCAGGCCGTCCGCATGGTTGACCATGGCCGTCCATTCGCCACTGGCGTTTTCTCCCACGGCGGCGACGATGCCGTCCATGGTGGCGCGCACGGGCGCGTCGGTTTCGGTGGCGTATTCCCGCCAGGGCTGCTGCGCGCTGTATTCGTGGGCAATTTCGCCCGCTACGGGCGTTTGCGCGCCGGATTCCAGGTTCCAGAACACCAGCGCCGATTCGGGCATTAGCCGTTGCACGAATTGCAGCCCGCCAATCTGCTCGTCCAGCTCCACGCTCATGGTGAGCGCCTGGCGTAGGCCGTCCGCCGCCATCTGACTCCAGGGCGCATCAATGCTCGTTACGGCCATGGCCACCAGAATCAGCGCGCAGGCTACTGCCGTGTTGCGCAACAGCCGATCGGAGAGCGTGTGCCTTGTCCCGCTTCGCTGTGCGGCGCGCGCGCGCCGCGCGATGCGCTTGCGCTGGGCGCTCTGCCCGCGTGCTTGCGGCAGAACGCGCCAGCGTATCTTCTTGTCCGTTTTCGCCGCCTCTTCGGCTGGCGCGAGCGATGTGTGCACTTTGATGCGCGGATTCTGCTGCATGAAAAATCCCTCCCGTCGGCAGAGTATATGCGCGGGAGGGAGGGGAATACGCCTGGACGAAAAAATGCCGCAACCATAGTTTTTTGCTATGCACGATCCACAATCTCTGCGAGGCAGGAATCGGGGGAAAGAAGGCGGCCGGCCAGCAGGTCGCCTTCTGTAACACAGGCATATAGAATCTCCAGCGTATCGTATCGGCCCCGATCATATAGAATATGGATGCGCCCATCCGCCGTTTGCCGGGCATCGGGGTACGACACCTGTTCGCGCGCATCCAGCAAAAAAGGGGCCCCCCAACTTTTGCCCTCATCTTCAGAAAGATAGGCGCACAATTGATTTCGGCCCTGTGAGGTTGCGTGGTTAATAAGCAATAGGCGACTGGAAGACAGACGCCTGACATGGAAACGGCTGCATGGGGAAGGAATGGCGCTAAAAGTTGAAGCAGACCACGTGTGGCCCCCGTCCACGGACTGGCTCATACGCAAAAACGGCGCGGCCCGAAGCATCATGACAAGGAGCCCATTGCCGCACTCATATAGCATGTGTTCCCCAAAGTCCGTTATTGCATCTACGATTTCCCCGCAGAAAGCGATCGTTTTACCACTGTCTTTGGATTCCCAAACCTGGGCGCGACATGCCACCGAAGCGCATTCTGAACCGATAACTGTGGCGGCAGAAAGGCTATGAAACCGCTTTAGACCGACGCGCGCCACGGTATAGAGCCAGCGCCCATCCGCGAGCACGATGGGTTTATTGAGCATTAAGCCATCACAAAGGCGGCGCGGAGGTGTCCAAAGCGTTTCCTCAGCGTCGGGCTGCTCGCAAACGCTTTCCCACACGCCTTCGCGGCCATCAAAAAACAAGTGTGCCTGTGTCCAGAAAAGGTGCAATCTGCCCGCTGGATCCATCCACAGGGCAGGATCGAATGCGCGTACCCCCTCTACGCATTCTATGATGCGATAAGGGATTTCCCACGCTTTGCAGGGACGCTTGCGTGCAAGAAGGACAAAATTGTCCTGCCCTTCTGTCTGTCCGCCGGAATACCACGCCGCATATAGCGTCCCTTCGTTGGTGACTTCTATGGCAGGAATTCCCTGGAATAGGCGCAGCCGGTGTCGCCGCTCGAATTCCGCAGGGATGAGCATATAGGCTGGCTTCGTGGATCGGGCATAATCCACTTGGTACCATGGCGTATAGGGACGGGT